>CAZUZW010000044.1:0-21762 GCA_964624855.1 uncultured Vicinamibacteraceae bacterium
TCCGACGAATTCGACTACCCGAACGCGACATCGCCACCGTATCGTTTCTGATCCGCCACCATCTACAGATGTCAACTTCCGCATTCAGACGAGATGCTGAAGATCCTGATGTCGTTCAGCGTCTGGCTAAGCTTGTGGGAACCGAAGACCGACTAAAATTGCTCTGCCTGCTCACTCTGGTCGATGTTGAAGCCGTAGGACCTGAGGTTATGACGCCGTGGAAGGAAGAGTTGCTTTGGCGACTGTACGTTGACACTTACAACAGATTGACGCTCGGATACGGCGATGAAGTAATCGATTCTACAGGGACTACCTTAAGCGAATTACAAGAAGAACGCCCGAACGACATCGACCATACTGAGCTGGAATTGTTTCTTGACGGGTTCCCTCACCGTTACCTTCGCTTGGTCGATACTACTGGCATCTACGAACATATCCGTCTCTCACGAAATCTTGATTCCTCTGACGTTCATTGCGCACTTAAGGCGACAGATTCATTTTGGGAGCTTACGGTTGTGTCGGTCGATCAGCCAAAACTATATGCAAAAATTTGTGGTGTATTGTCGTATTTCGGAATGGATATCTTGCGAGGTCAAGCCATGTCAAACAAGCAAGGCGTGGCCCTTGATATCTTTCAGTTCACAGATGCAGAGAGTTTTTTTCGCCTAAACCAGGGAGGACAGAAAGAGTTCGTTCACAGATTAAAAGACGTCGTCGCTAGTCGTGAAAACATTGACGCGACCCTAAAACCCAAAGAACAAGGCTTTTTTGAGCGGACGCCACGAGGAAGAATCCAAGTGGTTGTACACATGGACAACGAATATTCGGGTCGTTTCAGTATTCTGGAAATTATCAGTCAAAACTCGTGGGGGTTGTTGTACCGTATCAGCCGAGTAATTTCCCAACACCAGTGCGACATCGAATTGGTGTTGGCATCGACAGAAGGAAGCCGAGCAGTCGACGTGTTCCACCTCACCAAGAACGGTTCAAAACTGTCACCGCAGGACTCTGACCATCTGCGTAGTGAGCTGGAGACCTTACTCAAAGACGGTCAAAACAATGATTGAATGCGCGCTTTATTTACACAACCTTCATGGCAGCAACAACGTCGTGATTACTCACAGATTAATAGCTTTTCTTAAGAGAAATCTATACATTCTCTCGTACCCACATAAGGAGCTAATTGCACGATGACTAAAAAGCTAGAGTACATCTGGTTGGATGGCTACAAACCAACACAGAGCCTACGTTCAAAAACACGAATCGAAAAGAATTTCAATGGCACCCTTGAAGAATGCCCCATGTGGTCGTTCGATGGCAGTTCGACCGAACAGGCCACCGGCGACGATTCGGACTGCTTGTTAAAACCAGTGGCCATTTATCCTGACCCGTGCCGAAAGAACGGCTACTTGGTCATGACCGAAGTTCTGAATGCAGATGGAACGCCGCACGAGTCGAATGGACGCGCCACTATCGATGACGATGACGACGATTTTTGGTTCGGTTATGAACAAGAATACTTCTTGTGGGATATCCGTACCCAACTGCCTCCAGGTTTTCCAGAACGTGGTTACCCTGGACCACAGGGGCCCTATTACTGTTCCGTGGGCGCAAAAAATGCCTACGGGCGAGCCTGCGTTGACGAACACCTCGATGCATGTTTAGAAGCGGGTATCAATGTGGAAGGTATCAATGCGGAAGTCGCATCTGGTCAGTGGGAATTCCAGGTCTTTGGTAAAGGCGCCAAGCGGGCTGGCGACGAAACGTGGGTTGCTCGTTACATCCTAGAGCGCTGCGGAGAAAAATATGGCTATGCGATTGAGTTGCATCCTAAACCACTGGGCGCAACCGACTGGAACGGTTCTGGTATGCATGCCAATTTCTCAAATGGCGCAATGCGTAACGCTGGCAATGAAGCCACGTTTACGAAAATTTGCGAGGCCTTTGGAAAACAAATTCAGAGGCATATTGATGTTTACGGCGCCGACAATGACCAACGACTGACAGGTGCCCATGAAACAGAAGCGCTCGACAAATTTAGTTTCGGAATTTCTGATCGTGGCGCATCAATCAGAATTCCTGTCGGAACAATTGACGCCGGATGGAAAGGAAGGCTGGAAGATCGCCGACCCGCATCCAATGCGGACCCGTATAAGGTTGCTGCAGCGATAATTAAAACGGTTAAAGAATCTGGCAATTAACTTATAGAAGTCATGACAGTAGTTAAGCTAACTGCAGAGCAAAAAACAAAGTCTTGACGCAGTAACAAGTAGAACAAAAAATTATTTAGTAGGCCCTGAAAATATTTTCAGGGCCTATTTTTTTGCGGGAAGATACACCCTCCTAAGAACGGCACCTTTTTCCCTGTCGGAGGTCTCAAATACAACACAAGGAATCCCACCAAGCCAAATGCCGAAGATCTTTATGTCAGCCCTGACACTGGATGCGGCACATACGGTTCTTCAAGCCAGACGCATTCTTGAGAATCCAGCCTGATCTCAAGTGCTGCGATAGCAGCATCTAAATGTTCAATCTTCGTCGCACCAATAATAGGAGAACTGACACCAGGCTTAGACATCAACCAAGCCAACGCAATCTGAGCAGGGACAACACCTCTCCGACTTGCCAATTCGACAACCCGCTCAATCACCTGAAAATCTGACTCACCGTAATACAGAGTGCGCGCGTAATCGTCAGTGGCCGCTCGCAAAGTCTCTCGCCCACTGTCTGCGCGCTTTGCAGACGGTCGACTTCGGTTCCCCGCCAAGAAACCGCGGGCCAGTGGACTCCATGGGATTACCCCAATACCCTCAGCACGGCAAAGGGGAAGCATTTCTCGCTCTTCTTCTCTGTAAATCAGATTGTAATGGTTTTGCATCGACACAAATTGGGACCATCCACGCTGTTTCGACAACTGAAGCATTTGAAGAAACTGCCAAGCGTACATACTTGACGCACCGATATACCTAACTTTTCCAGAGCGGACAATGTCGTTTAGTGTGCCAAGGGTTTCTTCAATCGGAGTTTGTGTATCAAATCGGTGGATTTGATACAAGTCAACATAGTCAGTTCCCAAGCGGACTAGTGAAGCGTCAATCGCCTTCAATAAATGTTTTCTCGACAATCCGCGATCATTTGGACCATTCCCTGTTGGGAAGTAAACCTTAGTCGCAATCACCACCTGATCACGTGTTGTAAAATTAAGGACCGCTCGCCCCAAGATCTCTTCACTGAGACCTTGGGAGTACATATCGGCTGTGTCAAAAAAATTAATGCCGGCCTCAATAGCACGTCTAAAAAATGGCCGGCTCTGAGTCTCACTGAGCACCCACGGCCGCCATTTAGTCGAACCAAAGGACATGGCACCAAGGCAAATCGGTGACACCTTTAGGCCTGTTTGCCCTAGCCGCACGTATTGCATAAGTAGAGAGAAACTATGTCACGCTCTCATGTTTGTGGGATCAATTGAATGACACCGTACCCACCGCGAGGTGATTATGGAACCGTATGGTAGTGCCCATGGTCAGGATCCCACACTTGGCGAGATCCAGAGCCACGTTCAGTCGTAAAGTTGTAGACCAGTACGACGACCACAGCTAATACTACGCCAGCAATAGCAACGAGGCTCACACGTGACATCTGGTCGTGTTTGCGCTCACAGCACTGCTTAAACTTCAGTCCACTTCCACACGGGCACGGATTATTCCGTCCAACTTTGGCAACGGCCATTACTCCTCCGTGACTTCGACACCGCTTGTTGTGTCAGAGAATAATAAGTATACCGTCAGCTAGTAAATTAGAAAGTCGAGCAGTTGAAAGGACAAATAAGAAACAGTAATTTCCTGCTTCGATAAATCGAGGCTCAATGATTTCGTGGCACGCAAACTTTATGGTTCTAGTAACAGTTTGCCGATATGGCTGCTGGCTTCCATCGTTTGATGGGCTTTAGTTACCTCCTCAAATGGAAACCTCGCATGTACGACTGGATGGAAGCGTTTCTCGGCAATCCACGGCCAAACATGTACTCGAATCGCCTCAGCAATAGCGGCTTTTTGACTAATAGATCGAGATCTAAGCGTCGAACCAGTCAAAAAGAGACGCCGCGACATCAATGAGGCCAAGTTAATTTCCGCAGTCGCTCCGCCCATTAGACCGATTAAAACGAGTCGCCCCTCCACCGACAGCGTTTTAAGGTTCGGCTCGAGATAGGGACCACCAATCATGTCTAGAATAACCTCGACTCCCTCACCCTTCGTCGCGATCCGGACGGCTTCAGAAAACTCGACTTCGTGATAATTAAATGCTCGTGCTGCTCCGAGACGTTCACACGCCACACACTTCTCCGCCGTGCCCGCAGTCGCAAACACCTCGACTCCTGATAACCGCGCCATTTGAATAGCCGTTGTTCCGATACCACTTGAACCGCCGTGCACCAAGAAACGTTCGCCGGTCGCAAGCCCAGCCCGGTCGAAGACATTCGTCCACACAGTCATACACGCCTCCGGTAAGGCCGCGGCGGTAACCACGTCGATACCCTCCGGAATCGGCAGACATTGTGGCGCAGGAACCACACAGAACTCAGCATATCCGCCGCCGGTCACAATGCTGCACACTTGATCGCCGACTTGCCAATTCGAAACGGCACTACCAATCGCCACAACTGTGCCTGAAATCTCAAGTCCTAGGATGTCGGAAGCGCCAACCGGAGGGGGGTAATGTCCTTGACGTTGCATAACATCTGCTCGATTAACACCACATCCTGCTACCTTGACGAGGAGTTCCTCAGGCGTTGGCGTAGGAACCGCTCGCTGGGCAACTGTCAGACGTGCGACCGATCCATGCTTAACGACTTCAATAACACGCATTTTCGACGGTATGTTGCGGACCATTTCGCCCCAATCCTATGACAGGAAATTACGTAAGGCTGACAACTATACACGCCGGCCATAAGTCACGACACCTGAGCCAAAGGTATAATCAGTGCCACGCGTCGCCAGAAGAACGGTGCATGCTTCCTCTCTTCGAAACGACTCACAATGACGGTAAGAATTAGACGAGTCAAAATGTGGCGAACGACAATCCGGAATCGACCCGGTGTACTCGCGGCGACTCTAGAACCACTCGCCCAAGCGGGCGCTAATTTGAGTGTCGTTATGAAATATAGCCTTTCTAGCCGTTCAAGCCAGGCTACGGTTGAAATTTTGGCTGGCTCAGGACGTCGTACGACACTTGCTGCACACGCTGCGGGATTCACCCTTTCACCAACGCCGGTACTGTTAGTGGAAGGGAATAACCGACCGGGACTCGCGTATGCTGTCACTACTGCTATCGCGTGGGCCGGAATCACGGTCCGGTTTCTCTCAGCACAAGTTGTCGACCAACGTTATTCAGCGATTCTCGGATTTCGAACAGAAGAAGACGCTCTTAAGGCACGCTCACTGATACGAAAGGTCGCGAATACGACCAAGGTATAACCTAACAGGGACGACAATGAGCTTGCGAATCACAATAATTGGTTATGGTCGCATGGGGAAGGAAATCGACGCCCTAGGAAACACTCGTGGCTACACAATCGTCAATCGGTTAGATATCCACAACAATGCTCTCGGTGAAGGGCTCACTGCGGAAACATTACAAGGAAGCGACGTGGCAATTGATTTTTCGACCGCGGACGCGACAGTGAACAACCTCCCCAAACTGGCGGCAGCTGGCATCAACGTTGTGATCGGAACCACGGGTTGGAATGACAGTGAACGTGCCATGCGACAACTAGTCGAAAATGCTGGTATCGGTGTAGTAGCAGCCGCCAATTTTTCTATTGGCGTCAACCTACTCATGGGCATTGTCGAACGCGCAGCGTCCCTCCTTAAGGATCAGAACGATTTCGGCGCATGGATTCACGAATCTCATCATGCCGCTAAGGTCGACTCACCATCCGGAACGGCGCTAGCGCTAAATGAGACAATGAAAACATCGGGTTACACGAATCCGATAAATCTAGCATCGACTCGAGCCGGATCGTTACCGGGAACCCATACCATTGGTTTCGACGGACCGTTCGAAACAATTACCCTAACCCACACGGCTCGGAACCGTGCAATATTTGCCCAAGGGGCGCTCGAGGCTGCAAGATGGGTTAAGGGCCGTAAGGGTTGGTTTACTATGCGCGACGTTCTGGCGCTCGATTGAGAATGAGAATCGGATAACTATGAAACACCGCTGGTCAGGGTGTGGAACGGCGTTGGTGACCCCGTTTACGGAAGCCGGGAACATTGACGAGGAAGCCATCAGCCGTCTCGCCAAACGTCAGATTGAAAACGGCATCCATTTCTTGGTTCCATGCGGAACAACTGGAGAAAGTCCGACACTGTCAAATTCAGAAAAGCTCCGAGTCGTCGATCTCGTGGTCCAAGAAGCCGGTGACAAGATTCCTGTACTGGCTGGCGCAGGCGGTTATGACACCAAGTCGGTAGTCGATCTTGCCCAAGACATGGTTCGCGCCGGAGTAGATGGCATCCTCTCCGTTGCACCGTACTACAACAAGCCTTCACCGGAAGGCATCTATCAGCACTTTTCTACTGTTGTAGAAAATCTAGACTGTCCAGTAATGGTATATAACGTTCCGAGCCGCACCGGGATAAATATCGATCCGAAAACTTTGCGGCGACTCGCGTCATTACCCAATATCATCGGCATCAAAGAAGCGTCTGGAAACCTTGGTCAGATTTCTCAAATCTGTTCGGACGCCTCAGAGACATTCAGCGTTCTTTCTGGTGACGATGAATACACCCTGCCCATGATGGCAGTAGGCGGCCTTGGCGTCATCTCAGTCGTCTCGAATGAAGCACCTTCTGAAATGTCTGCCTTGGTGAACGCGGCGCTCAAAGATGATTTTGCAACCGCCTTGTCTATTCACAAACGACTTCTACCTTTAATGCAGGTTAATTTTGTCGAATCGAATCCGATCCCAGTAAAAGCGGCACTCGCTGAGATGGGACTTCTCACCGCACGATACCGACTGCCGCTCGTAGCTCCTGAAGAACATAATCGCCAACGAATAGCCGACGTATTGAAAGACCTTGGTTTTCTTGACCATGAGTCATGACAAGACGGGCTAAATCGAAAACGGAATCTCAACCCGAATATGACACGTATGCCAATCCCACAGCTGGCCACAAGAATCGAACAACTCTACGAACTTGGGTCTGATGCAGACGTCCAACAAGCACGTGACACTTTTGCCCAACTCCGAGACGAATTATCACAGGGAAAGGTTCGAGCCGCCGAACCTGACATGTCCACTCCCACCGGTTGGAAAGTCAACTCTTGGGTAAAGAAAGGCATTCTCGTTGGGTTTCGAGTCGGTTCCGTAGTGTCCTATCCGTCACCAAGTAGTAATGCTCCATATCTAGACAAAGATACGCTTCCGCTCAAATCTCTCGATGATACTTCCGGAGTTCGCCTCGTTCCGGGCGGGTCGTCTATTCGCGACGGTTCTTATGTTGGCCCTAAAGTCATATGCATGCCCCCAATGTATATCAACATCGGCGCGTACATCGATGAAGGAAGTCTGATTGATTCCCACGCCCTTGTAGGATCTTGTGCCCAAATTGGAGCACATGTTCACGTTAGTGCAGGAGCACAGATCGGAGGTGTACTTGAACCGATTGGAGCGATGCCAGTTATCGTTGAAGACGATGCCTTGGTCGGCGGGAACACGGGACTGTACGAAGGGACTGTGGTTCGTCGCCGGGCGGTAATCGGAGCAGGAACAGTGATAACCAATTCAACACCCATCGTGGACCTGCCAAACGGCAAACTGATCAAGTCGGACCCTGGTGTCCCAACCGTGATTCCTGAAGGTGCTGTAGTAGTACCTGGCGCACGAGCTGTAACCACGCCACAAGGTAAGGATTGGGGTGTTTCGTTATACACGCCAGTAATTGTCAAATATCGCGACGATCGAACAGACACGCGGACAGAGCTTGAGTCATGGATTCGATAGACATCATAAAACTGGCTCGGTCTCTGATCGACATCGATTCGACATCAGGACGAGAAACTGAAGCCTGTAAATGGTTAGGAAGTTGGCTTCGAGACCGAAACTATCAGGTGGTTGAACAACCTGTCGCGAACGACCGCTTTAATATCATCGCCACACTTGATTCCCCACCCGATGTTGTGTTTTCAACACACATTGATTGTGTCCCTCCATTCTTTCCCAGCCGTGAAGAAAACGGACTGCTTTTTGGCCGCGGTGCCTGTGATGCAAAGGGCATTCTTGCGGCACAGTTGGCCGCACTTGAGCGCCTACGATCGGACGGTGAGCATCGAGTGGCTCTACTGGTAGTTGTTGGTGAAGAACGAGGAAGTCAGGGTGCTCGAGCCGCAAATACGCGCCCACTCGGATCTCGATACCTTATCAATGGTGAACCGACAGAGAATAAACTTGGCGCCGCCACCAGAGGAGTCTATCGGACCCGTCTCGTGGCCCATGGCCGGGCCGCACACTCTTCTCATCCCGAGTTGGGTGACTCCGCGATCGAAAAACTTCTTGATGCACTCCTCAAGCTCCGCAACCTTCCCTTGCCCCAAGACCCCCTTTTGGGAAGCACCTACTACACAGTCGGGTTGCTATCGGGTGGCTTGGCTCCAAACGTTGTACCGCCGAATGCCGAAGCTGAAGTGAACTTTCGCACGGTCGGCGCGGCAGAAGAGGTAAGAATAGCACTGGCAAGTCTAACGTCGCTGGTGGACCTTGAAGCCGTGGTCGAAGTGCCGCCGGTTACACTTGAAACGCTATCAGGGTTTTCGACAGAAGTGTTCCCCTACACAACCGATATTCCTTTCTTGTCAGCTTGGGGGAAACCTCTTTTGTTTGGTCCAGGCTCTGTGCTCGTCGCGCACACCGATAACGAACACGTATCGATCTTAGAAATGATTGATTCAGTCGAACATTACGTCACACTTGCCAAACGTTTACTCGCCAATTGACGCATCTTCCCAAATTAGTCGCGGACTACTCGAACTGAGAGAACATCAACACGGTCTAGTGGACGTTCTCCCTCGGTAGGCACAGACCCTATCGTTGACACGACATCAAGGCCTTCGACAACAACGCCGAAGGCCGTGTACTGATTGTCTAATTCTTCAGCTACATCGGTACAGATAAAGAATGAAGTCGACGCACTTGCCGGATCCTCACCGTGGGCCATAGACACAATTCCGAGAACATGCTTCGTGTCATTAAATTCTGGGTTCAAGTTCTCAATTAAGCGTTCTTGGCGTTCACTCAGTGGATCGCGTCGTGTCGGTATATACCCTGTCTGAATCACAAAATCGGATACAACGCGATGGAAAGACATCCCATCGTAAACACCTGCATCTGCCAAACGAAGAAAGTTACGTACATGGTTCGGTGCAAGGTCTGAAAAGAATTCCACCGTCATCGAACCAAAACTGGTTTCGATCACGGCCCGATAGCGGCCAAGCTCTTCCGCTGTCTCATTTAAAAACGGTAAAGGCTCCTCCTGGGGCCGATCTCGAATATTCACCCTACGGACCGCAACTCGCTCCACAGCCCGGCCTTCCGGATCAACCGCCGTCTCAGAAATTGTCGTAACAACATTAATGCCTTCAACGACTTGTCCCCATATGGTGTATTGCCCGTTTAGTCCAGGTTGATCTACTACCGAAATAAAAAACTGGGATCCCCCGCTATCCGGTTGATTCGGCACGACAATAGCCGCCACGGCTCCACGCAGATGAGGTCCAGCACTCAACTCATCGCCCACTCTCTGTAAGCCCCCCTGTCCATAGCGGGCAGCTTCATCGGGATCTTTTGTCAGCGGGTCTCCACCTTGGATAATTCCATGCCGAACCATTCGATGAAATGTAGTTCCATCGAATTCACCTTGTTCGGCCAATTCCATAATCAAACCGACGTGATTTGGAGCAAGATGTGGAAGCAGGTCAATCACAATAACTCCGAGGTCTGTTTCGAAAACTGCCTGTTTCTCGATCATTTCCTCAAGTGTCCACGGAGTGACAAATAATTCTTCACTCGCGACAGCGCCCTGACCAAAGGCGGCGCATGGTGACAAAGATAGAATCATTACAAAGATTCCTAATGCCCTAAAACACATGGATATCAAGGGTATCATTCGTAGGTCATGCGCAGGTCACAAACACGCTGTCCGTGGGGGAATTCAGACCCTTTGTATACGAGCTATCATGACCAAGAATGGGGCGTCCCCGTTCACGATGATCTCAAGCTCTTTGAGATGCTGACTCTCGAGGGTGCCCAGGCTGGACTGAGTTGGATCACCATACTAAAGAAGCGAGAAAACTATCGCGCAGCATTTTCAGGGTTCACACCTGAAGTCATTGCTCGTTACGACCTTGGTAAACGCCAACAATTGTTGGCAAATCGTGGCATCGTGCGAAACCGCCTCAAGATTGAATCAACCATCAAGAATGCTAAAGCCTTTATAGTGGTGCAAAACGAATTCGGTTCCTTCGATCGTTACATCTGGCAATTTGTCGGAGGTGTTCAAAAACAGAACAATTGGACACAAATGGTTCAAGTTCCAGCTAACACGCCTCAATCAGACGCGATGAGTAAAGATCTCAAAGGCCGGGGATTCAGATTCGTGGGATCAACGATTTGTTATGCCTTTATGCAATCCACAGGCATGGTCAACGACCATCTTGTCAGTTGTTTTCGACACCGGATCGTTCACCAACCTCATTGCACCGACTGAGATGGCACAGTGCAATCGCAGCGGTAGTAGCCACATTGAGAGAATCGACGACAGGCTCGAGTGGAATTCGAACCCGGGCATCCGCCAATTCTAGCGTTGCCCTAGAGAGACCATCACCTTCATTTCCTAGTATCAATGCATTACTACGGCCTACTTTGAAGAACTCATAACGATTGAGACAGATTGCATCATCGTCAGGAGTAAGCGCCACCAGGTCGTACCCGTGACGACGGAGTGACTCAAGACCAGCTGGCCAGTCTTCAACAACTGCATATGGAATCTGTAAAGTCGTAGCGATCGAAGTACGTATGGCCTTACGGTATAGTGGATCACAACATCCCGGACTCATTAGGATGCCTGCCGCTCCAAAAGCCGCGGCATTTCGAAAAATTCCACCAATATTATCGGCGTTGCCAACCTTCTCTAAAACAATGATGGGTTTCGAGAAGGTCACCAGCCGCAACAAGGTCTGAACTGTCTTCGGCGGCGGCCGTTCTACAAGACCAAGACACCCTTGGTGAAAATCGAAACCACCAATGTTCTTGATCATGTCACGACTAGTTACATAGACCGGGCATTCAAACATATCGAAACTTTGAAAACGATTCAACGCCTCCAACGTTGTCGGGGTCACAAGTAGAGCCTTAATACAAAACTTGTCTTCAGCGAGTAGTCGACGAACAGCCAGTCGACCCTCGACTACAAAGTTTCCAAGCTCGCGTAGTCTTGTGGGATCTGGAATGTCTCGAAAAGCAGACAGTCGACGGTCATTGAGCGATAAAACCTGAACGATTTCCACAACATAATCTCTTTTCGTTCAATCCCGGTTCAACCGGACTGCATGACCGAACGGGTGCTGCGGTGACGGTCCACCACCTCGACACCGAGGTGTTTACTGAGATAGACCTTCGATTCTCGATTGTCCGTGACGTTGAGCTCAAACTTAATGACATTGAATTCGAGGTGGTCAAGTGTGCTTCGCATATCGTAGAAACGATTTTTCGTCTTGACCACGATCTCATCAAAACCGTTATCAAGAGCCCAAGTCTCCTGTTCCTCCGTCAGCGCACGAAAGAATCCCTGCCCACGCCAATCTCTCCGGGTTCCCCCAATCCAGCTGTACAGAACTTTCCGATCTTTAAACTGCACATATTCTTCGAGACGTGAGACAAGATCCTTCAGCTTGGGATCGGTTTCACCGAGGCCAATCTCATGTGACACCTTATAAGCGACCGGAAACAGATTAGCTGAGTCAGCAGCCAACGATGCTTCCGCCATGAGAATGTGATGGTCTCGACCATCGAGACGGCCAACAACTTCCACTGCCCGTTTCCGGCGACGGTACTCACCAAAATGTTCCTCGATGTACTCAATCTCCAAGGCACCCTGGCTGAGTGCGTACTGTCGAATGTGATACTCCGAATGATTTTCTGATTGCATCGACCCTTCTCAGCAGCTGGCCGACATCATACATTCACGTCTGCAATCAATTCAGCAAGCAAGTGACACAAGCTACCGTCGTTTAGCCTTATCCGAGTGGATTCCAAGGTAATCAGACAAAACTTCCTGATATCTCACCTCGCAGGTTCATAGGCCAAATTAGACGCCAACCACCGTTCAGCCTCCCGAATCGCAAACCCTTTGCGCGATGCGTATTCCTTTATTTGATCGTTGCCAATCCGACCAACTGTAAAGTAGCGAGCATCTGAAGAAGAAAAATACAATCCACTAACGCTGGCTGCCGGAATCATCGACGCGGACTCTGTTAAAGCAATACCCACCGGCCCGACATCAAGCAAGTCAAACAACTTGAATTTCTCACTGTGGTCGGGACAGGCCGGATAGCCAAACGCCGGTCTGATACCCCGATATTCCTCGGCGATGAGTGCCTCTCGACTCAGTTCCTCACTGTCCCCATAACCCCATTCATTCCGCACTCTAATATGGAGATATTCCGCAAACGCCTCTGCCAAACGGTCAGCGAGTGCCTTCACCATAATCGCCTTATAGTCGTCGTGATCGCGCTCATATCGTTCAACTAGTTGGTCAACACCGGCCCCGGTAGTAACCGCAAACGCACCAATGTAATCAGCTTGTTGGCTATGGATTGGCGCAATAAGGTCTGCCAGTGAACGACTCACTTTCCCGTCGCCGATATCCTGTTGCCGTAACATGTTAAAACGTAACTGCTCTGTTCCTAGACCAGTTTTACCTGACTGTTCTGGGGCATAGACGACGATGTCGTCTCCGTCGCTAGCCGCCGGCCAAAAACCGTAAACACCCGTGGCCTTAAGAAGTCCCTCATTGGTAATCTTCGACAACAAACGAGTCGCGTGGTTGTACAGTTCGCGCGCCGCTGCGCCGCGATCTGGGTCATCTAGAATAGCGGGATAACGTCCTTTGAGCTGCCAGGCAGCAAAAAAGTAGGTCCAGTCGATGAGCGGCACTAGGGCATCGAGTTCTACCGTGACCTCGCGTCGACCAGTAAACGCAGGAACTGGAATCTGAATTGTTGACCACTCAACAGCGACACGCATACGCTTGGCTTCTTCATAAGATTTGATCTTCCGTTCTTGTCTTGCGGCGTACTGCTCCCGCAGGGTTGATTGGTCTTTCTTATTCGCCTTAACGAAAGTATCACGCTGCACCGGATTTAATAAATTCGACACCACATCGACCACTCGGGATGCATCCGATACGTGGGTCACGCTACCGTCGAAGACCGGGGCAATCTTGACTGCGGTGTGTTGACGACTCGTCGTTGCCCCACCAATTAACAGCGGCAGACCGATATTCCGGCGAGCCATTTCAGCAGCCACCATAACCATCTCGTCAAGCGACGGCGTGATTAAACCGCTAAGACCGACGATATCTGCCTGTTCATCGACCGCAGTCTGCAAAATTGTGTCACATGGCACCATCACACCTAAATCGATAACTTCATATCCATTACACCGAAGCACTACTGCAACAATATTTTTACCGATATCGTGTACGTCACCTTTAACTGTGGCCATCACGATTTTTTTGGCAGCTATTTTTTCATTCGACTGATCTGCCTCCATGTACGGTTGAAGATAAGATACTGCCTTCTTCATGGCCCTCGCACTCTTAACAACCTGTGGCAGAAACATCTTGCCGGCACCAAAGAGGTCTCCGACCACTTTCATACCGTTCATCAGCGGACCCTCGATAACGTCGAGTGGACGCGAACTCTGTTGCCGAGCCTCTTCGACATCAGTCTCAATAAAATCAACGATGCCATGTACAAGTGCATGCGCCAGTCGATCATCAATGTCGGCCTCGCGCCAGGCTAAATCCACTTGACGTTTCTGACCTTCACCTCTTACTGTTGCCGCCAACTCAACCATCCGATCGGTGGCATCAGCACGTCGGTTAAAGATGACATCCTCAACATGAGTCAAAAGGTCGGCCGGAATATCCTCGTACACAACAAGTTGACCGGCATTTACGATGCCCATATCCATACCAGCTCGCACCGCGTGGTACAAGAAGGCAGAATGCATTGCCTCACGCACCACAGCATTGCCGCGAAATGAAAACGATAAATTGCTGACACCTCCACTGACCTTCGCACCTGGACAGTCTTGTTTAATACGCCGCGTTGCTTCTATGTAATTAACCGCGTAGTCGTTGTGCTCTTCGATACCGGTCGCAATCGCCAACACGTTAGGATCGAAAATGATGTCGTGAGCATCAAAGCGAATCTGCTCTGTCAGCAACCGATACGCCCGTGTGCAAATTTCAACCTTTCGCGCAACCGTATCTGCCTGTCCAGTTTCATCGAACGCCATAACGACAACGCCCGCACCGAATTGTCGCGCGAGTTTGGCCTTCTCAAGAAAATCGAGTTCTCCCTCCTTCAGACTGATGGAATTTATGATCGCCTTACCTTGGACGCACTTGAGACCAGCTTCGATCACTGACCATTTGGAACTGTCGATCATGATCGGCACGCGCGCTATTTCTGGCTCCGTCGCGATATAATTCAGAAATCTGGTCATCGCCTGTTCTGAATCAAGCATCCCTTCATCCATGTTGACGTCCAGAACGTTCGCACCGCCACGAACCTGTTCAACAGCCACCTCAACCGCCTCAGTAAAATTGTCCGAGGTAATGAGATTCGCAAACTTGCGAGATCCCGTAACATTCGTCCGCTCGCCAACCATAATGAAATTACTTTCGGGACGAATCGTTACTGTTTCAAGACCACTAAACTTCGTAGTTAATTCCTTGTTCATGGGACGCTGGCGCGGTTTTACCCCATTGACTGATTGCGCGATCGCTTCGATATGGTCGGGTGTAGTTCCACAACAACCGCCCACCATATTGACGAGCCCACTTGTCGCGAACTCTTTAAGTAGTTGACTAGTTTGATCTGGTGACTCGTCATATTCGCCGAAAGCATTCGGTAGTCCTGCATTTGGATAACAGCTGATATAGGCCGGCGAAATTCGTGCCAACTCGGCAACATACGGTCGCATGCCATGCGCACCCAACGAACAATTAACTCCAACTGAAAATGGCCGAGCGTGGGCTATTGACACCCAAAAAGCATCAATCGTTTGACCAGAAAGGGTACGGCCACTTCGATCAGTAACCGTTACCGAAATCATCAGCGGAAGATCGACATTTTTCTCTTCTAAAACGTCGCCAATCGCTAGGATTGCCGCCTTCGCATTCAAGGTGTCAAATATTGTTTCGACGAGAAGCAAATCGCAGCCCCCGTCGACGAGACCGCGCGTTTGTTCGGCATATGCCTCTCGCACATCATCGAAATTCACTGACCGGGCGGTGGGATCGTTTACGTCAGGAGAAATAGACAACGGCTTGTTTGTTGGACCAATTGCACCTGCCACGAACCGTGGTCGGTCTGGCGTTCGATGATTCCAGTCCTTGGCAACCTGTTTAGCTATCTTGGTCGCCTCACAGTTCAGTTCGTAAACGAACGACTCAAGACCGTAGTCAGCTTGAACAATTGCATTCGCGTTGAACGTGTCCGTTTCAACAATGTCAGCACCCGCGTTAAAAAATGCCGCGTGGATTTCGGCAATGAGTGATGGTTTAGTCAAGACCAGTACATCAAAATTACCCTTGAGGTCATGAGAATGATCGGTAAAACGCTGCCCACGAAAATCTTCTTCCTGTAACTCGCGGCGCTGGAGCATCGTACCCATGGCTCCATCAAGCACGATCACGCGCTCTGACAGTACGGTGTCGAGCTGCTCACGCACCGTCTTCGTTGTTGTCCTAGGCCTATCGGTCATGGGCAAGAACTATTTTCCCCTGATTTGTAGGGTTTTTCGTGTGGAGGTAGGTTGACAATCGACGACTCGAACTCCTGCACAACTCTGAAACGCTGAGCTGAATAGATTAGATACGGCAGCGTGAACCACAACCGCTTTATTCTCCTTTGAAAAAGATTCTCCAAATACGCCCGCCGACATCATCGGTGACGAAAACGGACCCATCGGGACCTTGTGCAATACCTACGGGTCGATGTTTCGCATCCTGGGGTGACATCAGGGGACTCTCACCCTCAAAACCACCAGCAAACATGTCCCAATCCCCTGTAAATTTACCATCCACGCGGGGAGCGAATGCGACCTGATATCCACCTTGCTCACGAGGTGCCCTATTCCACGAACCGTGAAACACAACCAATACGCCATTTCGGTAGCGCTCGGGAAACTGGCCACCTGTGTAAAACAGCAAGTCATTCGGCGCCCAATGCGCTGGGAACGCTATCAACGGGTCAACATACTGTGCACACTCACCAACTTCATGGCCGTCACCACCGTACTCCGGGGCAAGCAGCCGCCTGTTCTGAAACCGATCGTGATAACAGAACGGCCACCCAAAATCTGCGCCGTCGGTCAACTGAAAGAACTCTTCTGAAGGAATTTCGGCATTGCCTTCGTCATCAAAATCCCATAATGAGCCCAATGAGTCGCGACCATGCTGGGCTGCATAAACACCCCGTGTCCTAGGGTCCCACGCAATACCCACAATGTTTCTCGTGCCCGTTACAAATTGATGTCCGTCGTTCTCTTGGGTCTGGTCAAGCCGGTCAGCGTCGAATCTCCAGACACTGGCCTGTCGAACACGTTGAGGACACGGGGTCAGCCCCTTTGACCCCCGCGTTCGAGCCACCTCCATACACGCATTGGACGGAGCGCCAACGTTAACATAGAGGTTGCCAACACCATCGAAGGCAAATGCTTTCGAAGCATGGCTACGCTGTTCGGGAAAACCTCCGACCACTAGTTCAGCCTCACCCGACGGGACTAGCTCGCCAGGTGCCCTTGCATAGCGGTAAATGGCCGTCGTCGTCGAAAGATACAGGTAATCACCACGGAGCTGCAGGCCAGTACCATAATGGTCTGAAAATCGTTCAATAATATCGGCGCGGCCGTCGTCGTCGTCGTCACGCAGAACCACGACACCCCCACCTGGTTCGTTCTCCGCACGTCCTCGATTTCCACGGTTATGAACATAAACATCGCCATTAGGAGCCACATCAATATGGCGCGGGTTCTGGAGACCGTCGGCCACAACCACCGCGCAAAAGCCGTCGGCAAGCTTCAAACCACCATTGTCTGGATCGCACGGCGGTCCACTTCTCGATTCCGTCGCTACTTCCTGTGGTGGCGCTGACGAACAGGATAAACACAAGCAAAACCCAAGTACCGTAGTCCAGTCCAATAACCTCACCCAGACCTCCTGTTTAACGCGTCTGCCACGTGTGTGTCCGAGGCAGACTCATCCTCACACTCATCGCAACCGTGACATGACGCCTGCTCCCCAGGCGTCGTCACCCCAATCAGATCTCGCACGTGTCGATAGAGTGACACCACAGCAAATCCAACGACGATCGCGACTACTGGTTCCTGCCAAGTCACACAACACCCCAGCCAAAAAACAAACCTGTTTGGTAAACCGCCAGTGACGCCACATAAGCCAACACCGACATATACGCAAGCATGAAAAGTGGCCACTGCCACGTTCCGGATTCTTTCCGAACCACTACGAGCGTACTCATACACTGACACGCTAGCACGAAGAACACCATAATCGATACACCAGCGAGCGGTGTCATCAACGGTGACCCGTCTTCCCGACGGGCCGCCTGTAGCGAGGAACGGAGCGTTCCACTCTCCTCATCTGCCCCTTCAATACCAAATACGATTCCAAGTGTTGAGACAAAAACCTCTCGAGCCGCAAAAGCACCCAAAATACCAACGCCAATGCGCCAATCAAACCCGAGGGGCGCAAGCACTGGCTCCACCACCTGCCCTACTCGACCCGCGATACTAAACCGAATCTGTTCAGCCGCCTCCAACCCATCCAGTCTTGAACGCTCGGCTTCTTGCGCGACAGCGTCTGAAAAACCCGTTACGCCGGCTCGCTCGGCATCGTAGCGGGCCTCAATATCAACACTCTTTGGAAACGACAACAGAGCCCACAAGATAATCGTCATCGTGAGAATAATTGTGCCCGCATCCGATAGAAATTTTTGAACTCGACGCCAAGTAACCAGACCAACATTGCTCCAGACCGGCATGCGATAAGGCGGAAGTTCCAGAACAAGTGGAAGCCTCGGACCTCGCAGCACCGTTCGACGAAGAACGGCTGCAGCAGACAAAGTTGCAACTACGGACAATGCGTACATTGCAAATAACACGACAGCGCCGACGCTTAAGATTCCAAACACTCTGGATTCTGCCGAGAAAACCACGGCAGTTACCAAAGCATAGATTGGTAACCGAGCACTGCACGAGACCATCGGTAGTGTGAGCATCGTGATAAGTCGGTCCCGACGGCTCTCAATCGTCCGCGTCGCCATCACGGCCGGAATGGCGCATGCAAAACCAGATAACATAGGCACGAAGGCCCGACCATGTAACCCAACTTGCCCCATCAGTCGATCAATCACAAACGCAACACGCGCTAGATACCCCACATCTTCAAGCACCGCGATAAAGAGAAAAAGCATCGCAATCTGTGGCACAAAGACCACAACATTGCCAACACCTGCTATAACCCCGTCCACTACCAAACCGCTGACCGGACCAGCCGGAAGCAGCGCCGTCGCACCAACCTGCAGCCTTGCGGTCAGACTTTCGATCAACCCAATCAGCGGTTCCGACCATGAGAATAGTGCCTCAAACAAAACGGCCATAACGACCGCAAAGACCGCCATACCGGCGACTCGATGCGTGAGAACACTGTCTATGCGATTGGTCCAGGTACGCGTATCAGGTCTGACAGTAGTCCGTACGTCCTGCGCAACATTCTCAATCCACTTGTACCGTGCTCCAATGATTTCCTGGCCAATCGGCCGATGCTGTTCGGCCGCCCGTCGTCTGACCTGATCGACTGTCGCCCGCACGGCCCGAGGAATTCCAGAACTAACACCGTCATCACTTTCGTCAGAAAGTAATGACCAAAGAGCCCACGAACGTCGAGCAGCTGCCGTCTCACCCAACTCCGCCTCAGCTACGGACTCTTCGACCGCTAGGATCTCCTGCTCCACCGTTTCTGAAAATCCCGTCCACACGACGTTGTTCCTATAAGCCAGCCGAAGAGTTGACGAAAGAACCTCGCGCAATTCATCAAGCCCAACCCCTCGCGACGCTACAGTGGAAACCACCGGCACCCCAAGCCAGCTTGACAGCCGATCGGTATCGAAATTAATACCACTTGCGGTTGCTTCATCGATCATGTTCAAAGTCATCACGATCGGTACACCGGTCTCAGCGATCTGTAAAACTAAGTACAGACTTCGCTCAAACGAACCAGCGTCAACAACCACAACCACTGCATCTGGACGACCTCCCAACCGACCATGCACGGCATCAACTGCTACCTGCTCATCTGGGGAGTGGGCACTGAGTGAATAAGTACCGGGAAGATCGCAAATTTCCGCAAGTGTGCCGCCTGGTAACGTGACCCTGCGGGAAGAACGAGTGACGGTAACTCCCGGATAATTTCCAACCTGCGCCCGGCTGCCCGTCAGTGCATTAAAGATTGTGGTCTTACCCGAATTTGCATTGCCAGCTACTAAGATTCTAGGAATGTGTGTTGTCGGAACAACTTTGTCCTCGTGGGTCGGAAACTGAAATAACTGATCTACAGACACCGGCGAGACGACACTCGCTGACTCTGGCAATAGTTCAATCTTGCCAGCATCGGCTAGTCGCAACGAGAGTGAATAGCCGCGCAGTCTGATCTCCAGTGGATCACCCAGTGGAGCTCTGCGGATGGCGTCGACCCGAGTACCAGGCAATAACCCCATTTCCATGAGGCGGCCTGACACTTGCCGATCACCACCGACAGCATTAACCACGGCGCTCTGGCCAATCGGCAACTGGTCTAATGTGGAAAAGCCTTGGTCCAAGCCGGGGACAACTCCTGAAACCCACAGTGTGAGGCCACCGTGGCGAACCAATCAAAAAATGAGACTCAGTCTCATTTACAGGGTTCCAGTCTATATCCGACCTTTTTGGTCGGTCAAGGTGGGAACTGCCGTCTTCTTTATCTAAATGAGCCGCAAGTAAGCATCATCGCGCCGTAGAATGGATTCGAAATTGGCCCCTCCTCCTGGACCCACGACTTGTCTAGCATCGGACAATAAGCAACTTTTAGTTCACCAAGTCCAACTAGTTCCGAGTATTGAATCAGCGCATCACTCAAGCTCCCAAAAGCCTCCCTTGCCGATGCGATATCTTGGGTAGCAGCCAGCACTTTCGCAGCGTCGACGACAGCAGCGGCATCACCACCAAGTGCCACCGCGGCCTCTGCCATGGCACTAGCATGCTCGGAAACACCGTTGATCGAATCACCCGCAAGGCCAACCTGCAGTTTTAAATACGGCGAGGTAATCGTCGCCGGTAACTCTGCAGCCACCGGTACCGCACACAGCATGACCACAACAAACAAACTTAATCGCTTCATGCATCACCTCCAGGTCTTGAACAACAGCTCCACGGTCCCGAAAACGCTGTCAAACCGCGACTCATTGCCTTAGCTGGTAGCATTCGCTAACCTCGTCAAATTGTCACTAGTTCTTTCAGTTTGCCGTTGATGCTGATTGTAACTGGACGTCTGACTCGAACGGAAATGTCAATATCATCGTGCAGGCCCGCTGTTAGTGCTGGACCATTAAAATAGGTAGCCCTTTGACCTTCCCAACAGAGTGCTCATAACCACTAATGTATTCCAAGAGATTCGAGGACGCAGTCAGGACAATGCTCGAGGCACACGGACTCAACCGGCGTAAGGCCGGACCAGGTTTTCAAGCTACACACGTTTTGTCAGTGGCGACCATTGTCTCGGACTACGGCTTCGATGAAGACGTCCTCATTGCTGCCGTTTTACATGACACACTTGAGGATACCCATCTTCCGGTCGAGGTCATCGAATCCCGGTTTGGAAGTCGAGTGCTCGCCATTGTCCAGGATGTCACGGAACCACCGAAGCAAAAGAATTGGCGCGAGCGAAAACTCGCTTATATTGAAGGTCTTCGTAAGAGCCAACGCCATGAATCATTTGCGGTAGCGGCAGCAGATAAGATCCACAACCTCTCAAACATGACCCAAGGGCTTCTAGAACACGGCGGAAGCTATATGGATGTTTTTTCGGCTTCGCCCGAGGAAATGGTCTGGTACCACGAAACTGTACTCGACACGCTTCGCGCGACATGGAACCATCGCATTCTTTTCGAACAACGCAGTCGACTGGATTCGTTCATCGATGCTATACGTCGGACAGGCCGAGCAACGAAATAACTACACTAGTTTTCGAGATACCAATAGACGAAACAGCCGGGTTCGCTCAAAGTAAGAATCCATGGCCGACTGGGTCTCTAGCGTCAAGAAAAAATGCATGGTCTCCCGTGATCCACGCAGCTCCTGTAACGCTAGGCACTATCGCCGAAGTTTCACCCACCAAGATGCGTTGTTCAATCCTGCCTTCG
>CAZUZW010000045.1:0-12570 GCA_964624855.1 uncultured Vicinamibacteraceae bacterium
ACCGTGTTTGTCGTCCCGTCGCTGTAGGTCGCGGTCGCCGTGGCCGTGGTGGTCTGGTTAACCGTGAGAGTTGTGTCTGCTACAGAGACCGACAGGCTCTCCAGGGACAGCGCGGGAATAACCGTAATCGTCACCGAGGGATTCTTGCCGTCATACGTTCCCCAGATAACGGCCTGGCCTTCCGCCACCGCGGTGACCGTGCCCGCGGCCGTCACCGTCGCCACGGCCGTATTCCTCGAGGACCACGTCGGGGTGACTTGTTCCTCTGACCCGTCCGAGTAATGTGCGGTGAGCGGCACCGTTGTGGGCTCGCCCACGCGCAGGGGTTTCTGCTGGGCGGTGACCGCCAAAAGGTCCACCGTTGCCGCGGGGTTGACGGTGATACTCACGGATCTACTGTGGCCACTAGATGAAGCCGTAATCGTGGCCGTGCCTACTGCGTGAGCGGTGATGGTTCCCTGGGAATTAACACTGGCCACGGTTGCGTTGCTCGAGCCCCACTCGACATCAGAGAGCTGCCCGCTCGTGCCATCACTGTAGGTCGCGGTCGCCGACAGATTGCCGGTCTCGCCGACTCGAAGAGCCAATTCTGAGACATTCATTGTCAACGAGGAAACTGAACGGTTTGTGACGGGTGTGGGCGCGCTGGGGGAGTCAGTTGATCCCCCGCAGGCGGTGTGACCAATGAGGAGCGTAAGCGCAATGCGCCAGAGGTTACCCATGGACTATGGACCTATAGAAATACTGTATAAATTAACGGAATCATTAATGAAATAACTATTTAACATTGTGGACTGTTTTTCGTAGTGAAGGGAGAGCCAGGCGGATGTGGATTGAGCCGTTCGGCGTGCTCTTCAGAACTAGGGTCCTGCTGCTAGATAACAACCCAAGGAGTGTCTATGGTTCGCGTTGTTCGGTGAAGTGTTTTCGTTTCAGCAGCAGATCGTAGAAGGCAATATCGGTGGTGCAGGAGAGCTGTAGACGGGTTTGACTTCTGCCGCTACAGGTTGTGTAACTGTGTGGCGCTCTCGACCGGACCCAGCGTCAGCTACTCCTTTTCGTTCACGATCTGATCGTAGAACGAGACGAAGTCCTCTTTGTCGTCCCCAGCGCGGAACTTAATGGCGGCACGTGGGTGGAGATTCAGTTGTCCCGTAATGTTGTACGGCACGAGCGGTCCCCACTCGACCGTCTTCCGAATGTCAGGAATGTGGTCCTGCAGCAAGCGGATCACTGGTCGTAGCTTGAATTTCGGGTTGCGCAAGAAGCCGAGGAGTAGCTCCATTGGGCAATTGCCTGCGCCACGACCGAGTCCAGCCATGGTTGCGTCTGCACGATTGGAGCCGAGCACAATCGCTTCGATCGTGTTCGCAAAGGCCAGTTGCATGTTGTTGTGCGCGTGAATGCCGATCTGTTTGCCGGTGCCCTCCATGGCGCCCGCGTACTTGCGGTAGAGTCGATTAACCTGCTCGGGGTAGAGATGACCGAAACTGTCGACGATTACCATCGTGCTAGCGGGTGTCGGTGCGATCGCTTCTAGGACGGTGTCGATCTCCTGTTCGGTGATATTCGACACCGCCATTAGATTGGCCATCGTCTGGTAGCCTTGCTCGCTGGCATGTTGGATCATGTCCGTTGCCTCCGAGACTTGATGGGCATAGAAGGCAACTCGAATCATGCCAAGTACGCTGTTGGCCGCAGGCTCAATGGTGGTCTTCCAGTCGCTCTTACCGGCGTCGGCCATCGCCGCCAGCGTCAGTCCCGTGTCCTCGGCGTCATGTTCGCCGACGACGCGACGAATGTCGTCTTCCCGGCAATGGCGCCACGCGCCGAATTGGTCCCGAGGGAACAGTCGTTCCGAATTCTTATAGCCGATCTCCATCGTATCTATACCCGCAGCGAGGCAGGTTTCGTACACCGCTCGGACGAAATCGTCGGTGAACTGATGGTCGTTTATCAGGCCGCCGTCCCGAACGGTGCAGTCCAGCACCTTCAGCTCGGGCCGATGCGTGATCCACGGGGCCTTCTCCTGCGAGGTCTTTTTCTCTTCCATAGAACGCCGATCTTACCGCAACCACATGCTCGGCGGCCTCAAATGGCTTTCCGAGGGCTCGATTGTGTGGTGTAGAGACTACGATTAGTTCAAATGGATGGTCTCTAATAGTGGTAATCTGGAACCATCAATTTGACCAAGGAGAATCGGTATGAAGAGAATTCAAATCGCTATTGTTCTGGCGGCGGTCTTTGCGCTGACTGCCCCTTTGTTTACGCAACAAGCACCCATGAGTTTTTTCGTAACGAGCGAAGGACCTGGTGACGGTGGCAATCTCGGCGGGCTTGACGGGGCCGATGCTCACTGTCAAATGCTTGCAGATGGCGCCGGTCGCGGCAGCGCCACCTGGCGTGCATACCTCAGTCAACAGTCAGGTTTTCGGGGTCCGCCTGTGGTCAATGCTCGTGACCGTATCGGAACTGGCCCGTGGTACAACGCCAACGGGGTTATGATTGCGGCGAATGTAGCCGATCTTCACGGCGACGTCCATCGCGATAGAAACAACATCAGAAAGCCTATTGCACTGGATGAAAATGGAGAAGAGGTAAAGGGAGTCGGGGACCAGCCGAACGAACACGACATCCTGACCGGGTCAGACTCGCATGGTCGGGTTGTTGGCCCCGTCGGTACGGCTCCGGCGACCACTTGTGATAATTGGACCAGCAATAGTGATGGTGCCGCTATCGTTGGGCACCATGATCGTCTCGGTGGTCCAAATTCATCCTGGAATTCGGTTCATTCCAGTCGTGGCTGCAGCCAGGAGAACCTTGTGGGGACTGGTGGCGCCGGACTCTTATACTGTTTCGCGATTGACTGACGCGATTCCGAAAGGGGTCCGATACCGGTAATTAGCGTTTGTCGTACGAGTTGTGGTGTCCCTTAGGGAGCCAGGTTGGCTCTTTGAGGGACGCCGCTTTTATTCACCACCTGCCGCACGTGTCAACCGTTGGGAAAGAAAGATTCTTGTGGTTGATTCGTAGATCCCACTGACTGATCTCGATAGCGACTTGGATAAAGAATCGCCAAGGCCCTCATCGCGTGCCTTCCTCATGGGCCTGGCCTTACCGAAACACCCTAGTTTTGTTGTCAACGAGAACCTCGACGAATTAGCAGAGCTTGCCCGAAGCACTGGCATGGCGGTGGTTGGAAGAAGCCTGCAATATCGCCGAGCGCCGGACGGACGGACTCTAATCGGCCGAGGCAAGGTCGCAGAGGTTGCCCATGCAGCAGAGGAGTTGGGTGCAGACGTGGTGATCTTTGATGACAATTTAACACCGAATCAAATCAGGAATCTTGAAGAGATTATCGAGTGTGCGGTCATCGATCGTACCGCCTTGATCCTTGATCTCTTTGTTCGCCGTGCACGTACGCGTGAAGCGCGTACGCAGGTTGAATTGGCTCAACTCGAATACCAGTTGCCGCGGTTGACTCGTCGGTGGACCCACTTGTCTCGTCAGGTTGGTGGTATTGGCGTGCGGGGTGGAGAGGGCGAAACTCAGCTTGAGGTCGATCGCCGGATGTTACGAACTCGCATTAAGCAGTTAAAGCAAGAGTTATCCAAGATCGAAAGGACGCGTGAGCTTCATCGCCGCGGGCGGCGTGACGCGCCGATCGTCGCTCTCGCCGGCTACACCAATGCTGGGAAATCGACTCTCTTTAATCGCTTTACTCGTGCGGATGTTCCAGTTGAAGATAAGTTGTTTGCCACTCTCGACTCGAGGCTGCGCAAGGGTTCCATCGGAGGCGCGACAACAGTCATCTTCGTTGACACGGTTGGTTTTATTCGTAAGCTCCCGCATCATCTGGTCGTGTCGTTTCGCAGTACGCTCAAAGAGATTAGCCAGGCGGATCTTGTGCTCCATGTCGTCGATAGAAGTCAACCCAAGTGGCACGAACAAATGGAATTAGGGGAGAAGGTGCTGGCCGACCTAGGGGTCGACATGAGTCGCGTGTCACTTGTCTTCAACAAGACGGACCGATGTGGTTCGGTGAGCGGTGGCTTGGCAGTGTCTGCCAAAACCGGCGCCGGTATCGACACATTAAAGACTTATTTGCTTGATCGGATCGGTGCCAACAATCGTAGAAGTACTGGCGTTTGACTCAGAACTGATACGAACCGAGGCTCGGGAACGCTTGTTGTCCCAGAAACGATTATCGTGATCCGACTGCACTAGCTTCTAACTCTTGTACACGGGCACCAGCTAGAAGATTGGTCATGCCGTAGTTTCCCTCGTGACACGCATACTCAAACATGTCGCCTTCGGTCATAGGCATAGCAAGTGCTGCCGTCCACGGTTGGGTCCATGTTGTCGAATCTTCGAGAGTCACTTGGTATTGGAGCGTATTGGCATCCGCGCGTCTGAAACGCTCAATGACCTTCAGACCTGACGACGAACCGCGAAAGCTCGTTTTGTCGGAAAAATTGGTGGTTTCCACGACGAGTGTCTCGCCTTCCCATCGGCCACGCG
The DNA here is from genome assembly GCA_964624855.1 of uncultured Vicinamibacteraceae bacterium. GTDB lineage: Bacteria > Acidobacteriota > Vicinamibacteria > Vicinamibacterales > UBA8438 > CAUZIB01. The sequence goes on from CAZUZW010000045.1 coordinate 4,522, forward strand.
AATCTCCGTTCCACTGGCGGATGTCGGCATTGACGTGTGGGCGTCCATCCATAGGAACAATGCGTGATTCGTGGACCATCTCGTGAAGGATCACGACGTAACCAGGAGCTTGTATCAAGCGAAAGTTATTGTTATAAGCACCGCCCAGTCGGGGTACCCCGCGCGTGATGCAGCGCTCCCACAGATTCCGGTCTTCTGGACCATCGGAGGTTCGCGGTTGCCGAAAACCTGGTGTCGGTTGCGTGGTCGACATGTACGGGATCTTTCCACTGGGGGGATCCACGATCAACGCGGTTCGTCCATCCGATAACCCTCGGTCCCACCAGAACTGGTTATACGCCAGTCCTACGTCTAGGTCTTTACTCAGATCGCCACGGCGTTCAGAACTGGCGAACGTTGTGGCATTCAGGTTTACCTCAGCAATCTCTTCCTCCGTGAGAAACTCCCGTCCGCTCTGTGCGTCAGGCCGCTCCAGCGGAGTCGCGGTGCCATGGTTCCAGATCCCCTGCAGGTCGGGGTCTCCCCATAATGTGCGAGATTCACTCACGGTATTTGCAGCTGCCGGTTGGCCGTTAACGTGAACCGGCAACAACAGTGCTGTTCCAACTGCAATCGAGACGATCGTAAGAAACCCGTTTCTCATGGTTTCAGCTCCCTTGTTCTGGCTTGCGTAAAGTGACACCGACCTACGCAGGTTATACAACTTAATAAATCAATAGCCAGAATAGACGCAATCGAAATTCGTCGCAAGGAATCGATCGAAATTGATAAACTGCAACGCTTTCCGCAGGGCCCGCCGATAGCTGATTGAAACATTAGTCCAACGATTCTCTGAGATCTTCTAGATTGAGAAATCTTCTTATCGCATAAAAGATAATTGTAAATGCGATTACCGCGACGCTTAGGTTGATTAATACCGTGACCAGGGTCGTTCCTATGATCAAGGCCATCCCGAAGTGACTGACCAGTCGCGGCTGAGTTCGTGACTGCCCCAACACTTGGTAACAGTATTGGCGCAGCGGCACCCAATCAAAAACATCGTAACCAACTTTGAGCAGAACCCCCGAAAAGACAGCCTGGGGAATCAAGCTGATCAGGTCCTGGAATATCAGCATTTCAATAAGAACAAAGACACCAACCAGTACGCCAGCCAGTCTCATTGTGGCGCCCTCATTTAGGATCAATACTGATCGTATTGTTGCCTGGGCACCTGGAATTCCCCCAAATAAGGAAACGGTCGCGTTTGCGATACCTTGTGCGCAAAGTTCCTGGTTAGGTTTGGTGATGTCTTTATGGCCATGCATCACCTCAACCTTGCGGTCAACAACGAGAGAAGTGAGCAACGTATCCAGATAGGCCAACATCGTAAGCTGAACCACAAACGGTACCGCCAGTAGGATCAGGGCGAAGCTCCATTGTGTTGGTAACTGGCTGATGACCATGTTCTGTAAGTCCATCAAGGATTCAATCGACCCTCCCAGGCTCACACGCTGCACATCAAGATCGAGAAAGACGGACAGCAGCGTGACGATTACGATGGCGATCAAGGTGGCAGGAAAAAATGAGTTCAACCGCGCACTGATTTGTCGCAACAGAACTGGGAGCATGAATATCAGACCCAGTGTGAGGCAAGTGATGGACAAGTTGGTCAAAATATTGCCCAGGTAAGGGGTTTTGCCCCCAAGGCCAAACAGAGACCCGATCTCCCCTACCCAGATCAGCACTGCAATGCCATTCATAAAACCACTGATCACCAGCTTGGGAATCAACCTTATAAACCGTCCCAATCGAAACAAACTGACCACTATGAGCGTCAGACCGGTCAGTAACAGGACCAGATTGATAAACCGGTCAGGGTCTGTATCTGGATGATCTCGTAGTAGCCCACTGCCGACGGCGGTTACGAGCAAGACTGTGACAGCGGTCATGGGTGCGGTTGGGCCGGAGCATTGAATTCGGGTACCGCCAAATGCTGCAGTGATCAGCGCGATGATACCGGCAGAGAGGATACCGGCCAATGCACCGCGACCGCTGAGGACACCGAATGCGGCACCAAGACTGATGGCTACAAAACTGACAGTCAGTGCCGGCAGTAGTTGTTGCAGGACCCGGTCGGTGTTGAGATATTGTCGAGTTTTAGCTGTCATTTGACGGGCATCAGGTTTAGCCTAATGTGGCCCTCCGACCAAGAGCAAGTTCCGTTGCCTATCTTGTTCAGGCACGTGATGGCTTACTGCGCCGAGGCCGGTTTTTCCGCCGTGACAAGAGCCGGCGAGCCCGCCGAATTTAAACCGTTCTCCCCAATGTTGCTCTAGCCGTAGAAGTTCCGGTTCATTGATCTCGTCGCAACAGGCTCCTTCGGCAAAGCGTGTGTTGGTTGGTGCAAATCCATGTTGTTGCTCCAACGTTTGGTTAAGTCGCATAAAGAAATCCGTTGCCACGGACGCTTTGGGAAAACATTGCTGAATAGATTTAAGGAGATTATTCATGGTCGTTTCTTTACTTGGTTCTGGCGTCACTACTGGAGTCTATTTCCCAAAGAGTAGCGCCCTTCGTGGAATTCACCGCAGAGTTTTCCAACTAAGGGGTGAGTAATCGGGTTGCCACTGTCGTCGGATTCGAGGTGGCGTTCGGCCACGTACGTCGGGTGCTCGGCGCCGTCAACGAGTACGTGATACCACGGGAGGTGTTTCGGTGGTCGAGATCGTGCTACTTTTTCATACCACTCGTCGGTTCCCCGAAAAGTTGCATCGACATCGAAAATGACGCCCCGGTAGTCGAATTTCTTATGGTGGACGATCTGGCCTACGAAAAACTTTGCCGTTTGTTCCATGGGACTAGCATAGCCGAGTTCGACATGAGGGACTGAAGGCAATCGTTGGCCAGATCATGTCATTCGGGTGTATAAGGGTGGGTGACTGCGAAACAAGTTCTGAGATGAAAGGAAGAGCACCATGCAGAGACAGGTTCGATCACGGGTGAAGATATTGTTCGCCATTGCGGCGATTGGCATGTTGACGATGGTTCTTGGGTGGCAATCGGCTATAACGGCGGCTCCGCAAGCTCGTTTTGTTGGCGGTGATCCGAGTAGACCGGATTCAGCCGACATGCGTGCCCTTCGCCTCCGTTTTGAAGCCGGCGCTCGGTCCAATTGGCACAGTCATGCGGGGTGGCAAATCCTCGCGGCGGAAGAGGGACGCGGCCGCACGCAGGTTCGCGGCGAGGCAATGATAGAGCTCCTCCCTGGTGGAGCGCCAAACTACACGGCGCCTGGTGTTGTGCACTGGCATGGCGCCTCTCCCGATGAACATGTGATTCAACTCACCATCATGGGTGGTGCGTCTGGAGCGGACTGGTTTGAACCGGTCACGGATGCTGACTACCGAGGGCAGTAGAGATTAGCCTGGCTTGTGCACTGAAACTTTGGCGTCCGCACGGTTGTGTTCTGCCATGCGGACACCGATTCTCAAAAAAATAATCACCGTGGGAACGGTTCGAGCGCAGGCGTTGCGCCTGGGCGAAGTGGCGTCTGGGCCGTGTTCAACACCATCGCGATGAGTGTGTAATAGCCACTGAGCCCGACCATGTCGACTATGGCCTGCTCGCCGAACTCGGCTAGGGTTCTGGCGTAGACGGCATCACTCACCCGGCCGTCTCGGTGCAGTGCGGTGCAAAAATCGTAGAGGGTTTCCTCGTCATCGGCCATACCTTCTGGGCGCCGGCCATCGGCGATTGCTGCCGCGATGTCAGGACTCAGACCTCCTTCTATGGCGAGGGGATAGTGCGCGGCCCATTCGAAATTTTGCGTCCACTCGCGTGCGGTTATCAGGATGACGAACTCCGACAGGCGCGGGGGTAACGAACTATTAAATCGGAGGTAGTCGCTCACGCCTCTCAGTCGGTTGATTAGTTCCGGACTACGAAGAATCACCGCCCAAGGACCTCCGGGTTCCCCGCGCGAGGCCCTAAACTCCGCCGCTGCCACTTTCTGGGCCTCCGTCATTTGTTCGTCCGGAATGGGGGGCATTCGGTCTTGAGCGTGGATATTGAGTGAGCAGGCTGTAATAAGCAAAATGGTACAGGCAATCCGCCCGGTTTGTTTCTGTCGGCTGTCGTGTGTGTAAATTTCCATCGTTGTTGCCTCTCCAATCACGGTTGGCTGTCTGTCTCCACTAGTCTATGGAATTGGTAATAGCGGGTTGATACCTTCGGCTAGTTGTTGGTCGAATCCTGCTAGCACTGCCGCGTCTGTCCCAGTCGCCACATTGTGGTCTCCTTAATTCAAGTGTTGGATGTTGTTTCTTATATCACGTGCAGTCGTGCATGATCTCGTTCCATTCGTGCACATTTAAATCACATAGACCCCCATGTAGACGAGTAAGATGCCGACGACCACGCCGAAAAAACCGTGAATCCGCACGAGACCATGGCGAGCGGAATCGTCGAAATAGTCAAGAGTGTTTGCGAAAAAGCGCCGGAACAGACTTGGGAACCCGAACGCTAACATTCCGGCCAATGTTGCGACGGACGCGAAGACCTGAAGTAGGTTGGTCATCATCGGCGCATGAAGAGACGCGTAAAGTATTACGATTGCGAACATGATCGGAATTAAGCCAACCCGTCGAAATTGCGCATCGGTTGAGAGAAAGTGTCTACGGAAAAAACGAAGTGTTGCAGATGGCGCAAACAGCTGTGGGCTGCGTCCGATAATAAGGAGAAGGCCGAATCCGATACATACTGCTGAGAGGGTCTCCATCTGCTGTCTAATCTCCGTGCGATGCTGCTAACTTACTTGTTCTATTTACTTGCAACCACTAAAGACCGACGAAGAATGCCTTCGTCGATTCCCTGCAACATGGCATTCTTTTTTCGCCGTTCCTCGTCGTAGAAATCATCGCCCTCGGCGGCGCGTAACTCGTTTTCGAGGTCCTTGCGGGCAGTGGCTAGCGCCGCGCACGTTGATCGGAATGCCGCGGTGACATCTTCCGTGAGTAGGATGGTAAGTCCGGATGCCTGAGCGAGCGCTTCGAATGGAGCTGATGCCAGAACTTCGGTTGGCCCCAACTCGCTCGCTCGCAGCTGTTGCGCTGTAGTCATTCCGGTCGGCACATGGATGACGTATCCGGCTATGCGCCCCCCCGGCTTGAGAACCCGGTCACACTCTCGAAATACCGAGAGCTTGTCTCGAATTCAACAGACGACGTCGGCATGGACGATGGCGTCAAAACTGTCGGCATGAAAGGGAAGATCCTCGCCACGAGCGTTAACGACGACGGAGTCGTTTTTCATTTTTGTTGTAAGGAGCGCGTCCAACGGAACATCGATGGAGACAAGACGGCAACCCTTGGTCCCGACGATGTACGATCCTGGCCAACCCTGACCTGATCCGACGTCCAGCAAGGTGGCCGTTGGATTGAGTTGCAGGTGGTCGCTGAGCGTCTGAGCCTGTGCTACGGTCGTGTAGCCATTCAAGCCTACGCTTTGGCCTAAAGCGGCTTCTTCGAGGCGGCGCCCCGCTCGTGCTCTCGCGGCGGTGTATTTCAGCTCAAAGTATTCAAGACTATCGTCCATAGGAGTCGCGACCGTAGTCGAGGCCTTAGGTTACTGCGGGGCGACGGTCGATTCAATAACCTATGTAGTGATCGTCGTCCGGCATGGAATGTCTTGACTTCTCGTGTATATCGGTGCTGAAACTAAAGCAACCTAAGTCAAGTGCGCTATCCATCGTAACGATAACTTTGTAAAGGAGTCCACCATGTCTGTCGCAGAGAAATTCAAACTTGAAAACGAAACCTTCTCGGTTGAAGGAAAAATTACCTCGGTCACGGAGACTCAGACTGCGACGACGTTCAACGTTACCGGGAAAGCCGGTCACTACGGGAAGGTTTGGTTAACGTACAACGCTTTGGTGAATCCAAGGCATGCGACACAAGGTTCATTCACGGGAGTTGGACGTGCTATTACAGATGACGGCGAAGTGAATGAAGGTATTCGCAATGGGGTGTGGACTCGAAATGGACACATTGTCACAGTGTATTCACTCGACGATGTGTCGGACGGTGTCATTAATTTCTGCGTCGAAACATGGGACCTTCGTGATGATTCTGTGAAATTCGAATTTTCAAGAGTGCAGCAATAATATGTTGGCTTTACGGTACCAATTAACCTGCTTACTTTTCGTGATCGTCGCGGCGGGCAGTGATGGGCAGTTTGTAACCGCTTCAGGTGAACTTGGCACTTTTACCGTGACTGTGGGTGTTGAATTGACGTGTCCGTCCTGTGCGAGTGGTCTAGAGAGACGGCTCGGGCGACTTGAGCATGTTGATGCGGTCGAAATACAAGTTGCTGAAGAACAGGTCGTGCTGGGTGCGACGTCTGGTAAGAAGATCGATCTGAGGGAAGTCCGCGATGTCATACGGAACGCCGGGTTTGAGCCGTCTAGTCTACATGTGACCGTAGGTGGCCTTGTTGTCCGTCTCGACGGCGGTATCGGTATCACGTTGTCAGAGGATACCGTTGTAATGATCACGGCGGTCGATGCCGAACGTTCAGCCCTTCTGTCGCGGGCTGTGGGGCGCATGGTGGCCGTTCGCGGCACAGTATCTATCGAGGCTGGTGATGAGGACATCTTGCATCTTAGCGAGGTTGAGATACAGAAACAGCGGTAGGTGCTGTGTGCTGTTTTTAGACGAGGTGGCATCCCCGGTACGTTTTTATGGATGTTGTGAATAGGCGCGACCGAGGTTCAATCCTGTAATCGTAAGAGAGAGCGAGGGTAGAAACGGATGGATGAGATTACACGTCGACGTTTTGTCAGTCACGCCGGTACGTGCGCTCTCGGAGGCATTGCGACCGGTCTGCTTCCCGGGCTTGTACCGGTCCGTATCTCGTCAGCACAGCGGTCTGTTGCGCCGTCTGGGCCGCGTCGGGATTGGTTGGCGTTGACGACCGAAACAGCACTGGAACCTGAATTGCCGATTATTGATCCGCACCATCACCTGTGGGATCGACCTGGAAATCGTTACCTGCTCGAAGAACTACTAGAAGACATCTCTGAGCACAACGTACGTCAGACCGTCTTCGTGGAGTGCTCCTCGATGTATCGGGCCGATGGACCAGAAGAGCTCAGGTTGGTGGGAGAGACCGAGTTTGTTCAGGGGGTGGCGGCGAAGAGTGCCAGTGGACAGTATGGGGAGACTAGGGTAGCGACTGGGATCGTTGGTAGCGCTGACCTGCGGCTTGGTGATCGTGTGATACCGGTACTCGAGGCGCAGATGGCGGCGAGTCCTCAGCGTTTCAGAGGTGTTCGACACCGGGCGGCCTGGGCGGAACCGCCCGTGGTGGCAAGACGGACAGCAGGCCCAGAGCATCTGTTACTGGACGCAGAGTTTCGACGCGGTTACGCACATCTCCGCACCTACGGCCTGTCGTTTGAGGGCTGGTTGTATCACACGCACATCGCGGATCTGGCGGACCTTGCCGGGGCGTTTCCTGACACGACGATCATCTTTAATCATCTGGGCGGGCCGATTGGAGTTGGGCCGTATGCCGGTCGCCGAGACGAGGTGTTTGCAGCTTGGAAGCCGGCGGTGGCCGAGTTGGCGAAGCACCAGAACGTGGTGGCGAAGATAGGCGGTATCCAGATGGCAGTCAACGGTTATGGCTGGCACGACCGCGAAAAACCTCCATCATCGGATGAACTGATCGCGGCCAACCGTGACTGGTATAACTATATGTTTGACCAGTTCGGGCCTGACCGATGTATGTTCGAAAGTAACTTTCCGGTAGACAAGTTGTCTTGTTCTTATACGATTCTTTGGAACCAGTTTAAGAAGTTGACCGCGGGGTTTTCCGCCGACGAGCGGGCGGCGATGTTCCACGATACCGCCAAGCGGGTTTACCGACTGCCTCAGGTGTGAAGTGGACAGGCGACAAATGTTGCAGTTAATTAAGGTCTAGGGCTGGTTGCCTGATGGTAGGGCGGGCCGCAAGGAAGGCCAGTCGGCCACCATAGCTATATTCTCGGCAGTAGACACGCTGTCGACACTT
>CAZUZW010000045.1:12580-20734 GCA_964624855.1 uncultured Vicinamibacteraceae bacterium
CAGGTGTGACAAATGAGCGTTCCAGAGACAATTCGCAGCTTGTCTAAATGGTAAGGAGAAGTATTACATGCAGATTGATATTCCAGATAGTGTCTACAACGACATTGAGAAACTGATCAGTAACGAGGCGAGTCCCGTCGGCATCGATGCGAAGAAGACGCACATCATTATCTTGCACAAGCTACTGGAGATCGAACGTCGCCTCGGGAGACTTGAAGGCGACAATACTCATTCAAACACATAGTGTGGGTGAGATTGAGGCTGCGGTGCCTACAGCTTATATTTGGTGTAAGTCACCGTTGTCGTTTGGGACGGTTGTTACTACTGCACGCCTCCCCCAAAGTCCGTAGCGGTATCCAAGGAGAACGGGTCGGGACCTCGACCTGCGGCAAATTCGTCTTCTTCAAGGCGTGCACCGATGAGTAGTGCCGGTAGACCATAGTTTCCTTCGTGGCATCGTGGTTCGTAATAGATCCGATTCTCTTGATCGTCTTGTCGCTTTAGCTCTTGTCGTACTGTCCACGGTGCGGTCCATATTGTCGGGTCCGCAATTGTTACTTCGTAATCTAGCGTGTTTTCATCGATACGGCGATAGCGTTCAGTGAGCATACGGTTCGCGCCCGACTCAGCCCCGGAAAACGGTCGTCCTGGCCGAAATGTGAACTTAGGTGAGAAATTGGTCGTCTCAATAACCAATGTTTCTCCCTCCCAGTAACCACGCGAGTCACCGTGTCGTAAACGAATTTGGCTCGGAGGATGGTTTCCACTTAGGTAAATGACCCGTTGGAACCCCTGTCCCTGGCCTGTGTCATAGGCGAATGCAATCGAATCCTCACCTTGTATAATGCGCCGGAATCCAACGAAATCTGGTGTCGAACCCGCGATACAACGATCGTAGGTGCTTTGATCTTCTGGGCCATCGTGGCGGTTCATCCGCGATGTGTTGTAGAACGGCGTCACATCGTATCGGTTTGACGACGGTGGCCCATAGGTTCCACCTTCGCAGGCAGGTGCCTCATACTGGCAAGTCTCGGTATTCCGTAGCAGCATCAGACGCCATTCACGCTGAATCTCGTCCTCACGCTTGGCTTCTTCGGTGAGGCTCGGAATTCTTCCGTTTGGAGGATCGACGACAAGGGAAGTGCGTGGGCCAGCGGGTTTAACTGACGTATAGACGGCGTTATACGCTCCGGCCACGTCTTGTTGGCTCCCGCGCGTGACCCGCCGGTCGCGACCGACGCTACCCATCCGAGCCTGGTCCCGTTCAGCGCGCTCTTCAGCGGTGGTGAACTCTCGGTCGCCTAGTGCGGGATCTCGTTCCAAGGGTGTGGCGTAGACGTCGAGCCAAATCCCTTCAAGATTTGGATGTCCCCATGCGGTTGTGTCTTGAGTCTGGCCATCTACCGACACAGAGCCAACTTGAAGTCCGATCACGATGGCGGTTGGCACTGCCAGCACACCGATCAACGCAAATAGTCGGTTCTTCATACCTCGTCCTCCTGTCTAGAAAAAGGCGATGCGACCGGACACGATCTGATTATGTAATACACCGAGACAGCGGTTCAATCAACCAAAAATATCAGGCTAGGAGTTACTGTTAGTGTCCTGTTGATTGAGACGTGTGCCAGCGGATTGGCCACTCACGCCACGGAGATACCCACATAGATCAAGAATGTGCCAAGCGCTACGCTGAGCAGGCCAATGATACGTAAACCCATGTCTCCGACAGAGAGCTCAACGCGAGCAACGAATCGGCGGATTAGTCGCTGGGTCCACTCTGGTCGAACCAAGGTCCAAAGTGCCGCGGCGAGCATGAAGACTCCAGTCGCGGAAAGTAATCGGGCCAGTCCGCCGGTGCCTAAAGGGAAAATAATGAGCGCTATTCCGAAGATAGCGACTGCGATACCGAATGTCCGTATTCTGTTAGTTGTCGCCAAGACCCATCTGTCGTAGGTTTGTAGCGTTCCCGTCGGGTTGAATATCAAGGGTGCCCGTTTGACGATGATCCATGTTCCGAGCACGATGCAGAAAACTGACTGGGCGTCCATGTTGAGGGGTATTTAGACCACAGCGAGAGCGTTAGCCAGATTAGTCAATGCAAGTTCGACTAATTGTCTTGATGTTGCGATATTCATACGCATTCGGTCAGCGCCACCGAGGCCATAACGCGATCCGGCATTCAAATGTATGTTGGCGTGCTCCACGAGGTAGCGTTGAAAGATTGCTTCGGGTGTTGACGCGTCGTCCGAGTTAACCGGTGAAGGCGGAGGGAGCTTCTGAAGGGCGTTGCTGACGTCCAGCCAACATAAATAGGTGCCTTCAGGTTTATTGAATTTGACAGAGGGTATGTTTGCCCGGATGAAGGACTCCGTAAACGTCTGTGTGTCATCGATGTATTCGACAAGTTGGTCAAGCCAGTCGTCGCATTCGGTGTAAGCTGCCTCCGCCGCAACGATAGCCAGCGTGTTGAGCGATTGGCGTAGTTGTCCGGGTCCATCGATCCGGTCAAGGTATTCACGGTTTGATGAGAACATGTAGGCACATCGCATGGCTGACAGATTAAAGGACTTACTGACAGACTTGTAGGTGATGCTGTTGCGGACAATTTCTTCGTTATCAAGAGAGGCAAACGGTGTGTAGGTGTTGTCTTTCGTGACGAAGTCGCAATGGATCTCGTCCGCGAGAACGACCACGCGACGCCGCGTGCAAATCTCACCCAGTCTCATCAGGTCGTCGCGGGGCCACACGTTCCCGGTGGGGTTGTGCGGGTTACAGAGAATAAAGGCGTGGACGTCATGGTCGATTCGTCGTTCGAAGTCATCAAAGTCAATGGTGTAACGTCCGTTGGCGAGACGTAGCGGGCTTTCTTCTGCGACGGTGTCGACGATACGAATGTCCGTGTAGAAACCGGCGTAGGCTGGAGCGAGGAGGAGCACTTTGCTTCGTGGCGGACAGAATGCCCGCAGAGTGCTAATGATTGCCGGGTGCACCCCGGCTGAATGTCGAATCGTGTCTGGATCGATTTGTAAGTCGTAACGCCGTTGATTCCAGTTAACGATCGACTGCAAATACGAATCTGGGACCGTCAGGTAACCGTAATTTTCATGTTCGACGCGTTCCTTAATGGCACGCGTGATGGCGGGAGCAGACCTGAAATCTTGGTCGGCGGTTCCCATCCCAACGTCGATATGTTCCCGGCCATACTGCGCGATTTGGCGGTCCCATTTTGACGAATTCGTACCGATACGACTGTAGACCGTGTCGAAATCGTATGGGCCACTTTGGGGCGGTGGGGATTGAATGGAACCTGCAGTTGAAGATGTAGCCCCGACAGTACCTGCGAGGGCTGCTGTTCCAACCCCACTTAGAAACGACCGGCGATCGATCTTTCTACGCTGTGCCATGGCAGCCTCCTGTTCCGACCGTTAATCAGTGAGGCTATTAGCCTATCGCGAGGAAAGAGGTGATTCAATGACAGATTGCATCTGGATTGGACGTGTCTTACACAACAGGGAAGTGCAGAAAACGGTTATGGCAGGGTTAGTGCCACGAGAGCGCTGGGTTCACCACGCCGCTACGGTTGTGCCCGTTGTCGGCGTGTGACGCTCTCGTCCGCGCCAAGGTTCCGCCGACCGGCTGGTATATTCCACGCCTGCCCCGAAGTTGCTACTTCGCCAGATCCACGCGACTTCAAGCTCAGAGACGTTTTCTGCGTGGATCTGGGTCAGGTGCGGGTTGGGCCGCATGTGGCCGGCGTCACCACCCAGGTAGCGCCATTCACCGTTTTCAACTCCTGACAGTTGTGCATTACTGTCTGCAGGAAGGCTCAATGCGACTGCCAGCACGAGGGCAGCGCTGAAGCTCCATCGTGTCATAGTCTTACCTCCTTACAGACTAGTGTGCACTGCGTGACTGGCTAGTAACCCCCTGTGTCGGCACCACTTCCGCCCAGAGCGTAAGCCACTAAGCCATCCTGTAGTTGGACGATGATGTATTGCTTGTCGTCGTGGACCCAACTCGACATTCCGTATCGAGTTACCCCAGGAATCTCCACGGCAGCACGCCGCTCGCCAGTCTGTTTGTCAATGGCGAACAATTGTGGTGTGCCATCGCTCGTCCGTCCACCTGCTACTAGCATTGTTGGCGTAACGACCATTGCGGTCCCACCTGGACGACCTCGGTTGACTTCGACACCGTCGAGCCCTTGAACGAGCGGATGATTGCGGATCGCATCTTGTTGGTCCTGTGAAGCGTCGCCATTTGGAATTACCCACAGGTGCTCACCCGTGTTCATGTCGATCGCTGTGATCCGTCCTACCGGTCCCTTCCAGATCGGGAGCCCATCGATGGTCGCATCCTCAATGGTGCGTCCCCTCACACTGGTTGCCACCGCCGACCATGCGCTATGTGTGACGCCAGATTGTTCACGCTCATCGAGTGGAGACTCACTACCGGGTAATACCTGCAGTCTGAAACAACCGCTCCCGGAGGTGACGAACATGACTCCGGACACGGGGTCAGCGACGGGTGGCCCCGTGATGTTCGTGCCACCACCTCCACCCGGACAGTTCCAGGCGGGTCCAGCAGGGTCGTCGACACTTGTAGGTGGATCGAACAGTTGGTTAAAGAAGTTCCCTTCGGTCGCAACCCTGAGAGCCATTTCCCGAATCTCAGGCGTGTAATCAATGAGATGTTCTTCGGTACGTCCCTGGAGGTCGTATGGTGCAGGCCAGGTTGGAAACGGTTGCGTCGGTGATAGTTGTTCGCCGGGAACGGTTGATGGTGGGACGGGTCGTTCCTCGATGGGCCAAATGGGTTCACCGGTTTCTCGATTGAGGGCGTAGACCCAATTTTGCTTTGTTGCTTGAAAGATTCCTTTAATCGTACGTCCGTCAACAGTCACGTCCATTAGGATTGGTGCTGTCGGCGTGTCGTAATTCCAGATGTCATGATGGACCATCTGATAGTGCCACCGTCGCTCACCTGTCTCGGCGTCCAATGCGATTATACTTGCGGCAAAGAGGTTATCGCCTGGTCGGTGGCCGCCGTAATAGTCAATGGTGGCGCTGTTAGTGGGAATATAGACGAGTCCAAGTTCTGGATCTGCCGACATTGGTGCCCATGACGAGACATCGCCTGTCCATTCCCAAGAATCGTTCTCCCATGTCTCATGTCCGAATTCACCGGGTCTTGGAATTACATTAAACTTCCACTTGAAATCACCGGTGCGGCTATCGTAGGCAAGGATGTCGCCAGGGACATTTTCAATTCGTGTTTGAAGGTAACCCTGTTCGGCCGAGTTGCCGATTACCACCGTGTCGTTCACCACGATCGGTGGGGATGAACTCGTGATGTAGCCGATCTCCAAGGGAATTCCGATATTGGGGTCATAGGGCCGGTCCATGCTGGTCCAGGGACTCCAATCGGCAATCAAGTCTTCGACCAGGTCTACAGTTCCTGTCTCGCCAAAGTCGGCAAGTGGGACGGAACGTCCCCAGTTTTCGAGAGGGCGACCGGTGTCAGCGTCTAATGCGTGCAAGAAGAAACCGGGGCTCGTGATGAAGACTACACCGCGACCGTCGATTTCGGCGTAGGCGATGCCTTTTCCGTATCCCTTACGCATGGAGTACTCATAGCGGTCAGTGTTTGGTTCTGTGAAACTCCAAAGGAGTTCTCCCGTCGCCGGGTCCAGTGCGACCACGTGTCGCCGGTTGCCGCTAACAGTGATCAGCTTGCCGTCGATAAAGGTCGGTGTAGCTCGCGCTGTGCTGGGGCCGAAACTGCCCGCATCCCACCGCCACGCTACGTCTAACTCATGAAAGTTCTCTGGTGTGATCTGGTCAGCTGGCGTGTAGCGGGTGTGCCAGCTGTCTCCACCGAGATATGTCCATTGTGCATTTTCTATTCCAGGTCCTTGAGCAACAACTGAGTCAGCTGTCCACAGGCCGTATCCCAGGGCCGAAGAGAGCACGAGACCCAATGTAAGTGTTCGAGCGGTCCCACGTTTTTTCATGTTCATGTGTTGTGTTCTCCTGACCTCGCTAGTGTTGAGGTCGGGTAGTCTGATTTGAGCTGGTTACGCCGTTCAAGAGAAGTTCGCAGTAATTATGAGGGAAATAGTAAATCCGAGGGCCACCTTCCTACAAGTAATCACATCGGCCAACTTGTGGTCGAGACTGGAGTTTATATGACCAGAGGCTAACGATCGACCTGGGACTGCCGGTAAAAAAGGTCCGAAGTGCCCACCGTTCGGACCAAGACGGTGGCTGATGTCCGAGAAGGAGAAGCGGACATCGGGCGATTGCTTGGCGAATATCTTCAAGGACTTTCCTGTGATAAATGGTTTAAGGCATCGTTTTGCTGTTCTCGTCCGTAATGAACTGTATGGCATGGTTATACGAATCGAAGTACTGCAACCAGCCACCATTGGGGTCAAGAACCCAGTAAATAAGATCTTTATAGTTGCTCAGCTCAATGACGTCTTTCTTGTTGGGGCCGTTCTTCAGAAACTTGCTCGAACTTATCGACGTTTCTAGATAATTCTCAATCGATTCAGTTAGCCGCTCGTAGTCGATGCCGTAGGTGTTTTCGTCGACGACTTCTGGACTGAAAGAACCAGCTTGCATCCGTTCAACTAGTCGCACGCCTTTGTCGCCTAAGCGGAGTTGTTCTATCAGCATCTGCTGGACACCTGCGTCTGCGGATAACACTGTCAGGTAGTCATCCAAGGTCTTGGGAGTAATTTCCATACTTAGGTCCAGTGCCTGAGACTGTTTTTATCCGGGGTGGCGGCCTTTCGTGCCCCTCGTGTTGATAAATCGTCGCCACGTCATCGCTAGTCCGGTCCAGACTAAAATGGTGGTTCCTAGGGTCACGATTCCAACCAGAGTTTGCCCTGCCAATCCAAAAACTTCTCCCGTGTGGGCGAACCGTAACCACCGTCTTATCTTTCTTCCTTGACTGTAGGTTGGATAGCCGGCTCGTTCAGCGAGCGAACCTGTATTTCGATCAAAGACCAATTCGAACTGTTTTGACGGTTGTCTGCCGCTTCCACGGTCGACCAACGCTACCACTCGGTCGCTATTGCCTTGCGGGATTCGGATAGTAATCGAGCGCCAGTTGACAGCGTCGTCGGCGGCTCTGTCAAAAATTTGTTGATAGCTAACCGGATCTTGAATCTCATCAATTATTGGAGCAGTTTGCTCGACTGTGGTCGTATTGCTAGAGGGACTCCTTGCAGGAGGGGATTCGCCAACAAGGTAATAAACGGTATTGCTTGCCCACCTGTATGAAATAACGGAACCGCTAATAACAATTATGATCAGGGGCAACACTGTCCAGATACCAATGACGCTGTGCCAATTGAAATTCTTCGCTTTGCCTCGCAAGCCTGATTGAAACCACACGATTCTTCGAAGCGTTTTCCTCGAATAACTCTTTGGGAGCCACAAATAAAAACCACTAAGGATCAAAAACAAGAAGCCTAGGTTGGCAGCACCGGTGATTGCCCGTCCAAACGTTCGGTTATCTCCCTCCAGTGCAAACCACCGGTGCCAATACATGATGGTTCGCAGCCCCCGACGGATGGGTCGGTCGTTGGTTCCCATGACCTTACCGCTGTATTGGTCTGCAAGCAGCAGGAGTCCACCGCCGACATTGATCGTGACTGGTTCTTGAGTGTCGGAACGAATCGTAATTGCTGAGACCTCCAGTGTGTGATCGAACTCGGCAACGGATTCAAGAATCGTATCTATGGGAAGAGCAGATGTGTCTACGGATGGGGAAGTGCGGAATTCCCTGAGATCCCACTTGTTGATTTGACTTTCATAGGTCAGCAGGATGCCTGTTACCGACATCATCAGAACAACCGACGAGATGGTAATCGCTACGAAAAGGTGTAACCAAAAGACCACTGTTCGTATCGTCATTTCCTAAGGAGTCACAGGACTGGATAAAGAAGACTGAGAATCTCGCATTACGTCTGAAGACAATCTGAGAAGCGTGGAGTAGCTAGTGAGTACTATGTTGCGGTTGGTATTTGCTTACTTCAGCCAGAGCATCTTCTATGCCATGGCGGATGTATGCGCGTGTGATTACTTTGGCCAGTTCTTCGAACTCAGAGACGGTAAGGGATATCGTGAGTTGACGGAAATT
>CAZUZW010000046.1:0-20261 GCA_964624855.1 uncultured Vicinamibacteraceae bacterium
AGATCGAGGCTACTGAATGTCGTTCCCGGGTGCCCCGACCCAGCTCGTGCAATCATATACAGGGCATTAATACGGGCGACCGCAGCAAGAACTTCCACGCGCTCGTTCGGATCGTCTTTTGCCGAGGCAATTGCCCGCTTAATTTCACCTAGAGGTACATACTGAAATTCACTCATAAATCATCCACTCATTTCGGTTCAAATCGATCAACCGACACCTCTGGCAACAGAACGGTCGCTTGCGTCACTAGTTGCTCTGCAAGCATCCAATCTTCTGCGTCATTAATGTCGAGCCCTTCATCACCCTCCGTCAAAAACGGCATCACCACCTCGCCGGCAATAGTCCGGCCTTCCAAAACAACTCGCGTCCAAGCTATCTCCAAACTAGCGTTTTGTACATGAATAACCGGTAATGATTGGTACTGACTACTGTGCCACGGTTGTTCAGCTGGTCCATACGGAAGTAATGGAGACATTCTTCGACCACGAACCACCCACATCTTTCCAGGGTGTTGCCGAACGGTTTCGACCGCTCGCAGGGAATCAACTCCGGTCTCATCCAGAAAAGCAACCCACGCTCGCTGGATCGTGCTAGCCGTTCTCATGGGACTCGTTGGACGCAAGAGGCTGAAACAATCGTAGTCACGACCATCGGAACGCAACTTCCCAAGCAAGTCTTCAACCCATTCAATGTCACGTGATTTATCTCCCGACAACTCTTGCGGTCTAAGAAAAGGGACTTCAGCCCCGTAATGGCGAGCCACCTCAGCGATTTGTTCAGAATCCGTGGACACGATGACATCACGAAACACACCGCTATCTAATGCCGATACGATGGTATACGCAATCAGTGGATGTTTACCCAAACGTCGAATGTTCTTGCCGGGCACACGCTTTGACCCTGAACGGGCGGGAATTAATGCGACGATCGATGGATCACTCGAAGGCGGTTGAGACTCGATCATACCTGCGTCTCATCGTGGTGAATATAAACCGTCTTTAACTCGGAATAGACGTCAATAGCCTCTGTCCCAGCTTCCCTAGTGCCATTCCCAGACTGCTTCAAACCACCGAATGGCATGTGTGGCTCACTCCCATAGGTAGCACCGTTGACAACTGCCACTCCACTTTGTACTCGTCCAATAAATGTCATAGCTCGATCAATATTAGCGGTGTGTATTGATGCGGTAAGCCCGAAAGGAGATTCGTTGGCCAAGGCCACTGCTTCGTCAAAGTCACCCACACGGTACAGACAGGTAATGGGACCGAAAAGCTCTGTGGTCGAGATAGCTGCCGTGGAAGCAGCGTTTTCAATAATGGTCGGTGCCATATAGTAGCCACCCTGGTGAACCTCATCATCGAGACGCCCTCCACCGATCACAACAGTGGCACCATCTGCTTTAGCCCGTTCAATCGCTTCAACCATCTGATCAAGCTGACCCTGATTAATTACCGGTCCAAAGTCATCGTCGTCGTTGGGGCCAATTTGTAACTCCTGCGTTGCCTTAACTAGCATTGTCTTGAATTGCTCGTAAACTTGATCAAACACTATCAACCGACTACCTGAAGCGCAGCGCTGTCCCGCATTACTGAAGGCCGAACCAATCGCCATGGAGACCGCACGTTCCAAGTCAGCGTCTTCGCACACGACGAGCGGATTCTTGCCGCCAAGCTCAAGGCAAACCTTTGCAAGTCGACGGCCGGCTGTCTCGGCAATCCAGCGGCCCACACTACAGGACCCTGTAAAGCTAACAAGATCAACGTCAGAATGCTCGACCAAAGGACCACCCGCTTCTGGACCGTAGCCATGCACAACCTGTAAAACCCCTGAGGGCGCACCGGCCTCCTCTAGTAAACGAGCAAAGGCCCACGCCGATAGAGGTGTGTCCTCCGAAGCCTTCAGAATTGCCGCGTTCCCACATAGCAGTGCAGGAAATACCTTCCAAGCTACATTGGCGATCGGAGTATTAGCCGCAATAATAAGACCTGCTACCCCAAGCGGTTGACGCACAATCATCGCGGAACGGCCCGGCACTCCACTGGTCGTCGTCTTTCCGTAAAAACGACGCCCTTCACCCGCCACAAAAAATCCCATTTCGATCGCCGCGCCAGTCTCTCCAAGAGCATCCTTTCGCGATTTCCCTGTTTCACTTGATACAAGAGCCGCAATCTCATCCCGGCGCTGCATCATTAGCATTGCGGTTGCCCGGAGCACTTCGCCTCGACGAGCAACCGTCTCCGCGGCCCAAGCGCTCTGCACTGATTTCGCAGCCGCGACCGAATCGTTTACGTCACTTTGGTCAGAGCGGGCGACACGACACAACAGTCGTCCGGTAGCAGGAGCATATTTGTCCAAGGTTCGACCCGAAACTGCCAGACGGTCTTTACCCTGTATCCAATTCGGAACAACTTGTGGTGTAGTCAGATCAGTCATGTTCTACCATGCAGTAAATCCGCCATCTACGCGGAGATTGATACCAGTCACATACGCGGAAGCTTCGGACGCCAAAAACACTAGCGGCCCACCAAGATCACCCGATTCGGCCATCCGTCCCAATGGCACACGCTGACCATACTTCTCGAGAAACCTTTCATCTTGGCTCGCCTTGACACCACCAGGCGACAGCGTGTTCACTCGGATCCCCTGTGGTCCCCAGAGTGTTGCAAAGTATTTTGTCAGATTCACCACGGCGGCTTTTGAAGCCCCATACGCTGGTGTCTTAAGGAACGGTGGATCTCCGGTTAAATGGTCATAGAACCGCTGGTCCGGAGACACACTCGCATACAGCGAACCGATATTCACTACCGATCCTCTTCCACGACTCGCCATTTCACCACCAATGACCTGGGTCACCAGAAAGGTTCCGGTCAAATTCACAGCCACCATCTGGCTGAACAGTTCAACCGGTAACTCTGAAACACGATGTCTTGAAGCCGGCTTGTCTGGAGGTTGATCAAGCCCGGCGTTGTTCACAAGAACGGTCGGACAACCTAACTGGCTCGTTACCTTCTTTAACGCCGCCTCAACAGTCGAACGGTCGGTAATATCGCAGTCGACCTTGACGAGCTGTGTCGAATCAACACGAGCCACCAGTGCTTCGAATGCCGCTGACGGTTCACTGGTCGGAAGATCAAGCGCAGCAACTTTAGCGCCAGCATGAATGAGCGCCTCAATCCACACCGGGCCGAGTCGTCCAAGTGCACCAGTGACGACCGCTACATCATCGTCAAGCCTGAACACCGCGTCGACCAGGTGCTGGGTCACTTAGATTCTCCAAAGTGAAACTTTCGTCGACCGCAACAGCCTCAATAGTTGTCAGTCCCAATATGCGATCAAGTTCATAAGGCGGCAAACCGTCGCCAGGAGACTTGATAGCAACATCTTCAGCAGAAAGCACGTGCCCAGCCGGAATATCTCGCGCAGCTACGAGCTTTTTTCCCATCTTTAGAATTGCGGAGGTCTCGCTCGCGTACACCTTCTTCTCTCCATCACCAAGCGCTAGGTGAGCACGCTCTAAGTCACGAACCATCTTTCGCATGCCGACGGGTTCGAGCGAGAAAGCATGGTCGGTACCCTTCATCGCTCGGTTTAATGTGAAATGCTTTTCCACCACCCGAGCACCGAGTACATAGGCAACCGTCGGCATTGCGATACCGTTGTCATGTCCTGAATACCCGATGACCGCATCAGGAAAGCGGTCTCGATAAGTTGCAATTACCAAGAGATCAAGCTCTCTAAATTCTGCCGGATATCCTGCCGTGCACTGCATAATGCAGAGTTGGCTATTAATCGGCATGACCTCATCGTAGGCACGCTGGACATCGTCCATCGAAGCACCACCGGTGCTTATCAGTATCGGTTTTCCGACCGCAGCCACATGGCGCATTAATGGAATATTTCGTAAGTCTCCCGAGGCAATCTTGAAAGCGGGCACATCGAGTTCGGCTAAAAAGTCGGCACTAGAAAAATCAAACGCCGTAGCAAAAAAGTCAACTTCAAGCTCACTCGTAAATGTTTTCAGACTTTTGTACTCGTCTCGGCCGAACTCCAACGCTTCCCTGTGTTCACCATAAGTAGCACCGAAGCTGTTCTCGTTATCGTACGGCTTCTCAAACATCGCTTGGGAGTACAACGAGCGATTGTCACGTTTCTGCAGTTTGACTGCTGAAGCGCCACAAGTCGCAGCCGTCTGAAACATCTCCCGACAAGTCTCAAGGTCACCCTGATGGTTATGCCCCACTTCAGCAATGACATAGCACGGACTCTCATCAGAGATCTTCCGCGACCCTATGGTCAACGTGCGTGACAACTAGTCCCCCTCCCGGCATACTCCAATGGCTTTAAATGGACGCGTCCACATCACTCTTCGGAACTCCCAACTTGAACCGTCTGGTGCGCCGATATAAGACGATCGACTAACTTCTCCCAGCCGTATTGACTGCGGACCGTCTCCGCTGCGGTATTGCCAATTGCCTTCAATTCTTGAGGCTCTGGCAACCGATCACACTTGGCGATATCAAGAACATTCTGCATGTGCACCATCGCGGTTGGCGAATGGTCGTCGAGGTTTGTCAAAACCGAACAACCACACTCCATCGCAGCATTTACCGTCGTGTTGTTCGCACGCAATCCGTGTTCAAAAAACGCCGCGAGTAAGGATGCGTTCAGTAGATGGTTATACACCGCTGTATCCGATAGATAGCCAAGAAAGTAAACGCGATCTTCAAAGATAGCCTGTAACTCCTCAAACGTCACCACAAACGAACCGTCAAAACTGGTGTTCTCATGGAGTGCCGTTGAAACATAAACCGAATAGCTCTGCCCAGTCGCATCAAGCAGTTCTCGAAGCCGACGATAGAGCGGCACCCGAATCTTGTGAGCCATCCCGAATGTAAAAACAGATAATTCCGCAGGTGCAAACTGGTGAGCGTCGAGAATCATCCCAGGACACCACAGTTCCTCAACATCCGGTCGCTCATCTACTAGAGCCACAAAAAGCTCTCGATTGGCACAATAAACACGAGAAGCCGCCTTAAGAAGCCGTCGCTCTTCCTCTGTTCCGTCAAATCCGTGGAAAAACAGTTCAAAATCGCCAGTGTGCTGGCGGACCCACGAATCAAGGACACGAACGTCCGGGTCAGAAAACTCGGAAAGCTTCAGTGAGAGCAGGGGACTACTGTAGCGAAGGTGCTCAAGACTAAGCACGCTCACAATCGGAACGCGGACCCGTTCGCCCAGAATCGTATTAAACTTTGCGATCCCGCAAGTCCATGGGTTGAGGTGATATCCAGCGATACAATCGAACATAAAAACAGTCAGCGTGCCTAAAATGAGGCCTTGTTGTGGGCCCCATTGTAGCCGAACTCAGTCATGCCCGACTTTTTCCATCACTAGAACACGCCGCTTATCCAACCAATCCATCTTCGTTTCAAGATCGGGTCGGGAACGACAGCCTTCCAGTACAAACATCACGCGGAGAAAATCCTTATTAAGGAGTGTTATATGGGTCGGGTCAACGTCGAATTGTGTCGTGTAATCAACAAGACTCTCTGGAGCCGGATGAAAGCGAGTAGTGCAATAGATAAACCGCGAGGACATTCGCACCATATTCGCCACTGTCGCCTTCACCTGAAGCACTGTCAGGTGTTCTAAGACTTCACGACAAATCACCAGATCATAGGCATTTTTCGGTTTTAGTTCGTCGTACGTATTCCCGATAGTAATGCGATCACGCACCTCCGGGGTCGCCAGCTCACGACTACTTTCGGCGAAGTCGACTCCTTCCACTTCCACACCAAGTTCCGCGAGAAAGTGCATCAATGCCCCTGGACCACACCCAAGATCCAAGACTCGCTTCGGTTGGAAAATCTCTTTAATCAGTTCCGGGTTTTTCGCTTCAATTTCACGCCGGGTCTCGAGCGAGTAATTATTACCCTCAGCGCGCCAATCTCCGGTGAAATACTCTCGATCATAATGCTCTGAGGATGTGGGCTTCTGGAGAAAGACCGCTTCTTCAAAATCTGAAATAGTCATAACGGTGTCCTATGTGTTCGCTCAATAAATCTCTGAAGAATACGACTGGACGAATCTTGCACTGTGTCGAGGTAGACAAGTTTGATGTCAAATCGCCCGCAGATTTCAACCTGCCGGGTCGGTAATCGTCCCCGCCAATCAATCCCTTTGACGTAGTGGCTAGGCCGAAGCTGCTCAAGTACCGTCTCTGTGTCGTAGTGGTTTATATGTGTAAATGAAATATAACGGATCGCATCAATGACCTCGGCACGATGTTGCTCAGAAAGAACAGGGTGGTGTTTGGTTGCAACATAGGCATCCGACGCCACATTGCATAGTAGCGGAACTTCTAGCGCCGCGGCGGCCGAAAAATACGTTATGTGCCCTGCATGCAGAGGGTCGAATGCGCCATCGACCATCGCGACTGTACCAGCATGCTCGGGAAGTTGTTCGAACGAAAGAATCACGACTTTGGTGTAGCCAACAAGCCTCGAGTGTCGAGCTCGGCTAATGCATGCTCAAATAGATCGACGGGCCGCTCGTCAGAACGCTCAGCCCATTCAATAAGTTCAGACATACCTTCTTCAAAAGTTGTTCTCGGACTCCAATCTAGAGATTCAGACACTCGCGTGATATCCGCAAAGCAATGTCGAATGTCAAAGGTTCGCCCAGTTCTTGTAACCTCTGGTTCAATTGACTTACCCGTCAGTCGCGCTAAGGTACGAGCAATTTCAAGAATCGTAATCCGTGTACCAGATCCTACATTGACCGGCATGAAATCAGCACCGTCTTGTTCGAGCATGCATATAAGACAAGCTATTACGTCATGAATCGAAACGAAATCGCGCAACTGTCCCCCATCCTCAAAAACAACAGGTGCGCGGTCATTCAATAGCCGACCAAGAAAAATTGCAGCTACCCCAGCATACGGATTACTCAGACTCTGACGTGGACCAAATACATTAAAGAACCTTGGCGTGACAGTCGGTATGCCATAAGTCCGCCCGATCAGCAGTGCCATTTCTTCTTGGTGGTACTTAGTCATGGCATAGATATTGTCTCGATAAAGGGGTTTCTCTTCACTTGTCGCCTGTCCGACCAACGCAGCATCACATTTCGGACACTTGGGCTCCCAGTTTCCTTGCGCAAGTTGCGCAGCATCCCGCAGAGGTGGAAACTGCGGTCCACACGACCCACATTTATATGCGCCCTCGCCATAGACCCCAACCGACGACGCAACAATCAACTTCCGAACATGATGTTTTTTATTCACCAAGATGTCGAGAAGACTTCCTGTCGCACCAGTATTAACTCCGACATACCGATCAAGCTCATACATGCTCTGCCCGACACTTACTGCCGCGGCAAAGTGCACCACTGCATCTGCAGCCAATACACACGACGCCAGTGCCTCCCGGTCTCGTACATCGCCATGGATGTAATTCGCATCTGCATTCACATAACTCGGCCAATTCCCTGAACGATGAACTTGTGGCTCGAGATTGTCCAGCACGGTGACCGAGTAATCACGAGAAATCAGCGCATCGACGAGATGAGAACCGATGTAACCCGCCCCGCCGGTAACAAGCACGTTCTGAATTGCCAACTCGTTCCCCTAACTAGTAGAAGTTCTAATCGCTTCCCCGTCACCGAATACTCCATCGGCAACAAGAGAGTCCAATCCGAGACCCTCAAGGCTGCGAAGGTCAATAGTTGCGAACTGTCCAGCTTGAGACTCCAGATAAACTTTCCGAGCGAGGTACAGGTGTGGATGAAGGAATCGTGGATCACTCATAACTGCCACCGTACTGACACCAAGAAGCGGCGCAAGCCATGTCAAGCTTCCACAGGTTCCCACGAACAGTTTCGCACGGCTGATTACCTCTGTCTGTAGACCTAGATTATTTTGAGGAGTCATCCACCGACTCAAATTCACCACACCGGCCTGGCCGTCGAAACGATAATCTTCATGGTCATCCAGATTAAGTCCCGTATCAAGCGTTACAACCGGAAACACTGAAGAGATCCGGCCAATCAAAGCACGCAGAAGCCGACGACTCTCGTTACTGTCAGGCAATGATGCGGCAGTGTACAACTTGACGGCGACATATTCGGCTGGAAGTTCCGTCAAATCGAACTTCGAATCGATTGTTATCTTCCGGTGGCGCGTGTAGGACTCCACATGGTTCAAGGAACGGTGGCCCAGCCAAAAATTTCGCAACAGTCGATACATAAGCGAAGGGTGGCAGATCTCTGGATTAACAAAGCCGAGTCGTGATGTGACTTCTCCCACAATCTCCCGGTCCAAAGACGACATCTCTAATTGCTTGTGACTACCGTCCCCCTCTTGACGCCGCTCGTGGTTTCGTCTGGCGAAGGTCACCGGATCAAATAAATCAAAAATGTCAAAATAATGTGACGCGAGGTTTCCATACCATGCTCCAACACCTCCCCGTGACACGATAACCGTCTGGTCCGGATCAAAATGGGTCTCGGCCTTGAGCCAATTAAGAAAAGGCACCCAATACAACACTTCAAAACCGACCTCGGAGAACCATGGCCCCACCACCAGTGGTTTCCTACTGCGTACCACTGCGAGCGCTTGACGTTCAGCGTGCCGCTCCGAACGTCTTTCGACCCGACCCTCGCGCGCCTTCCGGCTTCGCTTCCATATGCGAACGAACGGTTTGTGTATCCGACCGACTCGCCTAAACCCCAAACGGCTAAGATTGAAAGCGCGCCGAATACCATTCTTGATTTTCTCCACAGATATACGTCTCGTTCGCTTTAACCCGATTCCGTAGTGCCTCATCGACTTCTGGAGCGAATTAGCGAGCCTCTTCCGCGCACGTCCACCACGATAGGTTACGAGGTAAACCGCCGAGCGCATTTTTCTCGACAGAAGAGATAGCCCCGTCAGGTGCCCTGGTTGTGGATTCCTAGCTGTCACGCACCGACCCCAGCCGCTAGTTGGTCCAGCGCGTCCGGCGCCGCCACGTCGATATTACGAAGTAACTGGTTCCCCCATTCGTCGAACGCAGCAAGTGCAAGATCGTAGTGTGTTCGTGCAAACCCCTTCGGAACTGAATGTAACCCTATCGACGGCACGCCCAGAAATGGCGGTAAATAAGAGAAACCGCCGTAAGTCCCAACGAACGCCCTAGATCGTGCGACGATAGAACTTTGTACCTCGAGATTACTGCGTGCCTCGACAAGACCACTTATGTCTCGCAACGAAGGAATTTCATAGGAATTATGCTCATCCAACGTCAATCCAGTAGCTAATGAGACGACTGGAATCGAACTTGTCACCGATTCCACTGCTTTACGGACAAAATTTCGATTGGCTTCCGTTGACGGAAAACAGTCATTGAAATAGAACTTCGCGGCAATGAAATCGGCCGGCAAATCGGCCAACGCTGCATCTGGTGCAGATTGCTGAAACGGTTCAAACCGAGCGCAAGCACGGACGGAGTCAGTCGACGCATGTCCCCACCAGAACCGTCGATACAATTGATACATTAATGAGGGATGCAATACAGCAGTGTTCGATTCACCGACCACTGCAACAACCTTGTCGATCACGTCTTCGTCGAGCTCACTACGCTGTACCTGCTTCTGTTCGCCAATTTCCATACGACGTTTTTCATTAGCACGCCGAAATTCCTCTGGGTCAAGATAGTCGAAGACATCGTAGTAAGAGCCTGCAATTCTCCGGTACCAGAGTTCAGGCCCGCCTCTCGACACTGCAACAATTCTCCGGCGATCAATCTCAAACCGCGATGCCACCCAGGTCAAAAACGGTATCCAGTACAGCAATTCAAAGCCGACCTCTCCGAGCCAAGGTCCAGCAATGATCGTCCTATTACTACGAGCGATTCTCGTGAGCTGGTACTCGGTCTCTACCCTGGTCCTAAAACCGAGTATTCGACTCGCGCTTACCTTCAAGGACCGAGGAATCCACGGTGACACATTGGATTGGAAGTTCAAACCAAAACCGCTCGGGTGGTCCCTCATTCCAGATCCGCTCTCGAACTTGCCCGTTCAGCAAGCCGTTGCTCAGCCGATTGCCAATCCTCTAAGGTGTCAATTGTGATCGAATCGGCAGCCGGTATCAGCAATGGCCGACAATCACGACCATAGAGTGAGTTCTGTTCTAAAAGCGTCCTTTCTCGACAAGCGTAGACAGTGCCGTCACGTATGAAAGCAGGCCTTGCATCCTGGCGCCTCGTAATACCGGCTCCCTCAGAAAGAAACGACAACAAGCGACCATCTTCGATTCGCATGACGTAATCAGGAGACATATGGCGAGGAACTTCAACCACGCTGACTACTGCATCTGCCTCGGTCGTACTAAGAATCGTCACTGCTTCAACGAGATGCTGCGGTTGGCGCAGAGGTGAAGTCGGCTGTAACACTAAGACAATGTCTGCCCGCCAGCCAGAGCGACTTAGCGAAGACACCGCATGCTGAACAACCGGAAGCATCGCTGCTCGATCACCAGCTAATTCAGGAGGGCGCATAAATGGAACATCCGCGCCAAGAAATCGTGCCACATCAGCAATTTCGTCTGAATCGGTTGATACAACAAGCCGGTCAACCACGTTTGACAAGCGCGCCACTTCGATCGTGTATTCAATCAGCGGTCGGCCACCCAAGTGACGGGTATTCTTACCGGGAACTCCCTTGGACCCGCCGCGGGCCGGAATCAGACCGAGAATTTGTCCAGGCATACTTGCTTAAGGACGCGGAGCGTTCTGAATGTATCGAAGCTCGCGCCATAACTCTGACACGTCTTCAGAACGCGGAAGTTTGACGGGCTCTGGCGTAGCTGGTCGGCACACGTAACCCACGTGTAAACGGTCTTCTGAATATTCAACCCGGGCAATATCAAAGCCTGCTCGCATCAAAAAGGCCGCCATAGTGAACTCAGTCAGATAGAACGGATGGTCAACCTTAACGGCCTGCTCAATGGACCAATTTCTCAGATAAGCAGCACGAAAATCAACAATATCAACGAAAAACAGCCCGTCGGCAGCAATAAGGCGCCTAACTGCTTCAAGAGCTCCCTTGATGTCGAGCAAATGATCAATTGCCTGACACATTAGAACGATTTGAAATTGGCGGTCACCAAGGTCCACCTCCTCTATGAACCCAGTCACTGTTTTCAGACCCAATCGCCGTGCTTCTTCAATCTCGAGAGGCGCTGGATCGATGACTGTGCTGACAGCACCAAACCGTCTCGAGAAGGCGTGGGCAACGACTCCCGTCGAACCTCCGATATCCAAAAGGTTTCTTTCAGTTCCATCGGGTAGATAAGGTTCGAGTAACGCAACCCGCTCGGCAGCATACTGACGCTGTTCGCCCTGAATCGAATGCGCATCGATAAGACGCCCATGATACGCGCTCACTAAAGGTCGATATACTGATTTGTAGAATGCGCCATAAGCATCAACGGTCATCACCGGATTAAGAAAAACTAAACCGCACCGTCGACACCCGTGAGCACGAACCGGAAAACCATACCGGTCACAATGGCTCAACACCACAAAAGAGTCACTGCCGCAGAGATTGCAATTGCTCACGGTGCGTTGTGGATTACTCAAATAGTCAAACTCAATCGACTGAATTCGATCACGACGCGTCGTCAACTCATTATTGGAAAGTTTCTCGTCGGTATTCATACTGTTCAACCATCAGTAACTCAGACGTTTTTCGATAGTAAGTTCGCTTTCGGCCAACTGTGTAGCAATTCGTGGTCCAGCTTGACCGTCACCATAAATTGGATCCGACGCTGGCCGACCAGCGCGATTATGCGCACGAATCGCCGCAGCTATCTCATCACGGTCATATGACACATCCGTAACGTTCCGCCCTCGATCGCGACCTGACTGACGTGTCCCGATGTTCACGGCAGGAACGCCAAGATAAGCGCACTCACGGATCGCGACACTGGAATTTCCGACGATGCATGAGCAGTTACACAGAAGTCGTAAAAAGTCTTCCGGTAGCATGTTCCGAAAAAAATGAAACCCCGTCGGTTTCTCCCGCTCCCGAAATAATCGAACTCCTTTCGAAGTTCCGTCTGAGCCAGCATCGACATTTGGCCAAAACAAAAGTGTCGGCATTTGTTGGGAGTGCACAGCCTCTAACGTTTCTGTGATTTGCCTGCGGGCCTCGTCATACTCCGTCGTAACCGGGTGTTGCATCACGACCAGATAGCCGTTTGAGAGATCAACCGGCGCACCAACGCCACCATATTTGTCAATTGGGTCAAAATCGAGAGACGGCTGAGCCAAAACGGTAGCCGCTAAATCAATCGACGGACAACCTGTTACAAACACGGTGCTAGGGTCCTCACCCAAACGAACAACCCGGCTACCGGCGGCTTCTGTGGCGACAAAGTGCAAATTCGATAACTTTGTTACAGCGTGGCGGACTTTTTCGTCTATGGAACCTGTAACTTCACCACCTTGAACATGAGCAACCGGGATGTTCATATAGGAAGCGGCAACCGCTGTAGCAAGTGTCTCGTAACGATCTGCAACTGTAACAACGACATCCGGCTTCAGATTGTCAAGAACCGTCGCCAATTCAACCAATCCGAGACCGGTAGATTTAGCAGACGTCACAAGATTCTCACCTTCAACTACCATGTAAACACGAGCAGCAATCGCAAACCCGTCGTGCTCTATACTTCGGACTGCTGCACCGTAGCGGTCCAACAAAGCAGACGCTGCCACCACAAGTTGTAACTCTAGATCTGGATGATCAGCAATCGATTTCAATGCTGATTTAATTCGTGAATAGCTAGGCCGGGCCGTCACTAGCACACAGACTTTACGTTTCATAGTTTTGGCACCTTCTCGAGGTCGGACTCAGCTAACAGCGTGTCAGCCTCCACAGAACGCCGCAAACGTCGACCGATGAATTCCTTTAATCGAGTTGCTGGAATGCCGGTGCCTGGTTTCTTTCCAAGAAGATGCTCGTCGCCAAGTACAGTTCCTGCATCGAGCGCAGTTCGCACCACTACACTCTTCGTAAACAAATTTCGTAATGGCGCTAGTTCCTCCGCCGCCACAGTTTTATCCACTGGGTTTGCCCGCATCCGCTCCACAAAGCGAATACCATCAACCAGTTGTCTTAGTTCGGCGACCGTCACAGATGCCCCTACATCTGGCCCAAACATGTTACGACTCAGTGTCACATGCAGTTCTAGAATGTCCGCACCAAGAGCGGAAGCCGCAAGGCCGGCAAATATAGTACCGGAATGATCCGAGAGACCGACGGGGCAGTGATAGCGCTGGCGGTATTCGTCAAGAAGATTGATACCGATCTTCTCCGGCGGACACGGATAGGCCGTCGTGCATTGCAGAACTGCGATAGGCGCCTTGGCACTTCGGATTCGTTCCACGGCCACATCAAGTTCTGACAGCGGACTCATCCCTGAGGACAAAATGACAGGTAATCCTGTAGCTGCAACGCGATCGAGCATCGCTATATTACTCACCTCACCAGAAGGAATCTTCCACACTTGCATACCAACACTGTCCAATAATTCGACAGCCTCAATCGAAAATGGTGAACTAAGAAAGACTAAATTCTTTTCTTCTGAATGTTCACGGAGCCCCTGCCATTGCGCTTGCGAAAACTCCATTCGCTGCCAATAGTCGTAGCGCGTACGGTCTTCATGGCTAAAATTGACACGAAACGGCTCGCTGGGTGTACTTTCGGCAGCCGCTATATGAGTCTGAAATTTGACGCCATCCGCGCCAGTCTCTGCAATCGCATCAATAAAAGCATGTGCCAGTCCGACACTACCGTCATGTGTTAAACCAACCTCAGCAATAACAAAACAGCGGCCGCCTCCAAATCCAATCGTCATGCAACTGCCACCCTTTCGGACCCAAGCAAGCCTTCCAACGTACGCAGATCGTCCGTTCGTACAGTTACAAATGGTGGGGTCCTAAGTTCATGGAATGTCCGCTGGGCCACCTCGAGATGATCAATGCGAAACGCAGCGGGATTCGAATAGAGAGCAAGTGTTTTCACTCCAAACATCGGTCCAATATATGAGAATCCTCCATAGGTCGAAACAAATGCATCAGCTGACGCGATTACACGCGTCTGAATGTCCAGATTTGTACTGGGAGTCATGAGATGCTCCAGCGTGTGTACCCGCACTTCGCCACCGTCGTACTCAACATGGTCATCCAACGTCAGTCCTGTCGTCAAAAGAACCACATGTGCTCGTTTTGAAAGTCGCTTCAACGTCTCCCTGACAAACCGTTGGTTCTCTGGTGTCGACGGAAGTGCATCATTCGTATAAAACTTCACAGCAATATATCGGTCAGGAAGGCCTGGTAATGGCTCAAGCGCTGGCACTTGCATCGCACGCGGCAACAAAAAGGTCCGTAATAACGACGATGGGGCCAACTGCATCCAAAAAGCTCGAAATAAGTTGTACATCAAACCTGGATGTAGCCAATCGTAACGCCGAAAACCGAGATTCGCCGCGGCACGGCGCGCTACTTCCTGATCAAAGGGCGTGACCATGTAATGTTTTTGCCCGTCGTGCAGTGCAAGCCGTTGGTCTTGAGCACCGCGGAAAGTCTGCACAGACACCAAGTCCAAGACATCTAGGTAACGAGAGGCAATATCTCCGTACCAAGAAGATGCGCCGCCTCGAGAAATTACCGCGATCCGATTGGATCGCAAATGACCGTACCTTTGTGCCCAACGCAGAAACGGAATCCAATACAGCAACTCAAAGCCCGTTTCGGAAAGCCATGGTCCTACCAAAATCGGTCGCCCGCTATACCTCATTTCGGTAATGGCCTGTCGCACATCAGAAATTTCGTCTTGGTTGACACAATCGGCCCACGCACGGCGACGGTCAGTGGACGGGACAATTCGCCGCCACCGCATTTTTAGTCCCCGCTCGGACCAGCGTTTTATAGGTCGAACAATCAATCGATTGACCCGAATCCGCAGCTTCTGAAGATCGTGCGGCACATCCTTTCTAAAATGCCGGATATGCCCTCGCCATCGGCCAATAAAAAGACGTAACGTCAAAATCAATCGGGATAGACCGACACCAGATTTGCCGATTACGGGTGGAAGAGGCGGCACCGACGCAAGAAGTTCTACAGCATCCGCATAGCGAGAGCTGCTGGATTGGTCCAACCCGTGTGGTCGAATGAACTCTCTTATGAAATCGTCATGATTGGCCGGAGCCTCACCCCCCACTGCAGCCGATAGTTGTTCAAGATGCTCGTCGATTGAACGAGACGTTCGCAGGAGTCCCCCTCCCACATCCATCAAATAATGAAAATGTAACGTCCCTTCTTGACTCTTCCAGTACGACTTCGGCAGGACAGCCAAAACGGGTTTACCTACAATGCCGGCTTCCAAAAAGGCGCTAGTATTCAACCCGACGACCGCAGCACTGTGGTACAACGCATCGAAATAATCATCACGCGATTTGTCATCAATCGGATTGCTGCCATGCATTGCGACATCCAACGACGACAAGTCATGGGAGAGCCATTCGTCGAGGCGACCTGGATGGGGCCTTACTAGAATACCCAGCCCTGAAAGACGTGGGTCATTGCTTTCACGGATCCTTCGAATCCACTGAAGTGTAAACTCGGCCTCGGGCGGACCTCCACGAAACAAAGAAGAACATACGTAGACTACAAACGGCCGGTCATGCGCCAAACCCATTTCCTGGCAGAACGCTTCGCGCGAACGACTCGGCTTCCGGTCAAACCATTGGTCATAGCACTGAGCACCGGTTACTGTGACCCTATCCTCAGGTACGTCGTGCATCGACATCGCCTCACCGCACTGCACATCGTTCCAAACAGTAACCATATCGGGTAACGTTCGAATGAGTGCTTTACTTGATAGATGATCCCAACTGCCCACACTGAGAACCGAACGTAAACCGAGAGCCCGGGCACTGCGTATCAAGTCGAGTTGCGGTGAGCCGAGATCAATCATCGGCGTGAGCATGACGACGTCCGGAGCCTCAGCAGTTAAGAAATCTGTGTATGGACCATGCAAAGGCACGCCCTGCTCCATTAATTTAAATATCGCATTCAAAATCCGGCGACCAGGACTAAAGCGAAACCCAGCTTTTTCCACGAGCCAAACCGTTAACGCTGGTGTTCGCTCCTTAGCCCGCCGCCGTAACATCGGTGCTCGGTCATACGCACTTTGAAGATAGCGAAGGTAATCGGCGGACAACCGAATAGCCGTGGCCAATTTAAGCCACTCATCGTTCTTGTCTCGTTTCGGAGTCCATCCGACCGTCACTTGAGGATAGCGATCGGCTAGGCGCTGGACCATTGCTAACCCCCCAGCACTCTCCTTCCGGTCCGCGGTCAAATGCAACTGGTTCCCACGTTCCGCTAAGACAACAAGAGCCGCTTCGAAATTCCTGAGGTAACCGAAGTGACGGGCGCAAACCAGTAATTTCACGCCATTCGGCCTCTCTCCGACGTAACGGTTTCGGCCATTCCCAAACCAACCTTAAGCACATCAAGATCCCGTACATCCAGAGCAAGAAACGAAGCGCTCTGGAGATCTGTGAACACCCGCTTCGCAATTTCAAGATGGTCGATTCGAAATCCAGCTCCATCAGAAAAAAAGGCAACGGTGTTTACTCCCAAAAGCGGAGCAAGGTACGAAAAACCGCCGTACGTTCCTACAAAAGCTTTCGACCGCGCGATGACGCGAGTCTGAACATCAAGATTGTTCCGCGGATTCATCAAGTGCTCGATAGTATGTAGACGTTCTTGTCTTTCTGGTCGGAAGTCCGAGTGATCATCAAGATTAAGCCCAGTGCTCAGCAGCACAACGTCGTGGTGAAGAGTCAATTGGTTGAGATACGACGTAATAAATGCTCGATTAGATAGCGTGTCTGGAAAACTATTGTTGGTGTAGAACTTCACAGCAATGTATTGCGAAGGAAGCGCCAGTTCCAAGTCATCAAAATCAGAGCATTCTATGTTTCGATGAACCGTGAAACCCTGCACCAGACCAACCGATGCCTGTAATCGCCAGAAAATTCGGAACAACTTGTACATGAGGGACGGATGAAGAATTTCAACGTCTCGCGTACCAACCTGCTTCTGAACGTGACCAATGATCTCTTGATCAAAATCTGCCACACCTACATGTTTCTGCAAACCACCTTGCTCGACAATACGTTGCTCATTACGGTTGCGGAACTCCTCAGGTGTGTAGAAATCGAATACGTCGTGGTAAGCAGATGTCATATGGCGATACCAACTGGCACACCCGCCTCGGGAGATCGCAATTAGCCGATCATCTCTGAAGTTGCCATATTGCTTCGCCCAATTCAAAAAAGGAATCCAGTAGAGCAACTCGAAACCGGTCTCGCTCAACCATGGTCCTACGATGATTGGTTTACCGCTACGGGCCATACGAGTCAAAGTTTCTTTCGTATCCTCTACTTCTTCAACGGAATCAAACAGGTTCTGCGCACGATTACGAACACGTTCTGCTTTCGGAAGCACAACAGTAGGCTGTTCGCTGCGTGCCCTCTTCAAGATCAATCGTTTGAGCGATTGACGAACGCCACGTCTGGTTTGCTGAACCCAACGCTTCACGTTCCGTCGACTCTTCTTTCGTACGAGCCTCCACTCACCTCTTAACACACGTAACCAGATAAGCGGGTAAAGCAGCGGTCTCGGTAAAGCAGCCGCTACGCTAGCAGCCACTGGACCTGAAGAGTCAGTCGAACCCAAAGCCTCGACCGCTCCCACGAGAAGAGGAGTGCCCGCCGTTTCCAAACCATACGGTCGTACGAACATTTTGATAAATGGTGCGTTGTCAACTGCTCGACCAGATAACGTCTCTTGCAGTTGCGCATAGTGGCTGGACAAACTTTCTGCGGCACGCATTAGACCGCCACCGACGTTTAACAAATACGACCAATGAACCGTACCTTCTTGGTTGTTCGCATACGCCGGTGTCACAATGGACAGCACCGGCCGTCCAACCACCCCCGCTTCAATTAATGAACTGGTATTCAGCCCAACCACTGCGTCGCTGTGATAAAGCGCATCAAAATAGGTAGCTTTAGTGCCTTCGTCATTCGGATACCCGCCACGGATAGCAACGTGATCGTAATCGCCAATTTCGATACGTCGCCATTCTTCCTGTCGTTGCGGATGCGGCCGAATCAAGATGTTCGCCTCAGACAACGCCGGGTCGCCGCTCGCTCGTAACTGCCGTATCCACTCCTCTACAAGATCAGCCTCAGGCGGACTACCGCGAAAGAGCGACGAACACACCCATGTAACAATTGATTTTTCCGGACGGAAACATAAACTTTCACAGAAGTTTTCACGATCCTGCGATGGCTCTCGATCAAACCATTGATCGAAACACTGCGCACCCGTTACAACCACTTTATCAACCGCCACACCATGCCAGTCAAGCAACTCTCGCTGCTGCGTTTCGTTCCAAACAAAGATGCGATCTGGACAGTCACGGATCCGAGATTTGCTTGATAAATGGTCCCAACTGCCAACGCAGAGCGCAGTCCGAAGACCTAATTTTCTGGCCGCCCGAAGATGATCAAGTTGCGGTGAACCCAACTCGACTAACGGAGTAATTAAGACGACATCGGGCTCTTGTTGCGAAAGGTAATCACAAAGTGGTTTCGATAACGGAATCGCACGCTCGAGGAGGTTAAGCACAAACTCCATCGCCCGACGGATCGGCTTAGTTCGATATCCAAGCAAGCTCAGTAGCGCGAGTACCGTCGTCGGAATACGTTCTTCGGCCCGAAGACGCAGTTGCGGGGCGCTATCGTAATTCGCATCTTGGTATCTAAGAAAATCTTGAGCCAGACGCAAGCGGATTGCCACCCAAAACCAATGGTCCGCTTCCCGGTCGGGGGTCCATCCCATCGTGACTCCCGTGTGTTCGCGGGTCCACCGCTCGACCATCTCCCGACCTCCAAGCATTTCTTCTCGGTCCGCAGCAATATGTACTGTGTGTCCAAGTGCCACAAAGCGACTGATCGTGCTTTCATAGTTCCGGAGGTAACCGTAGTGACGGGTCAAGAAGAGAATTTTCATCGCGTTCCTACGTTCCGACGCAAGCGCCGCAGACCCGCCTGTAATCGCAATGCGAATTTATAACTCCGATGCACATATAGCTTTCGTTTACGATCGGTTTTCTTGGCTATCGAATACACCTTGAATATCACTCCTTGTAGACGGCTCAACATTTTTCGGCGGCGATGACGACGCCACTTCAACCTGTACGTACGACGGTGATCATTGATGCGCTTGGTACGTGCCCGCTCTTCCGTGGCTTCACGGGCGTCTGTCATCGCCCATACAAGTAAGCCAAGCCCGTTCAGATACACAACGGAACGGGCCAGTGTTTTTTTCCAGACAGGCACCTCGATCTGTGCGTTCGTCGACCGTGACACAACCAATGACTCAATCATTTCGACAAACCGAGGCGTTGCAGCATGTTCGAGCCCAAGCGGACGAACGAAAGCACGTAAGAATCTCTGTTGTTGAACTTTATGCGCTACATCTCCGTCGAACGTACCCTCGAGGTGACGTACATGCTCATCGAGGTCTGTGCCGACCTTGAGTAGTCCGCCTTCGATCTCCAAGAGATAGCGAAAGTGAAGCATCCCAGCCTGGTGAGATCGAAATTCTGGAGGCGTAATTGTCAATACGGGCCGTCCAACAACAGCCGCCTCAAGAAACGCGCTCGTGACAATACCGACAACGGCTTCACTATAGACAAGTGCATCGAAGTAATCCGCTTTCGCTGAAGCCTCAATCGGATTCGCACCAGTTATAACTAGCGGTCCGAGATCAGGCCAAACAACATTCTCCCATTCCCGTCGCCGCTCAGGATGTGGCCGGACGACCAATCCGTCGTTTTGCAACCTCGGATGTCCGCTACCACGAATCGATTCAACCCACCGTCGTACAAATTGAGCCTCATTTGGATCCGGTGTCATCGCCGAACAGACGTATAAAATAAATGGCCGGTCAGACGGAAGTCCCATATCGACCAAGAATTGCTTTCGACTTCGACTGGGTGAACGATTAAACCACTGGTCGTATACCTGCGCGCCTGTGACTACCACCCGGTCAAACGGAATACCGTGTAACTTGGCCGCCTCGTTCCGCTGTGTCTCGTTCCAAACAAATACTCGATCTGGCAAGACTCGAATCTGGGCC
>CAZUZW010000047.1:0-20147 GCA_964624855.1 uncultured Vicinamibacteraceae bacterium
CGGTGATCCTTCATGCACGTTCGATGTTTAATTACTACACGATTTCGCATCTCCTGATCTGGCTCGTGTTTGGTCGATTCACGAGCATCGGCTATGGAACGTTTGTAGTTCTCGCCATGAGTTGGGAAATATTTGAGCTAGTGCTGCCGTTTGAGTTTGCTGTTGAAACAGTCGGTAACAAAGTTGGCGACATGGCCGCAAATACGGTGGCTTTTCTGGTCGGTTTCAAATGGCGGCAGTCTGTTGAGTTGTAATTGTGATGGAGCTGGCTTTTGGTTGCACTGAACGAAGCGCTGGCATGATTCGGCATGATGGATTGATCTGGGACTCTGGAAATTTAGTGTCAAACGAAGCGAAGCGAGACGACTGAGTATATGGACCTTCGTGAAAAGGTTGCCGTAATTACAGGAGGACGTCGCATTGGTGCGTCAGTTGCTGTGGAATTAGCGCGGCGGGGTATGCATGTAAGCCTCTCTTATAGGATGTCATCCGATGCGGCGCTGGCGGCGGTGAAGGAAGTTGAGCGCTGTGGTCAGTCGGCGTTAATTACGCAAGCGGACCTGTCAGATCCGGCTGCCTGTGAAGGCCTGATCGAGGCGACCGTCAAGAAACTTGGTGGTCTCCACGTGGTAATTAATATGGCATCGACCTATATGCCAACGAGATTTGATGAACTAACAGAAAGTCATTTGGCTGAGGCACTTCAAGTCGATCTGAATGGCGCGTATGTTTGCAGTCTCGCAGCGGTGCCTCACATGCGACGAGCTGGCGGGGGTCATATTGTTAATTTTTCAGACTGGACTGCCGCAAGTGGTCGACCGAGATACGAGGGGTTTCTGCCGTACTATGTGGCGAAGACCGCGGTAATCGGCTTAACGGAAGCCATGGCGTTGGAGCTCGCCTCGGATTCAATCCTTGTTAACGCGATTGCTCCAGGTCCCATTCGCCCTCCAGCCAGTATGGACAGTGACGAGGTAGCAGCGGTCTCACAGGCCACTCCACTGGGAAAGTGGGGGGGCGATGAGGAAATTGTTAAGGTCGTCGTATCATTGCTCGAATCAGGTTTCGTCACTGGACAAACTATTCGAGTTGACGGTGGGAGACATCTAAAATAGCAACGACCCGGTGTGGCTAGGTATCTCGGTTCACGCTTTCTGGAGAGAATGCAGGCTGGCAGACGGCAACGTATTCAGCTCCTCCCGGTTCTGGGGTGCTGTAGCGTATCCATTCGCCTGGGCTTGTTATGATGGCTTGGCCAGCGCGTACGTCAACGTGGCCGTTTTCAGTTTCGACCCTGAGTAGACCGCTCAGGACTAGCGTGAGTTCCTCGAATTCAGGTCGCTGACCAGGTTCTTGCCATCCTTCTGGTGATGACATCTTGGCAAGACTGAGTCCAGTGTGGCCTGTGTTGACACGACCGACAAATTCTTCAATGCGTTTCGGTTTTGTTCCGACTGCTGAAACAACGATTGGCTGTTGGACTAATTGAGGCACTCGACCCCCTTAAAACTTAAATCGTATCGTGTTTTGGATGGATTCTGTCTTACGAGTGATGCGATCAACTACTACTAGTGAATCAGCGGTTTGACCTTATGACTCAGTTCCTAGGCGACTCCGGCCGCAAATGTCTCATGATGAACTCCAGCATTTTCGCATGTCGATGTTTTTCGAGATCGAGGCCACCAAGTCGATGTCGCGACCGGGGGTAGATCATCATGTCAAATGGTTTCCCAGCTTTCTGAAGTTCGTATGAAAACTGCAGAGTGTTCTGCATATGGACATTCTCGTCCATGGAGCCATGGACTAACAGAAGAGCACCATGTAAGTTCGCCGCAGAAAACCGTGGCGAGCTACGACGATACCCCTCTTGATTGTTTTGTGGCATTCGCATGTAGCGCTCGGTGTAGATCGTGTCGTAGTCTCGCCAATCAGTAACCGATCCGCCGGCGATTCCCATCTTAAAACTTTGACTATGGGTTAGTGCGTAGCTGACCATAAACCCACCGTAACTCCAACCTTCAATCCCAATTCGGCTGGTATCGACGTAAGGTTGACTGTCGAGCCATGCGAGCCCGTCCTCAATGTCTTGTAATTCGAGTTCACCAAAATTTTGATATACCGGCCAAGTTGAGACAGCCCCTTTCCCGCTCGCAGTACTGTTGTCCAATACCCAGACAATCACACCGCGTTGAGCAAGCAGTTGCCAAAAAAGAAAAGTCGAACCACTCCAGGTATTGCGGACTCTCTGTGTGTGTGGCCCCCCATAGACATGCTGATAAACGGGATACTGTTTGGTTGGATCAAAATCTGGTGGCTTAATCATCATGGCTTCCATTACAAAGCCATTTCGATTTTCGACTTGGACGAATTCAGGTCTTACCAAGCGGTAATCGGAAAGCGGCGTGTTCTGGTTGGCATCAATTACCCGACTTTCTGTGCCACTAGCCTCGTGAAGTCTGACGCTTGGAGGTGTATTAATATCGCTCCACGTATCTATGTAGTGGGAAAAACTTGGGTTGAATTGAGCCCGATGGTTGCCTGGCGCTGCCGATAACCTCATAAGGCTAGAACCGTCTAAGTGAATTCTGTAGATATCGTTACCGATGGGACTGTGTTTGGTGCCAGAAAAATATATCCACTTGCTCACGGGTTCCATGCCGTGCAATTGTCTGACTTCCCACTGACCATCAGTAATCTGGTGCAACAACTTTCCGTCCGCGCCGTAGTGGTAGAGATGTTTCCAGCCAGTTCTTTCTGACATCCACAAGAAAGTTCCGTCTTCCAACCAAACCGGGGGTCCGTTTACATTGACCCAGGCTTCCGTTGTTTCTCGAAACAAGCGGCTTATCTGGCCCGTATGTGTCGATAGATTCAAATCAAGCCAAGTTTGTTCCCTGTTTTGAACCTGAAAAACTACGTTTTGACTATCTGGAGACCAGTCGACACTAACGATGAGTGGTTGGCTTGGGGTGTAGCGGTCAATATCCACCCAAGTGGTGTGCCCTCCACTGGACCGGACAATTCCTAGGCTGACGACTGGGTTGGGGTCGCCAGATTTTGGGTAACTCCACTCTTCAACCTCAGGATGATAGGGAATATGGTCAAGCACGGTATAGCTTGGTACGTGAGTGTCGTCCAACTGAAGATACGCGATCCGTGAGGAGTCCGGGCTCCACCAATAACCCTTAAAATTTCCTCGTCCGTAGATTTCTTCCTGGTAAACCCAATCCAACAGGCCGTTACGAATGACATCTGTTCCATTGGTGGTTAGTGCATACTCGCGACGGTCTTCAACATCAACCACGTGGATGTCGTGATCACGAATGAAAGCAACGAATTGACCATCTGGACTGAAGGAGGGTTGTTCTTCGGGTTGCGGCGACCGAGTAAGCCGAAACACTTGGGCGTTGGCTACTTCGTAGAGATAAAGGTCATTAGCGAATTCTAAGAGGATTCTGTTTCTGTTCAGGTCCATTAGATGAGTGGAGCGACGAGACAATTGATGTGCGTCGGTTGTGCCGATACCCGGAAACTGCGCAAGAACCGAAGCCATTTCATCGAAATCGAACAGCGGTTCATGTTCACCAGTCTGACTATTAACTTTCAGGAGCGGCGGTTCTCCATCTCTCGGGTGGATTACCTGTTCGATGTAATGTTCCTCGTCGAGCCAGACCAAGCCCCGCGGAGGACTACCGTCGAAATCTATGCGGCGCTGAGGGCCAAAGATGTCGTCGAGGGTGAGATTGTTCTCTTGTCCGTATGATGGCTTAGCCGCACAAAGAAGGATGTAAATACACACCAGCGGAACAGTATGCAGCATGTGGTTAATACGCATCCCTAGACTCCTTGGAGCGTGGCAAGATTCGTGACTCCGAGCGGTCACAGTCCTATAATCAAAAGCTTAGCAGATTACGGAAGGAGCCCAGAGATGTGTTGCACTAGGTTGCTAGTTGTCGGATGTCTGATTGTTGGGTTAGTGGGTTGTGGTGCCGGGTCGAATGGAAACCTTGAGAACACGACTGGTGAGGCAGACACATCTCCGGGAGAAGACCGACAATACCTTTTGGAGCGTGTGGACGACGCCGCTGTTGCTCAGCTTTATGCAGATAGTTTCGAGGGGCTTCAACTGCGCGAAAAGATTCTAATCTGGCACCTGTACCAAGCCGCATTGGCCGGTAGGGATATATTCTACGACCAGCGTTATGCCCACAATCTTGAAATGCGGGAGGTCTTGGAAGAGATCCTCACCCATGCGGATGGCATCGTTTCTGAGACACTCGATGAAATTCTTCGCTATACGAAGCTGTTCTGGATTAATACCGGCCCATTCAACAATCTAACCGCCAGAAAATTTGTCTTGGACGTTACCCCTGATGAATTTTCAATCGCAGCACACTCGGCTGCCGAAGAGGGGGCAGTTTTTCCACTTGGATCAGGTGAAACTCTTGATGAGCTACTGACTCGCCTTGAACCGATGTTCTTTGATCCGACCTTTGAACCGATCGTTACAAACAAAACTCCCGGTGATGGCGAAGACTTACTGCTGTCTAGTGCTAATAACCTTTATGACGGAGTGTCGTTACGGGATCTTGAAGATTTTGAAGAGCGTTACCCACTGAATTCTAGATTGGTGAAACGAGAAGGAAGGTTGATTGAAGAGGTCTACCGTGTCGACGGTTTGTACGGGGAGCAATTATCCAATGTAGTAGAGCATCTCGAATCGGCTGTTCCGTATGCTACAGAGCCGATGGCTGCCGCTCTTGGTGCGCTTGTCCAATGGTATCGAACGGGCGAAAGCGACGACCGTCGAACGTATGATGTTGCTTGGGTCGCGGATCAGAATTCTTCGGTGGATACCATAAACGGATTTACGGAAGTTTATATGGACGCGCGCGGAGTAAAAGGCGCTTGGGAGGCATTGGTATTTTCAGTGAATTCAGAAAAGACAGCGGCTATACAGAAACTTGCCGATAACGCCCAGTGGTTTGAAGATCGAATGCCCTGGGACCCGAAGTATCGCAAACCAGGGGTTCGTGGCATTACCGCGAATGCTATAGATGTGGTCATTGAGATGGGTGACTCGGGACCGCTGACACCTATTGGGATTAACTTGCCCAACGACCAAAGTGTGCGAGAGGAATACGGGAGTAAATCAGTCTCGCTGTCGAATGTGGTGGAAGCCTATGACCGATCTGGTCCTGGGGCATATCGGCTGGAGTTCGCCTGGGATGAAGAGGAAGCCCTTCGGTCCGAACGGTGGGGTGGTCTCGCCGGTGAGCTGAATACAAATATGCACGAGGTAATCGGTCACGCTTCAGGTCAACTCGAAGAGCGCCTCGAGGGCAACCCTCAAGCGTTTCTGCGAGAACAATACTCGGCATTAGAAGAAGGGCGGGCCGATCTGATTGCGCTTTACTTTATCGCTGACCCGATGCTCGTTGAATTAGGGTTAGTTCCTGCCGAAAGTCACGCTGAAATCGTGCGAACACAGTATGAGTCGTATACCCGTAATGCGATTCTTCAACTTCGGCGTGTTCGTGAGGGGTCTCAACTCGAACAAGACCATATGCGCAACCGACAAATGGTTGTGCACTGGCTAATGCAAAACACTGATGCTATCGAGGTTAGAGTCCGCGACGGGAAGACTTTCTATGTGATGACTGACCCAGAGACATTTCGAGAGGGAGTGGGAGAATTATTGGGCGAGGTTCAACGTATCAAGTCCCAAGGTGATTATGAAGCGGCGAAGAGTTTGTTTGAGACCTATGGGATCCACTTTGACCCCGGTCTTCGTGACCAGGTCGTCGAACGAGTTGGCCTAGTCGACCTGCCTTCGTACACAGCATTTGTCATGCCCAAACTAGAACCATTGGTCTCCGAGGATGGAGAGATTGTCGATATTGAGATTTCTTATCCGATGGATTTCACTCAGCAAATGCTTGAATATTCAGGGAAACGTTAGCCGTTGCCAATGTTCATATCGTTCTGTTCTTCTTGTGTTAGTAAGCCGTTGAAAAGTTCCGTATTTTGGGTCATCCAGTCTGAGACTTGGAACTTCAGGCTCCATGTGGACGACGGGACTGAACTGAGATTCGAGTGATTCGTGCCTTTAAATTAGTATTACGGTCATTCGACTTTCTGACGAGTCACTCGACTTCACGCGTATGACAAAGGATGACAAAGTTGACGTTTTGGTTTTTGGCCCTCATCCCGATGATATTGAGATCGGACTCGGAGGGACCGTGGCCACGCACGTTGACCTTGGCTATCGTGTTGGCTTGTGTGACTTGACGAGAGGTGAGCTCGGAAGCAATGGCACAGTGGAAGAGCGGGCTGGAGAGGCTAAGGCCGCTGCTGATGTGTTAGGCGCGGCGTGGAGAACAAATCTCAAATGGCCAGATGGCGAGATTGCTGCTCCTAACCATTCTGTGGTTCAAATTCGGTCAGCCGCTGAA
Organism: uncultured Vicinamibacteraceae bacterium; assembly: GCA_964624855.1. GTDB lineage: Bacteria > Acidobacteriota > Vicinamibacteria > Vicinamibacterales > UBA8438 > CAUZIB01. The sequence continues at coordinate 6,456 of CAZUZW010000047.1, forward strand.
TTAATTCGGCGGAGTCGGCCGTCAGTGGTGGTTCTTCCATATTGGCGAGACCGACATCCGGACCATGAAGCCGCCAGTCGCATCCTCAGTGAAGCTGTGTTTCGGGCTGGTTTAAGTCGGTACAGCGCTGATGGAGCTTGTTGGAAGTCGGATTGGACCTGCTATTACTTCATTAATGATCTTGTTGATGCATCATTTGTTATTGATGTGAGTCGGGTGTATGAACGGAAACGTCAAGCGCTAGCCTGTCATCGAAGTCAGTTTGAGCCAAGTGGGAACGAGGTGGTCGACACGAGACTGACTCACTCGAGCTTTCGAAAAATGATCGAAGCTCGAGATGCTCACCTCGGGGCTCGGATTGGAGTTGAGTATGCGGAAGGTTTGGTTGTAAAGGAACCCTTGGTGAGACCGACTGTATTGAAGTCATGAATATAGGTATTGTGTGTTACGCGTCCGTTGGTGGTAGTGGAATCGTCGCTACCGAGTTAGCCAAAGTGCTTGCGAGTCGCGGGCATCAGGTTCGATTGATTAGTTCGGACCCGCCTTTTCGTTTGGGTGAATTTCAGGCTGGTCTCGTATTTCATGAAGTGAAAACGCCAGGCTACCCGTTGTTCCGAGAGCCACAATATTTGCTCTCATTAGCCAACAAACTGGTAGAGGTGTCCCGGGAGTTTGACCTTGACATCATTCATGCCCACTATGCCATTCCGCATGCCATGGCGGCATATTTAGCGAGACAAATTTTGTCTTCGTCCGCTACCGAGAAGGTGCCTCGGATCGTGACGACACTCCATGGAACTGACGTCACAATCATTGGCAGCGACGACTCGTATTCTCAAACGGCGGCGTTTTGCATCGATCAATCAGATGGCGTGACCGCTGTCTCCGATAGTCTTCGTAAAGATACCTACCGCCAATTACCCGTTCGTGCTGATATAAAGGTGATTCCTAACTTTCTTGACTGTCAATTGCATCGCCGGATGCCAGACGAAAAACTTGCAGCTCGCTATCGTAATGGGGACAGCAACACAAAATTGGTGATCCACGTATCTAATTTCCGACCGGTCAAGCGCGCGGATGCGGTCGTGAGAATTTTTCACCGTATCCGAGAGCGTATTCCGGCTCGGCTTTTGTTAGTAGGTGATGGACCCGAACTCCCATTGGCCCGTCGTGTGGCCAGAGAACTCGGCATAAACGACCACGTGGACGCGTTGGGTGAGCAAGAGCAGGTTGTTCCTATTCTGTCGGTGGCTGATCTCTTTTTGTTGCCTTCGTCAGAAGAAAGCTTTGGAGTTGCGGCGTTGGAAGCTATGGCCTGTGGCGTCCCTGTGGTGGCATCGCGGGTAGGAGGATTACCTGAATTGATAGAGGACGGTGTCTCTGGATTTCTTCTTGATGAGAATAATTTGGATGGTATGGCCGAGACTGCAGTTAAGCTACTGACTGATACTGACTTACATCACCGGACTACAGTTGCTGGCCTGCAGGCTGTTCATACTAGATTCGAGGCGGAACAGGTAGTTTCTCGTTACGAGGAATTATATAAATCCCTGTGCCAGATTGATGTGTAAACCATTCAAGAGTAGTTAGTGAAAAAAATCGATCTGTCCTCAGGTGTATACTCGAACGCCATGCGTAAACTGAGGCTTTCACTCTTAGTTGTCATATTGCTGGGGTCTGTCTGCGCAATCGGAGTGCGCGACTCACTGGCCCAGGCTGTGGAATCAGGGAACCGACACGTCGAGATGGGCGTATTGTTGCGTCAACTTAATTCGGTGGGTAGCTTTATGATGGCGACGGCCCACCCGGACGATGAAAACAATGCGTTGTTGGCGCTACTTGCGAAAGGGCAGGGGCACCGTACTGTGTTGGTCACGGCGACACGGGGTGACGGTGGTCAGAACGAGATCGGCCCAGAATTGTTTGACGCGCTTGCGGTGCTTCGTACCGAGGAATTGTTAGCCGCACACCGCTTGGACGGCGCGGAGCAATTCTTTACTCGCGCGGTCGATTTTGGTTACTCGTTCAGTCAAGAAGAAACATTTGATCGTTGGGGTAAAGACGAAATTCTCGCTGATTTCGTCCGGTTGATTAGGACAATTCGCCCTGACGTTGTCACGGGGATGAGTCCTGACGGAGAAGGTGGTGGGCAACATCATCAAGCGTCTGCCATCTTGGCCCGTGAGGCGTATAGTGCTGCTGCTGACCCAAACCGCTTTCCGGAACAACTACAAGCAGGTCTTCGTCCATGGCAGGCCAGCAAGTTCTATTTCAGGGCCGGTTTTCCGTTCGGGTTTCGCGGGCGGGGACGTAGTGGTCCGCCTCCGGGCGCGCTGACAATAAATTTGGCTCATTACGACGCGCTATTGGGTCGCACCTATGCAGAAATTGGCAGTCACGCCCGCAGTATGCACAAGTGTCAGGGCATGTCTCCACTCATTATCTTGCCAGGAACTGCAACGGCCAGCTATCGCTTGGTGGAAACGACGATTTCTGATCAGAGTGAACAGGATGAGGTGTCCCTCTTTGACGGCATCGACACTTCAATAGAGGGACTCGAAAGATTTGCTGGGGCTACGTCACCAGATGCGCTTCGCGCCGGACTTGTCGAGGTGGCTGAACATGCGCGAGAAGCTCTGTCGAAATTTCAGCGAGACGGTGCAGATGGAGTGCGCGAGTCTGTCGTATCAGGACTAGATGTTGTGAGAAATCTCAGAAGTCGCTTGTCTTCACTGGGGTTGAGCGAGGATGCGATTTGGGAGATTGATTACCGTTTAGCTGCGAAAGAGGACCAGTTCGAACGAGCGGTGGTTTTGGCGCATGGGATTCGATTGGAAGCGTTGGCTGATGATGGCGTTGTGACACCAGGACAAGACGTGAGCGTTACATTTGTGGTCGCGAACCGAGGCGAAGTCGACTTCGTTGTCGGGGGCGTTGACGTGCAGGGTTTCACGGCATCGTCTTTATCATGTGAAGCCGAAAGCACCGTGTCGACAGCGGATGTTTACAGCTGTGTTGCTGAACTCGAAGTGCCTACTGACACTAAGCCGACAAGTATTCACTGGAGTCATGTAGCTGGTGCCTCACGGTATATCTTGGATGAAGATGTGCCGTATGGAGCTCCGTTTAGGTCGACACCGTTTATTGCGGCATTCAATTTGAAATTCGGAGTAACAGAAATCACTGTCAACCGATCTGTCCAATATCGGTATGGTGATGACATCTTTACGGGTGAAAAGCGTACGGAACTGAATGTCGCCCCGCGATTAGCAGTTGAGGTTTCGCCCAACATTGCGATCATCCCGCGGGCCACCAATAGCGCACGTGTCATTCGTGTCACATTGTCTAATACGTGGCCGGGACCGTCTGAAGGTAAGGTTCGACTCGACCTGCCAACTGACTGGGTAGCCATTCCGGAAAGTCACCCTGTTCTGTTTTCTCGCGAGGATGAGTCACAGACCGTCAGATTTACCGTGAGACCGCCGTCCCAGGCAACTGGAGAATACACGATTCGAGCGATTGCAGAGACAGCAGAAAGCCAGTTTGATACCGGTTATCAGGTTGTTGAATATTCGCATACAGGTCAGCGGCACTTGATACATGACGCTGAGGCGACCATTAAATTGATTGACGTTGAGTTGCCCCCCGATCTTGTTGTTGGTTATGTGGATGGTGTCGGCGACAAGGTTCCACCTGCTATCGAACAGCTGGGGGCGTCCATCGAGTTTGTTGATAGTGATGAGTTGGCTTGGGGAGATCTGTCTCGGTTTGACGTTATAGTGACTGGTGTACGGGCTTACGAGCGAAGGGCAGACCTCCGTGCCAATAATGATCGGTTACTTCAGTATGTTGATGGAGGAGGAACTCTCATCGTTCAATACAATAAATTTGAGTTTAATGAAGCCCAGTACGGTCCCTATGCCGCTGAAGTTAGTCGAAATCGTGTCACTGATGAGCAGGCTCCTGTCCGCTTGTTAAGAACAGACCATTCTGTGTTCGGTTGGCCGAATTCTATCGGTCCAGCAACTTGGAACAATTGGGTTCAAGAACGGGGTTTGTACTTCCTTGGCGATAAGGATCCTCAATATACGGACCTCGTTGAGCTTGAGGATACCTTTGAGTGGAACCCAGGTGTCAAACGGGGTGCCTTGGTTGAAGCGCAGTACGGGTCTGGCCGCTGGATTTATGTAGGTCTCGGTCTTTGGAGGCAACTTCCGGCCGGCACGGTAGGTGCGTACCAATTACTCGCGAATCTTCTCAGTTTGGGTGCTGCGAATTAGCTGCTAATAAACGAGAACAACCTGTCTCGTTGGAGTGCAGACGGAAAACAACCCGGCGATAAAATTTTCTACTGGTCGGTTCGTCCGAGTAGGTACACGGCACCGCTTGGTTCTGCTACGCCACTCTCGGGTTCCAAGGTTAGAGCTACGGCGATTGGCAGCTGACCATCGGTTGGTTCGACTTTGACAAAGGCTCGGCCTTCTGCGTCGACCCGGGCGAACCCAACTCCGATTGGATTTGGCGGTACTACAAACCAAATTTGATAAATCTGACTTGGTGGTAAGGGTGGTAGTTTTGAAGCTACGATTAAGATTCCGTCAGTCTCGCTAAAAAAGACTCGACCCGAAGCATCCGGTGCGTCCGGTTGACCTTTGAGGTCGATACTGGCGACGTCAGTTGCCACCAGAATTTCTGCGAACCCACGCATTTCCGCCGTAGTTTGTCGCGCTGTTGCCGCGTCAAGGTTCGCAACCTCAATTTGAAGCGTTGTTGCTTCTAGATTTGCACGGAGTTGTTGTGAACGAGTTGTCTGGGTGGCTGCATACCAACCGAGGGCAGCCGCAGCGATGAGAAACACGATCGCAACGATCTGATAAGGCGCTGACAGGCGTTGGCGGGTCGCCACTGATTTGACTGTTACCGGTTTACCCTCCTTACGGGGAGAAACAGTATCTGTGGCGCCGATGATTCGTTGCCGAAGTTCTCGTGGTAGTTCCAGAGGTGGCGCAACTTGCAAAAGCTTGTGGGTAACCGGAAGTAGTTTTGTTACAGTGTTGACACAGGCGCCGCATGTTTCAAGATGTTGTTCGAATTGTTCCCGCTCAACTTTGGTCAAGCCACCCACACTATAGAGGCCGGCCAGTCCGTCGTAAGAATGATGTGATGACTCAGTCATTGACACATACCTACGCGTCTTGAAGCTTTTGTAATGCGTGTTCGACGTTCAGTCGAATACGGTCACTCGTTATATCAAAACGATCTTTAAGTTCGTCTTGGGTTAGACCTTCAAAGAACACCAAATCAATCGCATGGCGTTCTTCTGGGGCCAATTGTGAAAGTGCCTCGAGGAACAGGGCCTGGTCCTGACGGCTCATTAAAGGTTGTCGGTAGCCACCAGTAGGTTCGGGTATCACAGCGAGACGGCTCTCATTTTTCGAACCAGGGGCATGAAAATTAGTTTCTGTGTGTCGTCGCGTGAGAGCTCGTTGGCGAACTAATGAGAGTAGGGTATTGCTTAGTAAGTCGATGTCAGCCTTGGCATCTTCAGCGTCGTCACGGATCTCATCGAACACAAGGGTTACCACTTCTTGGGCAGCCTCTGATTGACCGAGAATCCGAACAGCCAGCGCATATGCCGGTTCCGCTACTCGGTCATAAAGTGTTGACAGCATTCGGGTATCTTACCGCGAAAAGTGCATTGGTTTTCTTGGCTGTAGATTCTTCTACGGGTATATTCAGTTTCTTGGTTGAATTAGTTCACAATCAACCGGAGGTTGAAATGAACAAGAAGGCAAACTGTCGATCAAAGTGTCTTGCCAGAGTCGGCCGGCGAGATTTTGTCTTTTCTGCAGTTGGCATGTTCAGTTTCTTTAACGGGTCGGTTTTGCTCTCACAGTCAGCTGTCTCACGCCAAGAGATTCCGCAGAGAGTACAGGGTGTTCGCGCGATGACATTTGACGTTTTTGGTACGGTTGTTGACTGGCGGACGAGTATCGCGAAAGAAGCTGAGCTCGTGGGGCGCCGCCATGGGATCCACGCTGACTGGTGGAGTTTTGCTGACGACTGGCGTGGTGGATACGGCCCGGCCATGCAGCGAGTACGAAATGGAGAACTGGGGTGGACTAGAATCGATGATCTCCACCGTATGATTCTTGATCAGCTGGTTCCGCAATATGGATTGACCATGCTCAACGATGCCGAGCTGGACGAGTTGAACCGTGCTTGGCACCGACTCACACCATGGCCTGACACGATTGAAGGTCTGACGCGCATGAGGAAAACTTATGTATTGGCGTCCCTATCGAATGGCAATGTGTCGTTGCTTGTTAATATGGCGAAGAATGCTGGACTTCCGTGGGATGCAGTTTTGTCTGCCGAGCTAGCCCAGCAGTACAAACCTGATCCTGAGGTTTATCTCAAGGCCGCGGACCTACTCGGTCTGGAGCCTGAACAGGTCATGATGGTGGCGGCGCATAAAGGGGACCTACGTGCGTCAGCAGAGGTGGGTTTCCGCACCGCGTATGTTCCTCGTCCCACGGAATATGGTCCGCATGTCAAACGAGACCTGACTCCAGACCCAGACTTTGATCTGGTTGCAACCAATTTCAACGATATGGCTTCACAACTCGGGCTCTGATACTGCTCACTTCTTAGTAGCAGCAGTTCTGAGCCTAACGTAATCGGCGACCCAGACACCTTCGGCCGTTCGTAGCGTTGGTTCCAAGATATCTCTGACTTCTGCAAGTAGCTGTGGTCGTTCGGGTTTGTCCACTGTCTCCAAGAAGGATTTTCCGAAAATCTTGAGCCACACTGTGATATCTGACGGTAATGGTGTCGGGCGTGGGAATACACTTAGCATGTCGATGTGAAAATCGTGTGCTTCGAGTTTCGCTCGATAGTCATCGCCTGTTGGAAAGTACCAGGGATTCGCATCATTCAAGTCGATCCCGCGCCGGCCAAGAGCGGTTTCGAGTGCATTTCGGATTGTTGAGACGCATCCGGCACCTCCGAATTCAGCTACTAGGCGTCCACCTGGCACAAGGGCCTTTTGAATTTGCTGGAGAACCAGGTCGGCGTCGGTGACCCAATGCAAGACAGCATTTGAGAAGATTGCGTCGAATTCGTTTTCGAACCCAAGAGCTCTTGCGTCGAGAATACGTGCATCAATCCCTCGCTCGAGAGATGCCCACACTTGCTCCGGACTGCTGTCGATCGCTACGACTTGACATCCAGCGGCAAGAAGTCTTTCCGTAAGGACACCATCACCACATCCCAGGTCGAGTACTCGCTCGCCTGGCTTCGGATCAAGCAGGTCGATAAGGGGCTGACCAAGCTCTGAAACGAATCGCGCATGTCGTGCGTATTCATCTGGATCCCAGGTTTGCGTCATATTGCCGCGGTTCTGTGTGGCGTCTATGGCTGTTTGATTTTAAGTCGACCAGTATAAATCGCCATTCCTACAACAGCGTCGATATTGTTACTTGCAAGTTGATCAATTTCGGTCTGCGTGGTGATACCACCTGCCGCTGTCAGCCGGCGTAACGTCGCGCGTTTTACCGCCAGAATTGCTTCGAGGTCAGTTCCTTCCATCAAGCCTTCCTTGTCGACATGCGTATACAGGAACTCTCCACAGAAGGGTTCGAGGGCGCGTACCGCATCAACAGCCGTGAGAGAAGTTGCCTCCGTCCACCCCTTGATTACAACCCGGCCGCCTTTACTATCGACCGCGATAATGATTTGTTCTGGGCCAATGACAGAGGCTAGTTTGTCGGCAAAATCGATATTGGGTTTACCTTCTCGAAAAAGCGACGATCCTACGATTACTGCTTGGGCTCCATAATCAAGCACCTCACGAGCGCGATCGATCGAACGAATGCCACCGCCAACACGGCAGGGGAGTGACGCGGCAACTTGACGAACTAAATTATCGTTAGTGCCTGTTCCCATGGCCGCATCGAGGTCTATGAGTTGGACACAAGGGAAACCGCTAAAGCGGCCAATCCACAAGTCAACATCATCTGTGGCAATAGCAGGACGCTCACCCTGTACCAGCTGCACAACTTGGCTGCCTTTGAGATCGATTGACGGTATCAGCATGGGAATCGCACGGGGATACCGTTTTGGTGTAGGTGAGTTTTCAGGTCACTTACGGCATGTTCGTCGTAATGAAAGATTGACGCGGCCAGTGCCGCATGAGCTTGGCCGATCGTAAAGATATCGACAAAGTGATCAAAAGTACCCGCTCCTCCTGAGGCAATTACTGGAATGGAAACCGCATCCGATACCGCGGCTGTCAGTTCACAGTCGAACCCACTTTTCGTGCCGTCCCGATCGATCGAAGTCAAGAGAATTTCTCCGGCGCCACGATCCGCTGCTTCCCGTGCCCATTCTATTGCGTCTCGGTCAGTTGCTTGTTGTCCACTACGGACATAAATCTGGAATTTATGATCAACCCGTTTGGCGTCGATAGCCACGATGACTGCCTGACTACCGTAACGTCGAGCGAGAGTTGTTAATAGTTCGGGTGTAGCGATGGCAGCGGTGTTAAGGCTGACTTTGTCAGCTCCGGCTTCAATGGCAGCATCAGCATGATCTTCGTTTTTGATGCCACCACCCACACAAAGTGGTAGAAAGATTTCCGATGCGACCGCGTGGATCGTATCGGCCAATGCTTTTCGTTTTTCGATTGTAGCAGTGACGTCAAGAATAACCACTTCGTCGATACCTTCGTTGTTGTATCGACGTGACAGCTCTGCGGGGTCGCCAGCCACTTGAAGTCCTTTAAAATTCACGCCCTTGACGACCGACCCATTTCGAACATCGAGGCACGCGATGATACGTTTGGATAACATGGATATAGAGGTTAGTGCTCTTATGATGGTCTAATTCGATTCAAAAAGTTTTTCAGGACGCGGAGACCGACTTCACCTGATTTTTCAGGATGAAACTGCACGCCGACTAAGTGATCCCTTTGCACAACGCTAGCGAAGTCCATCCCATAACGGGTAGACCCGACGCATTCGTCAGTTATGGGTGCTGCGAAGGAGTGCGTAAAATACACCTGCTGGCCTTCTGCAACTCCTTCAAGTATCCATGAGCCTCGAACTCGGTGAAGGCCGTTCCAGCCGACATGCGGCACTTTAAACGGTCCGATCACTGAACTGTCTCCAGTTTCCCGTTGCAGTAAACGACAGCATCCATTGATTTCACCCAGTCCTGGCACAGTTGGAGCTTCGTCGCTGCCATCAAACAGCCATTGGAGACCAAGACAAATTCCTAAGAGTGGCACCCCTCGTTTGATTGCGGTTGCAATGCTTTGGCGCCACACTTTGTCAAGCGTAGTTGTGGCTTCGAAGTTGCCAACTCCCGGGACGATTACGGCGCTTGCGTTTCTAAGGCTTTCTGCGGTCGTTGGCGTCTCAAACACCGCATCAAGGTGGCTGAGCGCTTTCCGTACAGATGTCAGATTACCGGCGCCGTAATCGATTAACTGAATCATGAGGTCTTGTCCTCTAGCGCAGTTACGATCAGAGTAAATCCTTTGTACTCGGGAGCGCTCGGCCGAGTTGCTTGTCGCGTGAGCAGGCCACACGTAGTGCACGCGCAAAAGCTTTAAATAGTGCCTCGATTTTATGGTGACTGGAGCGGCCGTACAAAACCTTGACATGAACGTTCGCGCGGGCTCCTTGGGCAAAGCCGGCGAAAAAGTCATGGACAAGTTCTACCTGTAGATCACCGACTCGTTGCACTCGTAGCTTCAAGTCGACCACTGTATGTATTCGACCACTTAGGTCTATTGCGGCGACACCGAGTGTTTCGTCCATTGGCATGACAAAATAGCCGGCTCGATTAATGCCACGTCTTGTGCCGACTGCTTTTGAGACCGCTTCGCCGAGTGCGATTCCGACGTCCTCTACGGTATGGTGTTGGTCTACATCCAAATCGCCCACCGCTTTAATCTTAAGATCGAATAGTCCGTGCCGAGAAAGTAGTTCCAACATGTGATCAAGGAACCGAATGCCGGTACTCACGTCGTATCGTCCCTTTCCGTCAAGCGCTAGGCTGAGCTTGATCTTTGTTTCGCTGGTGTTACGTTTGATTGTGGCGCGTCGCACGATATCCTCCTACTTCAAACGCGTGCTGATCGATGCAGCATGAGCGATTAGTCCTTCTACGTTGGCTAGGGAAATGGTTGTTGGTGCTAGCCGTTTCAATCCCTCTTGAGTAACGCGTTGGACGGAATTAATACGAACAAAATCTGCCGCACTTAATCCACCTCGAAATCGTGCGGCACCATTTGTCGGTAACACGTGGTTTGATCCGGTTGCATAGTCTCCAGCAGCCTGCGCTCCATACGGCCCGACAAAGACTGTGCCTGAGCGTGTGAGACGACGTGCGATAGCCTCTGTTTCACAGACGACGTGCTCTGGGGCTAAGTCATTCGCGAGTGTTATAGCCTCGGCGAGTGTAGTCGTCACGACTACGACTCCCTGTTGTTCAATCGATGCTTGAGCGGCTGGGTGTTCCACGAGGCGAGAATCAACGGCACTCGCAACTGCCTTTGCTAAATCGACATTAGGTGTTAAAAATATTGCTCTTGCCGCCGGGTCGTGTTCTGCCTGTGCCACGAGGTCGGAAGCGATCCAGTCAGCGTTTCCGTTGCGGGCCACGATGACTATTTCGGTTGGACCAGCATAGAAATCAATTGGGCAGTCGGTAGCAACAGTTGCTTTGGCCGCTGAGACGTATGCGTTTCCAGGTCCAACAATCTTTTCGACTTTCGGGACCGATTCAGTGCCATACGCAAGAGCCGCAACGATGTGAGCACCTCCAACTCGCTAGAGCTTCGAGACTCCGGCTTCTAATGCAGCGGTGAGTACTGCCGGTTCTGGGCGCGGACATGCTGCAATGATTTCCCGGACACCGGCAACTTGAGCGGGAAGAGCGGTCATTAACAATGACGACGGCAACGGATATCGACCACCTGGCACGTAACAACCAACTCGTTCGAGGGGAATTACCCGCTGCTCGACCAAGACACCACGGACGGTGGTTGTTCGCCATGTTTTTGGCACCTGTTTCTTCGCTATTCGGCGGATATGCCTTGCAGCTTGTTTTATGGCTCGTGTTACAGCGGGCGGTGTTTTCTTGGCTCCATTCCGTATTTCTTGACGTGAGATTTCAAGTGGCCCATTTACTTTATCGAAACGCTTTGCATACTCTTTGAGAGCACGGTCTCCTCGTCGTCGTACACGATTCACGATCTGGGTCACCTGGCTTTCTATGACTGAATCGGTGGCTTGTGCTCTGTTGAGGAGACGTTGCATCGCCCGCACATTCGATGGCTTGATGATTTTCATCGGTGTCTTACCAGTCGCTCTTACAGCACGATCTTGTTGAGTGGATACTCGACAATACCTTGAGCACCAAGAGTCTTGAGCTTAGGAATCAATTCCCGGACCGCTTGCTCTTCGAGAATGGTGGTAATGGCCACCCATTCTGGGTCGCTCAGCGGAGCGACCGTGGGTTTTTGTAGGGCTGGCAAAAGCTGTAGCAACGGATCTAGGTTTTCACGCTTTACGTTCAGCATCAGTCCGACACGACCTTGCGCGTCAATGGCCGACTTTAGCAAGAGCGCAATGTTGTCGAGTTTTTCGCGTTTCCATGGATCTTCGACAGCCCGCTGGTTAGCGATGAGCTGTGGATTGGACTCCAGAACGGTATCAATGATTCTGAGATGATTTGCTCGTAGTGTTGATCCTGTTTCTGTTGCTTCGACGATGGCGTCAGCGAGTCGCGGAGGTTTCACTTCCGTCGCACCCCATGAAAATTCGACATTAACGGATACATTGAGTCCAGAAAAATAGGATTCAGTTGCCCGAACTAATTCAGTTGAGATTGTCGCACCTTCGAGATCTTGAGGTGTCTGATATTGCGATCCTTCGGGAACTGCTAAGACCCAGCGCACTTTTCGAAAACTTTGTTTTGAATAGATTAAGTCTGCGATCGTAACGACTTCTTCACCCGTGGCAGCGTGGTGTTCAGCAATCCAATCCTGTCCGGTGAGTCCTGCGTCAACGGCGCCGTCGGCCACATAACGTGCCATTTCTTGTGCTCGAATTAGCGTGCATTCGACATCCACATCGTCAATAGTCGGGAAGTAGGACCTAGGGCTTGCATAGACGTTAAAGCCCGCTCGCCCCAGGAGCTGAATAGTCGACTCTTGTAACGAACCTTTGGGAATTCCCAATTTTAAAGTCATAAATGTTTCTCCGCGTGTGTTCAGTATTTCAAGACAAACGAACTTACGGTTTTAACTCTCTGAAAAAGCAGGTTCTTTCTCCGGTGTGGCAGACATTGCCGTCACCAAGTCTGGTAACCCTGAGTAAGATGGTGTCGTTGTCACAGTCGGTTAGCATCTCTTGGACTTGCAGTTTGTTTCCAGACGTTTCGCCTTTCATCCAGAGAGTTTGTCTAGTGCGACTGAAAAACGTCGCAAAACCGGTTACTTTTGTTTGTTCTAAGGCTTGCTCGTTCATGAAGCCAACCATGAGGACTTCATTGCTGACGTTGTCTTGCACGATGGCTGGAATCAGTCCGTCCAGTTTTGAGAAATCCATGTTTTATTCCTTACACCATAAAAAAAGGCCTCGCCGAAGGCGAGGCCGAGGTTGCGCTTGTCTTGGTTCTGTTACTCAATCATTCAGAGCCAGGCGCACGCCCATCGACCTGCCCACTAAGGGGATGATGATGGTAATTATGTGACGGGCTACCAAACTCAATTGACATCTTACAAGGTACACTAGCCTAGCCTCTGTGAGGCTGTCAAACATTGAAGGATCTGGTCTCACGTAACAGCGGTGCGTGAAGTTCAGTGACTTCCCAAGCTTGGCGTTGTTTCATTGGGATTTTGAAGGAGGATGGCGATGACGAAAGCCACACTGTTTTGGTTTGTGGTGCTACTGTTGAATGTCGCGGGAAGTTCCCTGCGCGGACAGGAAGCCGTCGAGGTCGAGGCTCGGGCTGCATTGGATGAGTACATCGCAGCTTGGAATGCCGCGGACAACGAGGCGATAGCTGCGGTCAGTAACTTTCCACGTTTGAGTATTGGGATCGCCGGTCAAGTAGTGGTTCGCCAGGCCGCCGAAGAGCTGGAGATTGACTTTGATTTGCTCCGACCGGCTGAGGGGTGGGACCACACGACTCTCGATTTTGTCGAAACGATTCATATTGCGACTGACAAGGTTCACTACAGAGTTGTTTCTAGCCGACGTCGCGCCGACGGTTCCGCCTACCGAACCGCTCCGGCACTTTACATCCTGACTCGCCAGGATGGTCGTTGGGGACTTCAGATACAATCTGTTTTACCGCCGACCTTTACTGCACAGTAGGTTCGCGACCAATCATCACTTCGGTGGCCTTGATGATCGCGGTTGCGAAGTCACCTTTCTTTAAGCGCAATTCGTCGAGCGCATCACACGTAATTACGGCGGTTAGTGATTGGTCTCCTACTCGAAGTCGAATCTGAGCGAGAAGCCCGTCTCGCCGGATTTCGCCAACGACACCACTGAGACGATTTCGTCCGCTAAGGGCTATTAGGACACCCGAGGTCGGTCGAGACTTCCGAGGAGCCGGTATCGCTTTTCCTTGTTGCGCGAGCAGTCGGTCAACTTCGGCCTCCTTGATTCGATG
>CAZUZW010000048.1:0-19824 GCA_964624855.1 uncultured Vicinamibacteraceae bacterium
GTTTGCTCCGACTGTGGGACTATTACTTCTCGTACTGCGAGGGAGGTTTCCTTGAACGAACTATCGGAGATGTCCAACTTGTTTTAACAAAACGCCGGAGACTATGAGCGTCGCAATTACAACAGCTGAACGAGGATGGATTCCAGACTTTTTAGTTCGAGTTGGAATCCGTGCGCTTCTTCGGAACCGTCTAGCAGCAGAACGTGCCAAGTGTCAGGGTGACATCGTGACTGCTGTCGAGCGACACCTTGCGACAATGCGAGCCAGTCCGATCGCAGTCTCGACTCTATCTGCAAACACCCAACACTATGAAGTTCCCACGGACTTTTTCAAGCTTGTCTTAGGTCCCCATCTCAAATATAGCTGCAGCTTTTGGTTTGATGAGGAAAAATCCTTAGCCCAAGCGGAAACTGAAACACTAGAAGTGACCGCATCACGGGCGGACATACACGCGGGCATGCGGGTGCTCGATCTTGGATGCGGCTGGGGATCACTGTCGCTCTGGATCGCTGAGCGTTATCCCACTGTGAAAATCACCGCAGTATCGAACTCTGAGGAACAGCGCCGCCACATCGAAACCCAGCGAAACTTACGGAACCTGGTCAACCTAGAGGTCTCCACCGCCGACATGAATCACTTCTCACCAGATGGAACTTTCGATCGCATTGTGTCCATTGAAATGTTCGAACATATGCGTAACTACGAACACTTGATCTCCAGAATCACTTCATGGCTGCGACCGAATGGTGCCCTGTTTGTACATTTATTTTGCCACCAGCAATTGTGCTACTTTTTCCAAGTTGAGGATAAGACCGACTGGATGGCTCACCACTTCTTCACTGGTGGCATGATGCCATCCGAAGACCTTTTACCTCGGTGTCGAGGAACTCTGACACTTGAACACCAGTGGCGTGTCAGCGGGCGTGAATACCAGCGAACGGCACAAGCTTGGTTAGCAAATCTTGACGAACACCGGAGGGAAGTCGAACAGGTGTTAGCCGCTGCCGGTTCCCAAAACGTTCGCATCGACGTAGAACGCTGGCGTCTCTTTTTTCTCGCGTGCGCCGAATTATTTGGTTACGCCGCTGGCAACGAATGGTTCGTGGCGCACTATCGTTTTCGACTCGGCGACGTGTCACAGTGACTATGCATCGTGCTACGTGAAACACCTTAAGGAGCCAGGACCATGATCGTCGCACTACGGTGGCTGTTCGGCAGTATTCTGATCGCTATGCTTGCCGTAACGATTTCAGCAAGTCTTGATCGCAGTCTCACTATCGCCGCATCTGAACTCTGGCCCGACCTTTGGTTTCGGGCGACTCTCGCAGACGCCTATTTCGGGTTTTTTACCATCTGGATTTGGATGGCCTACAAGGAGACCAATCTGGGCACCAGATTGGTCTGGTTCTGTTTAGTCATGACCCTCGGAAATATCGCCATTGCAGCATACCTCCTGCGATTACTGTTTCAGGCTGCACCTAATGATCCAATCGAACGAATCGTGCTGCGGCCCTCAAGACCATGATCACCAGCGCTTGGATGGCACTGGCAGCCTTGCTGGTGCTAATGACGGTCGTATGGGTAGTTAGTCTTAGACTGCACGACGTCAGCATCGTCGACATCGTCTGGGGACCGGCGATCGTCCTGACTACCTGGATATATATGCTGAACGCGGTCATCACCACGGACCGTCAGTTCGTAGTTATCGGCCTGATTCATCTCTGGGCAACCCGTTTGGTAATTCACTTGGCACGGCGGAACTGGGGTCACCCTGAGGACAAGCGTTATCAAAACATGCGGAAAACGCGTGGGCCAAGTTTTCGCTGGACCAGTCTCGTAATCGTGTTCTGGCTACAGGCCGGAATCGCATGGCTTATATCGTTTCCGCTGTTAGTTTCGATCCAGGCTAGCTCAGTAACCCCGCTTAACTGGTTGGATGCTCTGGGTCTCACGCTATTCAGCGTCGGTCTTATTTTCGAAACCGTAGCCGACTGGCAATTGGTCCATTTCAAGGCAAATCCGGTTAATGCCGAATGTGTTTGCGACCGGGGTCTCTGGCGCTATACACGCCATCCGAACTACTTCGGTGAGGCTTTGCTATGGTGGGGAGTGTGGTGTTTCGCGGCCGTGTCTACTGGCGCGCTCTGGACAATTGTTAGTCCCATACTGCTCACCATCTTACTCCTCAAGGTGTCTGGCGTAAGCCTACTCGAACAAACGTTAACCGACACGAAACCCGCGTACTCAGATTACATCGCTCGCACATCCGCGTTCCTGCCGTGGTTTCCAAAATGAGCACCGACTTCGGACCAGTCCAGACATGAGTCACCTGTCGAAATCTCGCGCAGGTCCGCTGTCCACCAGAACACAGCACCTACGAGCCATTTCTAACTCTCATTAAGGCGCTTCGACAGGCCCGAACAATTCAGCGATACGCGCGCGTCTGAAATCGAAGATTCGCCGCACATCTCGTTGCACCCAACCAAGCAATGGCGTTTCGCTCAATCGACGACAGTAGAGATCAAATGTGACGACATCATGTAGTTCCGTTCCTCCCAAGACCGAAATAAACTTGTGTCGATGGTGCCACGTTTTGAACGGTCCTATCTTCTGAACATCACTAAAATGATGCGGTGGGTTCCATTCCTGAATAACCGTTCGCCAAAAAACCGGCACGCGGTGCAACCGTAACCGATAGTCCAATGTCGTCCCAACAGTCAAAGGTTGGGCTGAGACTGCCAAGACTCGGAAGTTTAGAAACGAAGGAGTAATCCGCTCAAGATTATAGGCGTCTGCAAAAAAAGAAAATATCTCCCTCGGCGTCCGAGACACCCGCTGGACGCATGAAAGCCTCCACCCGGCATTACCTTGTCTCTCGATAATTACTTGGGACATGAGGAATGGTTTAGCCAGTTAACTGATTCTCTGCACATTGGTTGACTAGCTTATATTTTTATTATAAATTAAATATAGTTTCTTTTCAATTAAATCCTGTCGGTCTTAAAAACAACTCAAACACTCGGGACACTCCGAGTAGGAGACCAAACATGGCTCTGACAACAACTCTGACCAATGGGCTAGACCGCTACGAGGTTGGTCCCAAGATTCGTGAGTTACGCGCCAAGAAGAAGATACGGTTGGTGGAACTCGGCCGGCACACAGGACTGTCTGCCGCACTTCTCTCAAAAATTGAGCGGGGCAAGATGTATCCAACATTACCGACGCTTTGGAGAATCGCCGACGTCTTCAGCGTTGGGTTGGAATATTTCTTTAAACCAGAAGAGTCTCCCGTAACAATCGTCCGTCAGAAGGACCGGTTGAAACTTGCTGAAAAAACTGACAAAGGAAAAGCAGCTTATCACTTCGAATCACTTGATTTTCCTGTTAAAAAGCGTCAACTCAACGCTTATCTCGCTGAATTTGCATCACTGCCGTTAGACGACGTCAAACTGCACAAACATGATGGCGTTGAATTCATTCACGTAATGGAAGGCAAGCTTGGTCTTTACGTTCGGAATGGAGAACAAAAATTGGAATCTGGCGACTCAGCGTATCTGGTTTCTTCTGTTCCTCACGGTTACCGAAGGATTGGCCGTGCGCCGTGCCGGGCAGTGGTCGTCAGTGTTCCTGCCGCTGGGTCCTAGGCATGTTGACTTACCAGCGAGCCACCACAATTGCCGCTCCGTCCGACCGAGTGTTTGAGTGGCACAGCCAGCCGGCAGCGTTTGAACGCTTAAGCCCACCATGGCAACCGGTACACATTGAGGCACGGTCCGGCGCTAGTCTCGAACCAGGCAGCACCGTCAGCTTGCGAGTCAAAGTTGGGCCGTTCCGACTGCAATGGATCGCCCAACACTGTGACCTGATTCCTGGCCAAATGTTTAGTGATCACCAAATCAAAGGACCATTTGCATCTTGGGAACATCGCCACTGTTTCAATCGAAAATCAGATGAAATCACCGAGTTAGTTGATCGAGTCCAATACAAATTGCCATTCGGCTGGGTCGGACAACTAGGAACGGGATACGCCCGGGGAGAGATTGAACGTCTCTTTGCCTATCGACATCGAGTGACAGCCTTGGATATCGATCGGCACCAAAGATACCAAGGCCAGAAAATGAGAGTCGCGATAACTGGGGCCACTGGCGTGATCGGCTCGGCGTTATGTCCATTTCTCGAAAGCGGAGGCCATATCGTCGTGCCGCTGCGACGAACGTCTGGAAAGTCCGATGACGCGCCAAGCTGGAATCCCACTTCCGGAATTTTCTCCGACGGCGCGTTACAGGAAGTCGGTGCGGTTGTTCACCTTGCCGGAGAAAATATCGCAGCACGCAGATGGACCACAGCACAGAAGACCAAGATTCAAGATAGTCGCGTTGAAAGTACATCGCGCCTCTGTCAAACACTGAGTCAACTCGAGAAGCCGCCGAAAACGCTTGTCGTCGCATCCGCAATTGGTTTGTACGGTGACCGCGGAGACGAAAATCTGACAGAATCATCGACCCCTGGGACGGGCTTCTTGCCCGAACTCTGTCAAGCTTGGGAAGCAGCCTGCGAACCGGCTCAAGCGGCGGGTATCCGTGTGGTCCATTTGAGACTTGGGATTGTGATTACGCCGACTGGCGGTGCGCTCGGTCAGATGTTGACACCATTCCGAATGGGTCTTGGTGGTCCAATGGGCTCCGGTCGACAGTATATGAGCTGGGTGACCCTCGACGATGTAATAGCCAGCGTGCTACATGCGTTACAAACTAAGGCTTTAACCGGACCAGTTAATGTCGTGGCTCCAATCGCCGTAACCAATGCCGAGTTTACAAAGACACTCGGGCATGTCTTGTCCCGTCCCACGGTGTTTACGATGCCGTCCGTAGCCCTACGCCTTATGTTTGGAGAAATAGCTGATGAACTGTTGTTGGCAAGCGCGCGCGTCGAGCCGGAACAGCTTAAAAAAACTGGTTTTGTGTTCGGACACCCGACCCTCGAGGAAGCATTACGCCACGTCCTTGGTCGGCATGAATTAAGCAGCGTTACGCCGTAGCTCCTTGCTTGACAATGCGCCTGTTGTCATTCACCAAATCGAGGTGCAGAACAAATACCGTAGGTTGGCTGGGACGCAGGGATTCGAACCCCGATTACACGGACCAGAACCGCGTGTCCTACCATTGAACGACGTCCCAATACGGTGTTGTAGTGAATCTACAGCCAATTATAGGGGAAGAAACAAACCGCGGTAACAGAAGTCAGTGAACCCTGATTTTTCGACGCCTGTCGATTTCATTCAGCGCCTGACGGGCCAAGCTTCCTACAGACGGACTCGGTTGATGATCGAAGACCTCAACTAAGTGTTGATAGGCCGAAACAGGCTGACCAAATGCATTCAACTGAACCAGTCCTGCACCTAGATGAGCCTCAGCAGCCATTGGTCCCAGTGGATAGTCGCGCAGATGGCGCTGGTAAACGACTAGCGCCGCTCTCGAGTGACGATTTTGTGCGAGCCAGTCGGCCAAAAGAATAGAGAGCCGTGGATTTAAGAGTTGTCTTGAATCGTCAGAAGCTACACGAAAATAAGCCTGAGAGGCTTCATCAAATCGACCCTCTTCAACCAAGTCAGATACCAAATCGCCTTTCGAAAATGGCGCCTGTGACGGCACCTCACGGTAATCTTGGAGAGGGTTCAACACGTTCCGCTGCCGCGCCCACCACGCCAAGCCCAATCCTCCCGCGAATCCGCCGATATGCGCACCGTACGCTACGCCACCACCAGCTCCACCTTGGCTCACCAGAAACGGAAGCACGTTCGAAAAGACCAAATAAAACCCCAACACGATTCTTGCCGGGAGCTTTATAACGTGCATAAAAAAAGGAAAGAAAAACACCCATACCCTGACGCGGTTGTGAGGAAACCATAAAAAATAGAATCCCAAAACTCCGGAAATCGCACCTGAAGCCCCAACAAGAGGCAACGCAGAACCCAGCGCAAACACAGTGTGAAATAGAGTGGCAGCAACACCTGTGATCAAATACGCGACGAGAAACCAACCATGTCCTAAGCGATGCTCTACGTTGTCACCGTAGATCCAGAGAAAGAGCATATTGCCAGCCAGATGTGCGAAGCCGGCATGGAGAAACATTGACGTCAATAACGCACTTGGCACCGGCGCTGCCGGCCTGAATCCGTAGTCGAAGACGAAAAGATCGTAAGCCGTCAACTGCTGGACGATTTCCGCCTCCGACGACCGCCCCTGAGGAAAGGTCTCTAATAAAACCTGTAAATACTCTCTAAATAATGGGTCGGCCGCATCGGGGCGCACGCCACTCATTGGCAGTGCAATTAAAAGATAAACTAGCGTATTGGTAGCAATCAGACCATACGTCATCCACGGAGTGCCACGCGGATTCGGTTCATCTCCAAGTGGGAGAAACATCGGCTAAAGGGACTTTAGTCGCTTCGCAATCTCATCGCGAACCTCGCGAAAACATTGCAAATGAGCGGCTTGGTCTGAGGCTCCAGTCGCCGGGTCAGTGAGTAGCCAATGCATTTTCGCGCAGTCATTAAGAAGATCGGACAGATCTCTTGTCGACAGAGGGCAATAACCGTGTCAACCGCATCGGCATCCACCTCTCAATGAACAGGGTTTGAGAAAACCCTATTCCAGCAACATTTCAGTCAGCTCAAGTAATGAATGTTGGTGGCCCAAATCGGTCGGTTTCTCAAAATAGAAATTCTGTTTTCCAAACGCCGGACGCAAATCATCAAACCATGCCGCATCTTCGTCAAGCTCGGCAAAAAAAGGTTTCCTTACCCAGTCTGGGTTGCGAGCCTGAACAAAATCACAAACCATCAACTGACGCTCCGGTTCACCTAGCAACTCAAAACCTGCAGACTCCTTGATCAAATCGAGAAGATTCATGTCCATCATGTCGCGAAGCGTCACAACACCGAGAATTCGAACCTTTCCAGGAAACGCAGACATCGAGGGCCCGCGGACCGAGCGACACAACCCGGACACCTGAGAGTAGGCCTCCTTAAATATCTGATAGGCGCGAACCAACGGAACCTCAAAATAATTCCGCGCGCCGGTGTCGCGTTCCACAAACATATAGTAAGGAATGAGACCCTGCCCAACACCTTTAGTCCATAAAGACGCCCACGCAGACGGCTGATCGTTAACGTGACGAATCAATGGCCCCTGCATTCGAATCTGTGCCCCTGTCATTCTTATGCGTCGAACCGCTTCGGTGGCCATGGAACTGTCCAATTCAACAGGATGGGAATAATGTCCCATTACCGCAAGATGTCGGCCCGCGTCAGCCACTTGCTCGAAAAGTTGGAGACAGTCGTCAGCATCTCTATCGGAAACAAACCGCTGTGGCCAATAAGCAAGAGCCTTAGTACCAATTCTGATGTTTTGGACATGTTCCAATTCCGGTACTAACAGCGGCTCGATGTACCGGCGCAGAACAGTCGTTCGCATGATCATCGGGTCGCCGCCAGTAATGAGCACATCGCTCACTTCAGGATGGACTTTCAGGTACGCCACAAGGTCATCAGTTTCATGCGTCTGAAACTTGAGGTCCTCACGGCCAACGAATTGCGCCCACCGAAAACAGTAGGTGCAATACGCATGACAAGTTTGCCCTGGCGCGGGAAAGAACAGTACCGTTTCTGGGTATTTGTGCTGCAGCCCAGGGAGCAAGCGGCCATCCAACTTCGGAACGTTATGGGTCATTTGACCGGCAGGATGCGGATTGAGCGCTTCACGAATTCGAGCTACTTCCGACGCAAGGTTCGTTGCCCCGTCACCACCGTCTAAGGCAGATTGAACAACTTCAAAATCGCGGTCCTTCAACATTCCACGCTGCGGGAACACTAATTGAAAAATGGGGTCGTCAGGTACCTTCGACCAATCAATGAGACTATCGAGCACAAATTGATTGGTTCGAAACGGCAAGACTTCGCCCACAACCCTGATAGCCTGCTGCAACTCACCTCGCAGGAGATCCCACTGCGGCGTTTTTGAAATATTCCGCAGGTCGATTGGTCGATAAGTCTCAGACGCTGTTTTAAAAGAAACGGCCATTACTTTAATTAAAACGCCCTCAATTGAATCCGTCGTCAGTCTTTAGGGTCGAACTAAAGGATAATAAGGGTAACGTACTCTTATAAAACTGTCTCGCAATCAAAGTTTTCAATGAATAAGAGCCCTACCCAACAGAAGCTATGTTCCGCGCACTGCTCTCAATTAACATACAAATTCAATCGGTTGTTTTAAGGCCTAAACGAGAACATACGTGAATTTTTTTTCTGCCCTCATCATCATTGCACTCGTCGTTGAATTCATTCTGTCAACTTTGTCCAATAGGCTGACGTTGCGAGCGCTCAGCCCCACACTACCGGCTGAGTTCTCTGATGTCTTCGACGCAGAACGATATGCCCAAAGCCAAAAGTACGCCCACAGTCGAGCCAATTTCGGCTTGCTTCGTAATGCGATCAACCTCGCTGCTGTACTGGCCGTGTGGCACCTTGGCGGATTCGAATGGCTCGACCAAGGAGTCCGGGGATTCGGATTTGGCGCCATTCCGACCGGACTCATTTATTTCGGCGCCCTAGGTCTGGGCTCACTGCTACTAGGACTACCCTTCGGACTTTATGGAACCTTCGTAATTGAAGCTAAGTTCGGCTTTAATCGAACCACTTTCCTCACCTTCATCACTGATTTTGTAAAAGGAGCCATCCTAACCGTGTCTCTCGGCGGAATCTTGATGACCGGGATACTCTTTTTCTTTCAATGGGCTGAATCATCGGCTTGGCTATGGTGTTGGGCTGCCGCAACCCTCTTCCTCCTGACTGTCCAGTTTGTCGCACCTACTTGGATCATGCCCCTGTTTAACAAATTTACTCCACTCGAAAAAGGTTCCCTCCGAGCCTCGATCGTGTCGTACGCGGAGTCAGTTGCGTTTCCGCTCAAGGACATTTTTGTCGTCGACGGTTCCAAACGTTCTTCAAAAGCCAATGCCTTTTTCACTGGCTTCGGCGGCAACAAAAGAATTGGCCTGTTCGACACGCTCGTCGAGCACTACTCTGTCCCAGAACTGGTAGCCGTGGTGGCCCACGAAGTTGGTCACTACAAGAAAGGACACCTCCTGAAAGGATTGGTAGTCCAAGTCCTTTACCAGGGAATGCTCTTCTTCTTGCTGTCCCTCGTGCTGGAAAACGACTTGCTGTTCGAAGCCTTTTACATGACTGAAACGTCGGTCTATGCAAGTTTCGTATTTTTTGGGTTATTGCTCACGCCAGTCGATCTCATACTCTCCATGTATGTCAATAGAAGCTCTCGAAAGCACGAGTTTGAGGCCGATGCTTTTGCAGCCACCACAACAGGACATGGTAAAGATTTGATCAGCGCACTCAAGAAACTCTCCGCGGATAGTCTGGCAAATTTGACGCCACACCCACTAGATGTGTTTCTTCACTATTCCCATCCACCAGTCATACAGCGGATTGCCATGCTGCAACAGATTTCATCAGACGACTAGCACTCGTTTTGAATACCGCATACCAAATAGCCCCTGCAGCTACGGGCGTTGACGATCACGAAGTGCCCTGAACTCCGAGGTCGCACTCCACTGCGGCCACACATCACTGTCCGCAAGTGTGGTTCCGAGTTCATACATAAAGTTCAGGTCCTCAACCGCACCCGAGAGGTCCCAATCAGCCTTTATTTCGTCTGACACCTTGTGGTAATCATTGATGGTGTACTCCTCCCGCTTGACGATGCCGTAGCCATCGGGTTTATCCAAATATTCAATGCCTGGGTCGGCATAGAAGGCCGGAATACCGGCCTTTGCAAAGGAAAAGTGATCCGACCGATAGTAGAACCCCTTCTCAGGCTCCGGGTCTGGACTAAGCGTACGCCCTAGTCGCTCCGCAACCGCCTCTGCATACAGGTCAAGCTCTGATTGACCCATCCCAACAATCGTTAAATCTCGAGTTCGTCCCCACTGATTTAGAACATCCATATTAAACGCCGCCACCGTTTGGCTAGGCGGGTACAGCGGATTCTCGCCGTAATGCTTAGACCCCAACAATCCCTGTTCTTCTGCAGTCACAGCAAGAAAGACAATCGAGCGCCGAGGGCGCACTTCTGCTTCAGTGAAGGCTCTCGCCAATTCGATCAGTCCCGCAGTTCCGGTAGCATTGTCAGCGGCACCGTTGTAGACCTGGTCACCTTCGAGCGCCTCATCTCGCCCAAGATGATCCCAGTGAGCCACGTACATCACAATCTCATCGGACGCGCTGCTACCGTCAAGTTTCGCGACAAAATTCTCAGAATCGATTGTCCGAAGAGAATTTCGAACCTGCGTGTGACCATTCACCTTTAAAGGGACTGGCTGAAAAGAACGGTCAGCGGCTCTCGCCTTTAACTCGTCAAAATCCAGTCCCGCCATTGCAACAATCTGTTCGGCGGCCGACCGCTGAAGCCAGCCTTCCACTGGAGCCCGGCTCAGATTATTGTCACCCGCGACAAGGTCAAATGACTCGCCAAAGGGACTGCTCCCAACCACCTCCCATGGATACCCAGCTGGTCCGGGCTCATGAATGACGAACGAGCCAGCCGCTCCTCGTTCGGCCGCAATCTCGTGTTTGTACGTCCAGCGACCGTAGTAGGTCATAGCTGACCCACCGAACACATCATCTAAGGGCGGGTCGTTTACTAAGAAAAGCAGAATCTTTCCCTCAACATCTACATCGCCAAAATCGTCCCATTCATATTCCGGCGCGACGGCTCCGTAGCCCACAAAGACAAATTCTGCGTTGATCTCGACTTGATCAACCACGTGCTTCGTCCATGCTACATAGTCCTTGCCTGGCTCGAATTCACGTGAGTCACCGTCCGTCGTTACCTGAAATTCACTTCCCGCCAGAGGTGTAATTCCAACGAGCGGAACACCCTGCACCCAACTACCGTCAGGGTTCCCAGGCGCTAGACCTAGGTCCGCAAACTGTTCAGTTAAGTATGCAATCGTTAGAACCTCACCCGGTGACCCAGGGGCTCGACCACCAAACTCATCTGACGAGAGGATTTCAATCTCGGCCATAAGCGTCGTGGCGTCGATACAAATTGCCGCCGCCGACGGGACCGTTTTAGAAAATACGGATACGGAATCTCCATCTCCATTGCCGCCGCAAGCGGTGATAAAAAATGAGACAACCATCAACGTTAAACGTGCTTTCACTCCAGCCTCCTGCTTAATTCGAAACGGTTTTCAAACCGTAAACAGCCTACCTCACTTGACCGTTCAACCTCAGATAATTTCGAACACTGTAGAACGGCGACAAATCTCGGTATAGACTGCTCCGACGATGAGTATGAACTACACACGGCGGGAGTGGCTCGCGACCGTGGGTACTGCAAGTCTCGCGTCCACAGTCCGGCCACTGGCTATCACTGCTGAAACAAAACCACTGCAGGGTGCCTTTATAATCCTGAGCACACCATACACAATCGAAGGCAATCTCCATTACGAGGATCTTTCAACAGAGGTTGATTTTCTTAACCGTTGTGGCGTTCATGGCCTTGTCTGGCCACAAAACTCCAGCGAGCAGCGCTATCTTTCGAAGGCAGAACGTCTCAGAGGCATGGAGGCGATCGCCGAGGCAGCACGTGGCAAGCAACCCGCGGTCGTCTTTGGTGTCCAAGCGGACAGCACCGGAGAGATGCTTGAATACGCTCATCATGCTGAATCGCTCAACCCAGACGGCATGATCGCCATTCCACCAACGTCTGCACGTTCGCTGAAGGATTTTCAAGAGTACTACGAAGCACTCTGCCAAGTGACATCGCGACCAGTCTTCATTCAAACAAGTGGCGGCGCACCAGATGTTGAACCAACCGTCGAATTCATTGTCAACATGGCAAGTGAGTTTCCAAATCTTGGCTACGTGAAAGAAGAACGTGAGCCGGTCCATAAGCGGATGCGAGACCTGGCAGAACATCGCCCCCAGCGAATCAAGCGGATTTTTGGAGCTGCGTTCGGGCGGGCGTGGCTGTACGAGATGAGACTCGGCACTGATGGCATAATGACCGGGGGCGCGATGTACGCTGACATCTATGCCCAGTTATGGGAACTGCATCGATCTGGGGATTTAACAGCGCTCCGAGAGCTATATAGCAAGCTACTCTTGATGTTGAACCTAGATGCAACCATCCCAGGAATCCGACTCTACATGCTCAAGCGCCGTGGGATTTTTTCGACCACAAAGTCGCGACGGGGTAACTATTCCTTTTCAGCTTCAGATATCGCCGAGATCGAATATCGCTGGGAGGAACTACAAGGTCATCTACGAGCGTGACACTTTAGGAGAACACCCTGGTCAACCAGTCGCCGATGTGTTTAATCTCTTCCAGACACACCTCATGACCCATTGGGTATTCATGCCATTCAACTTGGCAGCCGGCATCTAGCAGCCATTGATGACTCCGCTGTCCTAGGATGTGCGGCACAATTGGGTCGGCCGTTCCATGCGCCTGAAAAATCAACGGCTTTGGCATCTTCATGACAAGGGGTTCGAGCTCCTGATCAAGCGGGAGATACCCGGATAAGCAGATCAACCCGCCGAGTAATTCTGAACGCCGAAGCCCGGCAAATAGCGTCATCGCGCCACCTTGTGAAAATCCCGCCAGAACAATCCGCTGCGGAGCAATGCCACGGTCCACTTCGTGAGCCACAAGTTCGTCAATCCAAGCAGCCGACTGACGGATGCCCCGTTCATCCTGGTCGCGCCGATCGAATCCAGTCACGTCGTACCAGGCCCGCATAACCATGCCATTGTTAATGGTTATCGGGCGCTTCGGGGCGTTAGGAAAAACAAAGCGGACCGCTAAGTCCGACGACAATCCTAACTGAGGAATGATTGGTCGGAAATCATTCGCATCAGCCCCAAGGCCATGCATCCAGATCACCGAACCCGTAGCGGGTTTGTCGGGTCTAACTTCGACTGTTTCGAGATAAGGCAAGGTTGATTAATGACTCATGGCGTGCACGACGATGTTGATCCCAAGTTCGTAGGCATCGACTGAAAACCGATAAAAGAACTCATAATCCTCACCTTCACGTTCCCATCCATCGGCAATATCTGTGTTGTGACTCATCAAGACGAGAATACGGTCGTGCGAATCTGTGATTGCTCGTAAATGAACATCGTCACTCCGCAAGCCACGCTCAGACGTGGTCGCCCCTCCACTGCGGCGCCAATGCTGGATCGAAGGGATTTGTGGTATCTCAAGCACCTCGAACATCGTTTTGTGCATGGGATGGTTCATCGGAATATCGACAACTGGATAGTCGGCAAGAGGAAGGGCCTTTCTAAGTTCGCCGATCCATTGGTCCCACGCGTGTGGTCCCCAAAAATCATCCACCCACAGAAACCCACCCTTAAGTAGATACTTCCTCAGCCTAACTGCCTCCTCATCACTGAGCCAAAGAGTTCCAACATCTGACATAAACAAAAAGGGGTAGTTGAAAAGTTTCGGGTCGTCCAAAGTAACGACAACATGATCAGGAGTATCTCGGTGATCAAACCCTACGCTGGTCGTGGTTAATTCCGAAAGCCGCACCATCAGGTTTTGATCTGCCGTGGGATAGTCCGTATACCATCCCTGTCCGCCGGGTTCTCTTCGGTCACTCTGATACAGCACCCGCGAAAACGTGAAATCTCTATGAGAAAGAAACTCAGCTGGAAATTTGGGAGGCGTCCGCCGCCAACCCCATTGGGCCAAGCCACTCGCGCTACCGATGAGTACCAGGGATACAGCAATCGCGATAAACCGTTTCACAGTGAGCTCTATTAAATGGTTGCGGTTAGCGAAACAGAAGTCGGCCGCGGCTCTAAACTAAACTGAAAGATTCGTTCTTCTCAAATTCGAATTCCGATGGCGATATGACTATCAGTTCTCTCGTGACAGTGCTCGATAGTACTCTTCGATCATGTCGCGGAAACCGGGCGGCACGTCATCTGACGAAGCGAGAAATAAATCTTCGTTTTCGTCGTCAATCTCCCGGCGGAGCCTATACTCGAAGCGCTTCAGTTCCTCTCTCAAAAAACTCTGAAGTCGGGCGATCTCTTCCGAATCTTGGTACATTCGAGTGTCGTCTAACTGCTGCATCTGACGAATTATTTCATCCAGATCGCCGGCCGAGAATTCCTCCTCTTGAAGTGCTCGTCGAATATCCTGGGCCTCGCCGAGGCGCTGACGGAACTCGCGTTGCCATTGGCGAATATCGTCCGGATCGAATTCGGTCGGGCGGCGATTGCCATACCCACCACCTGCGTACGCACCGCCCAAAGAATCGCCCACACCTGGTTGCCCATCGGCGGGATTGGGTTGTTCACTACCCTGCTGGCCTGACCCAGTCTGACCAGCTTGTTGACCACCTTGCCCTTGTCCCTGTTGACCCTCTTCGCCTGACTGATTCTCATTTTCAGACCACATACGGTGCTCTAGGGAGTCCAAGCCGCGCATGAGATCCCGGGTCTGATCGAGCGCCTCCGTCAGGGCATCACCCTGGGTGTTGCCCACGGCCTCTGCAGCGGCACGGAGATGCTCTCGAAGATCTTCGATGTCATTTGTGATCTGCTCCTCAAAGGCTTCGGCCGTGTCGCTCGCACGACTGCGAATCACGCCTTTGGTATATCTGATCTTTTCCTTAAGTTTGTTGTCTCGAATGCTATTCGCTGCGTCCTGTAAACTCCGCGAGCTGTTCCGTTCCTCGCGTCGAAATTCGGCTGATGTGGAATCAATTTGTCGCTCAAGGTCAGCCACTTCGGCTTCCATGGCATCCTTGCGTTCCATTAACCCCCGCAACTGTTCAAGGCGTTGCTCGTCATTTAAACCCGGCAGTCGACTGACACCGCTGGCAACTTCACGTTCTTCGTCGGCCAAACGATTAGCCCGCCGTAAGGCTTCATCGATATCACGTTCAAGTCGACCCGTCTGCTCCTGTCGAAGCCGGTCTTGAACTTCACGAAGACGATCCAGTGCCGCTCCGGCTTCGGAAAACCCAAGGTTGTCACTGTTTGCCGCCGCACGCCGCATGGCATCCGCGGCCTGCTGAAGTCGTCGGGCCGCGTCCATCATCTGCGGGGAGTTTTGTTCGCGCGCTAATCGTTCCAGCCGCCGGGCAGCCTCTTCGGCCTCTTCGGCCAATTCTCGCTGCGCCGCTGTGCCTCCACCTTGGGCCGACTGTTGCCCGCGGAATCGTCTTTGCTGACGCTCCGCTTCACGTTCCTGGCGCCGAGCGAGCTCGCGTAATCGTTCCATCAACTCGTCTACTGTGTTGTCTGCCTGCTGCTGTTCCCCTCGTTGCATCGTCTCATACTGATTCTGAAACTTGTCCAGTTCCAGCTCGAACAAATCGGCCAAATCTTCGGCAGCCTGGCTTTGGCTCCCGCCGCCGCCACCACCGCCCCCCATCTGTACCATGACCTCTTCGTACGCTTCTTCTGCTCGCTGTAAAAATTGCAATGCGCGTTGTTCAGGTGGAAGTGCCCCGTCGGCATCCTGGTCTTGTAATTGCTCTTCTGCCTCACGCATGGCGTCCGCCGCTTGGGGAAGAATTTCAGAAATCGAACGAAATGCAGGATCAGCAGGCATCACCCGACTGTTCATCCGGCGTAGCAACGTCTCGACCTGCTCGCGGAGTCGGCCCTGAGCCAAGGTAAGAAAAACGACATTCTCTTGATACTCCTCAGCCGAATATGAATCTTCGTCTCGAACGACGTTGAAAGTCCCGGACACGATCTCCTTCTGTGCTTCTGACAATGCCCTCGGGTCGGCACCACCGGCACCGGCTCCGCCTCCGCCACCGCCCTGCGATTGGCCAGCTCGAAAATCTCGGCTGAAAGCACGAATCTGGACAAAGTAAAGATCGCTTTTGACATCCTTGTTCTCTTGGGCAAGGTTACGGTCAGTTGCCCGGGCGTAGTAGGAAACAAAGTCACCCGGCTCCAGCGGGAGGTCTTCAAGAAAAAAGGTGTGTCCGGCGGCAACCTCTGTCAGTGCATTTTCGCCGCCACTATAGAGCCGACCCGTTTCTTCGGAACCACCATTGACACTGTAGACCAAGTCAAGAGAACGCAGCCCAAAGTCATCATCGGCACGTGCCTCGATAAAAAGTTCTTCAATCGCACTCGCCGTAGTATCACGTCCAGGGTTGAGGAACATGACAGAGGGAGGCTGGTCGGTCAACACGTCAATGGTGAATTGAGGCGAGGCCGTCACCATCTCACCCTCAGAACTTTCCAAGTCGATCCGATAGAAACCGTCTTTTTCAACTACAAACCGACCGGTCAGGGAACCATCCGGTTCGACAACGAGGTCGGTCTCGTTTTCTTCATCCAAAACCATCTGTCCACCAGAGGTGGACAGCGTTGGAAAAGCGCGGAGTCGAACCTCTGTCCCACTCAGCACGGCGATATCGCCACCCTCTTCGACCAATCGCGGCTCAAGTCCCGTATAGGATGGAAAGACATACTCGTGCTCGAGACGTTCGACGTAAGGCAGGTCCACAACCTCCAAGGTAAAAGTCTCAGATTCCACGCCGACCGCTTCCACAAAGTAGTCGGTACTCTCCTGCACATCAAACAAAAGCACTTCAAACAGGCCTGGGTCTTCAAGGGGAATGAGCGGCAATCGTTCGAACGGGACACTTTCGTTTGACCGTACAAAAAGGTTCACTTGATCCGTTCCGAAGCCATCCAAGGTTGCGGTAATTGCTTGGTCGGAACCGCGAGCTATTGTCGCATCGCCAGGAAAAACGGCGATCCGATAAGGGCTGGCGGCTTCAGCGCTACCCATCGGCGTAAGCAGCGCCATGACACCGTGTCGCAAATAGGTTGGACCAAAAAGAAATAGCAGCAGCGCCAGCACCGCACCGGCCGCGAGCCACCCAGACGAGCCCTGAATGCGCTGATGCTCAACGGCCCGTCCCATGTCTACATCGCGAATCTTTTCCGCTGCGGATTCAACGAGTTTCCCCACTAACTTCGGGGAGTAGTCAAGGCCAGCCGCGCGGTCACCTTTTCGCGTTTCTTCGACCGCACTTAGCACAGCTGCCTGAAGTGACGGTTCGTGTTCCTCAAGATAGAGCGCCACCTGCTCATCAGAAACGTGACGCAACAAGGGTCGGACAAAGAACCACCACCCGAACCCCAATAGAGCACCGTACGTGACGATCCGAAATGTGATTATTGCAGCTGGTGTAAACCGGTAGACCTCAAGCCCCCACGCCGACACAACCAGTGTCCCCAGCAACGCAGCAATGACAACCGCGAAGCCTCGGAGCGCGATCCTCAGACGCCACCGATTTCGCACCTGACGGATCACTCGAAGAATTTCGTCACGATCGGTAGGAAGGAGCGATTGGCCAGATATTATGCCCATTCTTCTGTCACCCTTTGGTTCCAATTACCCGAGTACAACATACCTGTGTCACATCCGCCAGTCTTTACTGTCTAGTCAGCATTTAATGAAGTCCGTGAAAGTCGATTCGACACAACCGTCTCTGCGACAAACAGCATAAACACCGCAACAAGTAAATACCACCAGATACCCTGTCGCTGCTCCAAATCCTCAGACGCAAACACTCTGGCCTCACCCGTGGGAGCTACAGCAGCTTGTCCATCCACCATACGCCCCGTAAGGCTACTGGCCAATTCCTCAGGATCGACTGCCGTAAGATCTGATTCAGTCAAGTCCACATTCACTGCTAGCGTCAGCGGGAAATCGGATGTAGTCGTAGCGTCGTGCACCTCGTATACGCCCTGTTCGGTCATCGTCAGAAAACCTGCTCGCGCCCCGTCACTAACCGGAATGCGATCGCCAGAAGGCGCGATCGCCACAAGAGCAGCGTCGCTGAGACCGGCACTCGCCAAGAGACCATCTTGCTCAGCCAGATTGAGCACTTGGCCCGCTAATGCCCACGGTTGCGACGGCGAATAGTCGGCCAAATATTCAATCAAGCTGTGAACAAACGGCAGATACACGGGTTTTAGCGCAAGATCATTCCAAAAATTGTCGAGCGTTGACGCCCAAAAGAACACCCGACCACTATTCACTCGGTGCTCGAGAAGCGCAGGACTCCCATCGTCGAACCGAGCAATGACGGAAGTTAATTCATCAACCTCAATTGGACGATACCGAAAAAACCGGGCAGTAGTGACATCACCACTGCGCGGCGCGCTAAATAACTCAAACACGGGATGGCTATAGTCGACAAAACCCAAGCCCGCACCACGACCAGCTCGGTCGACTGGGCGGCCAAGCGGCCCAGGCAACAGATCAGGGGCGTCTGCTGGCCATTCGCTACGCTCACCAGCAACCACCAACAACCCACCGCCGTTCTCAACAAACTCTTGCAGCGCCTCGCCTGCTGGCCCAATCGGAGGGCCTGCGTCCTTCAGCACCACGACCTGTCGGTCCAGCAAATCCTGGGCTCGAAAACTCGTAACTGTCGTAGTAGTAACATCAAATGCCGGGCTTGAACCAATGCCCAAGGCACGACGCAGATACAAAGCATCCGCCGGACCACTACGGTCATTGCCAATAACCAAAACGCCCACCACCTGGCCTGGCGAAATGACAAAGTGAAAAACATCGTCAGTAGGAAGACGGTCGCCGTCCGTCCGCACCGTACCAGTCACGGGGCGCGCACCAACCGTGACTGGCGCAAAATTCACGGTTGCGGACCCGTTAGCTGGTAAATCTGTCGCTACCGTTTCGACATCCCGCCCTTCTATTGCCAGGGAGAGATTGATCGCACTGACTGGACCTTCTCCACGATTAGTTACTCGCGCGACTACGGAAACACGCTCGCGCCCCGAAAAAAACTCTCGCTCAAACAGGACGCCGGCAACGCTTACGTTCTCTACCGCGGCTTCAGTCGTCACGGAAATAGGAGTCACGATGGTGCCCTGAGGAAAACGGATTCCCGAAGCACTTTCTACGCCTATGCGTTGAAAGTCACTTATCAACACTGCCTCAAGTTCGGGAAGATTCGAGCCATCAAAGATCCCTTCGGCAAGTTTCATCGCCGGACCGTAGCGAGTTGCCCCAGAACCGGTCTCTGCATCTTCGACCAGTCCTAGAAGACTCGCCCGGTCGGTAGTCGAACGTGCTCCCGCCTGAGCTCCACTATCAAACAAAATCACCGTCGCCTGGTCCTCAGCCCTCAATCCATTGATCACGTCCCGGGCGGCATCTCTGGCTCGGTCCCAACGGCCGTCGTACACCATGCTGTAGGACCGGTCGAGCAAAATCACGACTTCACGGGCTGTTGAGGTCACTGCGGCCAGCGATCCTGCCGGAAAAAATGGGCGTGCAAACGCCCCAAGCAACAGGGCCACGGCAGCACACCGAAGCAGTAGTAGAAACCAGTTTCGAATTCGCTGCCGGCGAAACGAATGGAACGGAATCTTACGAATGAACATCAATGAGGGAAATTCAATGACCTCTTTTCGTTCACGTTGGATCATATGGATGATCACGGGCACGGCCAGCGTTGCCAAGCCAAGTAAGAACAAAGGAGCCAGAAAACCCATCAGCGCACCCGACTCAATTTCTCTCGCATCGCAAGAAACTTAAACAACGCATGGTCAATTGGCGTAGCGGTATTAAACAACGCGTAATCAATCCGATTCTCACCGCACAGTTTCGACAAAGCAGTAATGTGCTCCTGAATTAGTTCGCGGTATTGCTCTCGGAGCGTCTCTGGCACAACGGGCATCTTACGGCCCATCTCAAGGTCTTGAAAGCTCGTTGGGTC
>CAZUZW010000049.1:0-19452 GCA_964624855.1 uncultured Vicinamibacteraceae bacterium
CGTATACCTGCGCGCCTGTGACTACCACCCGGTCAAACGGAATACAGTGTAACTTGGCCGCCTCGATCCGCTGTGTCTCGTTACAAACAAATACTCGATCTGGCAAGACGCGAATCTTGGCCTTACTTGATAAGTGGTCCCAACTGTAGACACATACCCCACTTGGAATATTTTTCGCGCGGGCACTGCGTAAATGGTCGATCTGAGCAGCTCGAGGATGAGTCACAGAAGCAAATAAGATCACGTCCGGTCGCGCCCGATCGAGAAACGCGTCCATCGCATCGAGACGCGGCATACCTCCTTCAATCGCAGTCAAGACAGCCATTAGAACCCGCCTGACACCAAAAGCACGTAGTATCGGAACTCGCACTAATCCAGTAACAAACCGCGGTGCCCGCGCCTCGGCCCGATCCCGAAGTTTGGGAAACGGCTTATAACGACTGTCAAGAAACCGGAGATAATCCAAGCCTTGACGGACCTTTCGAACCACGATGAACCAAGGTTGGTCGCCGTAAGCCGGTGTCCGTCCATGGCTGACACCTGGTAGCAACGCAAGATCTTCCGCTAAAGACTCACCACCAAATGCGTCGTCCTCATCAGCAAGCAGTAACACCTCGTGCCCCCGATCCGACTAGGTTCGTACAACCGACTCAAATTTTCGTAATAACCCGAAATGCAATACAGAGAGCAGGATCTTCATTTGTCTTCTTCCGGGTCTTAAGTCGACATGTCTCGTCGCTCAATCAACCAAGTCGCCAACTCGAGATCCCACGGTTCATCAATATCGATTGACTCCGCTCTCGTCATCTCTAGAAAACGCGTATCGCGTCCATAAAGACCTTCATATTTCTTCAGCACAGACGGTCTCACAGCAACGACGGCTGGGCCGTTTCTGGCATACAAAGTTGCTTTGTCCTGACGGCGCGTAACGGTAGGAGCATCACCCCACGGCACAACACGGCCTTCTGTCTCTTGTAGTATCGAAGACGGACTGAAATTGTGCGGCACCCGAACAACACTAACCACCGTATCAGCACCAGAATCACACAATAGATCAACAGCTCGATCAATATGGTCAGCTCGACGCAATGGCGAAGTCGGTTGCAATAGTACGACGATGTCGGGCTCATACTGTTCCGTATCAGCAAGTCGACTTAGTAGATCTTCAAGAACCGCCAAGATCGGTGTGTCATCAGCGGCCAACGCAATCGGGCGTATGAACGGAACTTCTAAATCAAGAACGCGTGCAGCTTGAGCAATCTCCGCATCGTCTGTGCTGGCGATGACTCGCGTCAGTCGATTACTTGCGTGGGCCGCATCGGCGGTCCATGCCAGCAATGATCGCCCAGCTGCAACGGCTAGGTTCTTGCGAGGTATTCCTTTGGATCCGCCACGCGCCGGTACGACGCCTAGGACATCCATAATTCGATCGGGATCAGTAAGTAATTCTCTTCTGCAACCGTATTGGAGCAGTAGCAAGAACATCGGCAAGGCGAGGACCAGCCTGACCATCACCATAAAGATGATCGGGTGAATAACAGCCGTGTTCAACCTGCTGACGAATCGCCGCGGTTATGGCTTCATGATTGTACGCAACATCGATGACATTACGGCCGCGGTCACGTCCCATCTGTCGCGAACCAATATTCACTGCCGGGGTACCCAGAAAGGCACCTTCGCGAATAAAAGCACTGGAGTTTCCTACGAGACAAGCAGCACGTTTCATCAATCCAATAAAAACTTCCACCGGAAAGTTTTTGTAGAATCGAACTCCTTGTGGGTCATGATGTTCTCTGAATTTACGCATTCCTCGCGCAATATCTTCAGAACCCGCGTCAACGTTTGGCCAAAGCACAATTGCCTGGACGTCAAGTGCGCGCACTGCAGAGAGTGTCTCGTCGATTTGACTTTCGCCTGCACCAAATTCCGTCGTAACGGGATGCTGCGACACGAGCAAAAACGGCTTGCTTAGGTCAATTTCTCCACCGACACCTTCGCGCTTTAACCAACCATCATCAACAAAGTTTTCTGCGGAAACAACTTCATCCACTAGATCAATTCGAGGACAGCCAACAACGTGCACTGTGTCGGGATCTTCACCCATCCGCACTATACGATCGGCCGCCGCTTGATTTGCCGGAAAGTGTAAATGCGCTAATTTTGTTACAGCATGTCGAATACTTTCATCGATGGTACCGCTGACTTCTCCTCCCATAGTATGGGCCACTGGAATATTCATATACGCAGCGGCTACGACCGGTGCCATCGTCTCAAAACGGTCTCCGACGCTAACGACCACATCAGGCTTGAAGAGTTCAAACAGCGTCGGAATTTCCAGTAGTCCCAGTCCCGTCGACTTAGCCATAGTCGCCGGTGTCTCGCCTTCGACAATAATATTGATGCGAGCATCAGGAACAAATCCATCTCGCTCGATCACGTCCACCACCGAACCATACCGATCGAGCACCGCAGACGCACCCACGATCAGTTGTAATTCGAGGTCAGGATGACTTCTGATCGCACGCATCCCTGCCTTGATACTGCTGTAATTGGCACGGGAACCAACAACCACACATACCCTACGCATTTGGGATCACCTCTTGAAATGGAGGGAGATCGCGTGTGTCGAACCGGGGAATTTCAAATCGATTGTCCCGAGCCGGCATCATCCATCGTCGCGCTGTCGTAAACGCCATTGAGTAACCACACTGTTCAAGTGTAGCCAGCGTTTCGTCTGTGTAGGTATGAACACTTCCATACGGAAAACAGAACGGAACTGAAATTTGCCCACTCACAGCACGAATAAGATCAACGCCGCCAGCGAGTTCCGAATACTGCTCGGCCGCCGTCAGACGAGCAAGCACCGGGTGCCTCTTCGTATGAAACCCAAAGGTCATGCCTCCTTCACTCATGCAGCGCACGTCCTGCCGTTGAAGATACAAGGTGCGTGCAAAAGCTACCTCTTCGCCGAGGTGTTCTGTAAACAACCCTGCTAACAGTCGGTCAGCCTGTAAAGTGGGAAGTTCATAGTTCAACAAGTGTTTAACTCGCAAGTGATCCGACGTGTCATAGCGGTAGATCTCTGCCGGTGGACGGGACTCCGATTCCGTAGTCACCCGGAGCTCCCGTAATCCATCGTTTACGCGGGCAACAAAACCCTCCGCTCCTAGCGCTGCTAATAAAAAGTGCGTTTTGTGAACATTCAAAAGACGTGGCTCTGACTCTAAGGTATCGCCTGCAATGAAAAAAATAGCTGGTATCCCTCGACGCTGAAGAATGGGATATACGACATCCGCATGATCGCGAAATCCATCGTCGAAGGTAAGAAGCACTGCCTGCTCAGGCAACTTGCCGCCCTCAAAAATTGCCGCCTCAAGTTCGGCACAACTAATAAAATTGTTCGCCTTTTCCAACACGTCGAGTTGACGTTCAAAGTCATTAGGAGCAAGTGCCTTAAGCGTGGGAAAAAGAGTGTCCTCCGTTGCACGGACGTAGTGATAGGTCACGATCAGACAAGAATCGCTCACCTAGCCTCCTCAAGTGAGACCAGATTAAGACGCTCGTCTCGCACCTGTTTTGCATCGAGATAATTCCCAAGGACATTTTGGTCGAACTGGTGATAGAGCTGCCGTACGGCTTCTGCGTTGAAATCCTTACGTTGATACAATCGGCCTTTCGCCGTCTGGGGATGACTTCGCAGGCGACCGCGATGATGCGCCTTCACCGCCTTCACCATGCCCTCTGCTGCTGCGCGAATTGCCTTATTACCGAGCTCATGAGGTCCATCTGTACGGTCAATATCCGGACGCACGTGAGCAATAATTGGCCCGGTATCAATACCTGCATCGAGATAATGAATCGTCGCACCTACAAACTCGGGTTCTCCGTTCACCAGCGGCCAAAAATTAGTCCCCGCACCACGATAATACGGCGATAGTCCTAAATGAATATTGAGCAACTGCCCCTCAAAGCGAGAAAGAATGTCCCCCTTCAAGATTCCGGTACCGAACACGACCACGACATTTGGTTTCATCTCAACCATCCGCGTGACTTCATTAGGATCATTCAAACCACCAACTGACACTTGCCGGCACGATTTCGCATCGATTTCACCAGCGAATTCAACGTCCGAAAAATCACGAGCTTCGGCGTCGTCTCGAGCCGAAAAGTGTCGCCGAATGACATCGGCATCGTCAGGTCCGTTCGCATGAGAAGTGGGCTTAAACGACTTCTCTTCCTGCCAGACGCCAACTACCGATAGCCTAGCCGCAAGATATCGACAAAGAAACTGATGCCGTCGAAAAGTACTCGTCAAGATGATGACGCGGGGATTCACTTTAGTTTTATCTCTAACTCGTAAGACCGATTAATCGTTTGACGCGACTCACAACAAGATGTTGAACGCGTTGCCGCCGCGCCTGTGCCATTACGCGCCGCTTGTCCTTGATCCGCATCTGTTTAGCCGCTTCCTTGCGACGTTGTTCATTTGTCTTTTCTGTAGCCGCTTCACGATGGCGACGATCACGGGACTCTTCTCTAGCTAGCCGTGTCACTTCACGCCCACGAAGTAGGTCTTCCTTCTGTCGACGATCAATTCGAAGACGTTCCTCACGCTGGCGTGTCTCACCAAAACTCAGAGGATCTTGGAGTAATCTAACTACGCTCGGAAAAGTCGCAGCATACTCGCAAACTTTCCAAACACGTCCGCCCCGCGTATGGACACTGAGGGGAGTCGCGGCCGCGGGAACCGGGGTAGCAGCCAGGGCTTCGACAGCAGTAACCCACTGGTCAGTTGACGAGACTTCTCGTCCCTGAGGTCGAAGAAACCGGGCGGCAAAGGCTCGACTCCGGGCGGCGACCGGCGCCATTACCGCCTCAGCCAAGTCCCGCCCATGTGTGGCCCAATCACGCGCCACCGTCAAAAGCCCCTCGTCTCCGAGCAGATAATGAAAATGTAACGTCCCTTCTTGATTCTCCTTGAACTCATCCAACAGCAACGTGAGAACCGGCTTCTCCAGAATGGCTGCTTCCAGAAACGCACTTGTATTCAAACCCACAACCGCCGTGGTGTACTGCAAGGAATCATAGTAGTCAGCCTTCGCTTCTGAATCGACCGGGTTCGTTCCCCATCTCACCACCGGACCTAATCCCGCTAATGACACCTGTGTCCATTCCTTCTCCCGCGACGGATGTGGCCGCACCAACACACCGACCTCTCGCAATGCCGGCTGTGTCCGCAACGCCTCCACCCACCGCCTGACAAATGCCGCTTCTGATGGACTGCCGGCAAACAACGCGGAGCATACATACAACACAAACGGTCGCTCCGCTGGCAGCCCCACCCGTGCACAGAACGCCTCTCGACTACGGGTTGGTTGTCGCTCAAACCACTGATCGAAACACTGCGCTCCTGTCACTGCGATCCGTGTCCGCGGCACCCCGTGGAGCTCCTCTGCCTCTCGCCGCTGCACTTCATTCCACACCGTCATCAGCGATGGCACGCTGCGGAGTACTGACTTGCTCGACAAATTGTCCCAACTCCACACTCCGAATACCGTCCGGAACCCCAGCGCCTGCGCCACGCGGTAATACTCCTGCTCCGGTGCACCTAAGCCGATCAACGGTGTCAGCATGACTACGTCTGGTGCCTCGGCCCGCAAATACGCCGCCACCTCCGTGTCGAGTGGAACCGCTGCTTCCAATCGTCGCAAAACCAGCGCCAACAACCGGCGTCCCCACCGACTCCCCACACCCGGCACGCGAAGCAAGCCCAACACGCCTCGCGGAGTCCGCTCCCAGGCGCGTTGTCGTAATCGTGGCGCCTCCGCATACGCCGGCTCCAGATAGCGCAGATAGTCCACGGCTAAGCGTAGTTTCCGGACTAATTCACTCGTCGCGGCCACCGTCCGCCGTTCAGTTGTTATCCGCCCCGCGCCACGCGCCACCAATCCCGCGGCCACTTCCGCCCCATCCAGAATGTCATCCGTCAGTCCAACCAGTTGCACCGTATGACCCTGAGCTGCCAATGCCAGCACCGCCGATTCATAGTTTCGTAAACACCCAAAATGCCGCGCCACTACTAATAACTTCACAATGGCCGTCTCGCTAACACTCGAAGATTTTTTCCGTAAGCACCAGCATTCACGAGAAACTGGAGCGTATCGGCGATTCGCTCGATCGCCGTAACATCCTCTCCAGCCACTTCACGCCGAGACCACACGTAGTCCACGATGTCGAGTCCTTCGGTGGTCAAGAGTTCAACTTCGAGCCCATGACGACTCAAAAGATCAGATGCTGTTTCTGGCGTGTAGTAATTGAGATGGTGTGTCGGCCAGATGAAATGAGCATCTGCACCCAAAAGAAGTCGTGATGCGGAGTCATAATTTGGCACATAGATGAACAGAATCCCACCCGGCCGTAACAACTTCACCGCGGACGCCACGACTGTAGACGGCTCCAGTAAATGCTCAACAACGTCAAACAGTGAGACGGCATCAAAAGTTTCCAAATCAAAGCCAGCACCATCAAGCGTAACGGCCCGTAAATCGAGACCCCGCTCCTTCCCAAACTCAATCGCGGATGGGTTTAAATCGATGCCTAGAGCATCCCAACCCACTTGACGTGCTGCCTCGACAACAAATCCCGTACTACACCCCACGTCCAAATAACGTACGGGTCTATTTTGCGGTAGGTGTGCCGCCATGATTTCGACACGTTCACGCCCAAATCGTTCCACGCGGTAGTCGTGGCTCTCGATACCCAAGTCCTTCATGATTGCCTGATACTCAGTTGATTGATAGATCTCTCGATAGTGTTCCTCGTCGAAAGCAGGATTCACATAGACAAGGTCGCACGCCAGACAACGCACCAACGCCAAGTGATCCTTGTCAAGTTCATGCTGATGGCGGTCTGAACGACAGGTAGGACAGTTACGTGCACGTAACAACTCAGCGGGTACAACACCATGCTCAGCGACAAGCGCGTCAATTGCATGGGTACGATTGGCGATCAGTTGGGCGTAAGACCCAGTCGGTCGTAACCGGTCAATAGCAACGGGCGTATATTCTGTCTCTCGGCGATAGGGAATTTTCATAATAGCGAGTCAGATCTAAGGTTCGGATACACGAGCAAACAAGCCGTACCAAGGAGCCTTGGTCTTCTTCCCATGCTCATATCGAGACACCAAAGAAAACCCAGCGTCCCGAAGCACAGTTACGACAGAATCTTCTATTGCCGTCTCGACCTCGACGAGTATGGTACGTAGACCGTCGTGCCTCAATATTTCAGTCGCGCCATGCAACACCCGAAGTTCGGCACCATCAACATCAATCTTGAGGTGATTTGGTTTCGGTAGGTTAAACGTCGACACCATATCATCTAACCGCATTGCCAATACGGGTTGCTGATACCGAGACTGGCCATCGCCCGGCCCAATTCTTGTCTTCTCCAGTAACGCGTGGCGACTTTGCCCAGCCTCGCGGCTGCGGTATTTAAATTGGGCGAGCCCGGTTTGGTTAGCAAGCGGGAGTGGGACCGGCGTAATCACACCTTCACATTGATTTAAAACAACGTTGTCACACAGATGGGCAAACGACGCATATCCGGGTTCAAACGCGACCACCTGTACCTTCTTGGCACATTTCATCGCAGCAATGAGCGAGAATACGCCGACGTTAGCTCCGATGTCATAGAAGACATCACCCTGATTGACTGAGGTCTCGATCCACTCGACGGTCCATGGCTCCTTCGCACAAGCGCGGGCGCGCCATCGCCGCTCCGCATCGGTCGTGGCGGTGATAACGATTCGATGCCGACCATAGTCGACGTCGACGACCGCCGAGCTCACATTCGTGGATTCATCGCCACTCATAATCTCGCCCACGGATTCACCCGCCGCCTTGGCCGCAAGTCGTTCTGAGGGTTTTTGCTTGCGTCCTAGATGCTTCACAATTTTTCCTGCGAGGATTTCACTCGAGGATTTATCCCAACCTTGAGGCCGAAGAAACGAAGTAATAAACGATTGGATGTGTTGAGTATCGTAGCGACCGGCAAGCACGTCGGCTAACTGCGTTAGATGTTCGTCCGTGCTCGATGCCAACTCGACAAAACCGCCGTTAGCGCGTAAGAGATAATGAAAATGTAAGGTCCTCCGCTGACCGGCTTCGAGACTCTCGCCAGCCGGAAGAGTCAGCACAGGCTTTCCTAAAATACCGGCTTCAAGCTCGGCGCTGGTGTTAAGACCGACCACGACGTCACTGTGATACAGGCACTCATACAGAGTCTGTAGAGCCGTGAACTTAGACATAAGGACCGTAGTATGGTCATCACCAAGTGATGAATTAATTAATGCCGGTTCAACCCCTGGCCAAGAAACAC
The DNA here is from genome assembly GCA_964624855.1 of uncultured Vicinamibacteraceae bacterium. GTDB lineage: Bacteria > Acidobacteriota > Vicinamibacteria > Vicinamibacterales > UBA8438 > CAUZIB01. The sequence goes on from CAZUZW010000049.1 coordinate 8,377, forward strand.
GCTTTTCAGAATGGTCGCGCCAATCCCGAGTGAGGTCTGGGTGCGTCTTAACTAAGAGGTTTGCACTGGCCACCACGGGGTCTTTCGACGCGCGGACGTTACGAATCCAACTTTGTATGAATGGCCGTTCATCAACTGCCACGAACTTGGAAGAACAGAGATACAGAATAATGGGGCGGTCCTGTTCAAAATTAAGTGCCTGACAGAATTTGGCCCGTGTCGTTTTTGATTCATCACGCACGGCAAGGTCGATGAATCGGTCGAAGCGGGGCGCTCCGGTCAAACTGATACGTTTCTTCCGTATGCCGTGTAATTCGATTGCTTCACGTTGCTGGATCTCATTCCATACAAACACGTGGTCCGGTGCTATGTGCACACTACCTTTCGTGCTGAGATTGTCCCAGCTGAAAAGGACCATCCCAACCGGTATCTCGAGTGCTCGAGCACTCTTCACAAAATCGCTTTGTCCCGATCCAATGTCGATGAGCGGTGTGATCAACACAACGTCCGGCGCTTCTTGTTTGAAAAATTCTTCAATACTGGAATCGCTTGGTAGCGTTTCCTCAACCAGAGCAAAGAATTTCCTGAGACGCCCAATCTCCGCATCGGTCAAGTCCAATCCGATCTCGCTCCACAACGGATCGGGCACACGCTTCCCGTTGGACAGCGTCTGGATAAACTTGTCAAATGCTCGGGCTCGCAGTTTACTCGCTGGCTTATACGGTCCCTCAAGATACCTAAGGTAATCTTCCGCTCGGCGAAATAAGCTCACATCCTTCGCCCACGTATCACCACGTTTCTTGGGACAGGTCGTAATCGATACACGCGGGAGGTCCTGTAATGTCGATGGCAATTTAAGCGAGTCATTCTGACTTGCCAGACGAATCTCATGCCCTTGGTGTGCCAAAGTCTGCACCACCGTGTCGAAGTGACGGAGATATCCAGTCTGCTTAAGTACAAATAAAATCTTCATGAGTGGGGTCTACCGAGGAGACGGGTTAACTTATCCTGTCGATACTCTCGAGAACGGATGAACAGCCTAAGCTTCCGCCATTTCTCCTGAAATCGTGCATGCCGGTTGTTGCGATGCTGCCATCGCAGGCGCCGGCGGCGAGCCTTCATCTCCGCCGCCTCGCTCGGGTCACGCAACAGACCCCGACCAACCGGAGTCAAGCAAACAGCTTCGAGCCCACTCACCATGAACCCGCCCCGCGTATGGACACTGAGGGGAGTCGCGGCCGCGGGAACCGGGGTAGCAGCCAGGGCTTCGACAGCAGTAACCCACTGGTCAGTTGACGAGACTTCTCGTCCCTGAGGTCGAAGAAACCGGGCGGCAAAGGCTCGACTCCGGGCGGCGACCGGCGCCATTACCGCCTCAGCCAAGTCCCGCCCATGTGTGGCCCAATCACGCGCCACCGTCAAAAGCCCCTCGTCTCCGAGCAGATAATGAAAATGTAACGTCCCTTCTTGATTCTCCTTGAACTCATCCAACAGCAACGTGAGAACCGGCTTCTCCAGAATGGCTGCTTCCAGAAACGCACTTGTATTCAAACCCACAACCGCCGTGGTGTACTGCAAGGAATCATAGTAGTCAGCCTTCGCTTCTGAATCGACCGGGTTCGTTCCCCATCTCACCACCGGACCTAATCCCGCTAATGACACCTGTGTCCATTCCTTCTCCCGCGACGGATGTGGCCGCACCAACACACCGACCTCTCGCAATGCCGGCTGTGTCCGCAACGCCTCCACCCACCGCCTGACAAATGCCGCTTCTGATGGACTGCCGGCAAACAACGCGGAGCATACATACAACACAAACGGTCGCTCCGCTGGCAGCCCCACCCGTGCACAGAACGCCTCTCGACTACGGGTTGGTTGTCGCTCAAACCACTGATCGAAACACTGCGCTCCTGTCACTGCGATCCGTGTCCGCGGCACCCCGTGGAGCTCCTCTGCCTCTCGCCGCTGCACTTCATTCCACACCGTCATCAGCGATGGCACGCTGCGGAGTACTGACTTGCTCGACAAATTGTCCCAACTCCACACTCCGAATACCGTCCGGAACCCCAGCGCCTGCGCCACGCGGTAATACTCCTGCTCCGGTGCACCTAAGCCGATCAACGGTGTCAGCATGACTACGTCTGGTGCCTCGGCCCGCAAATACGCCGCCACCTCCGTGTCGAGTGGAACCGCTGCTTCCAATCGTCGCAAAACCAGCGCCAACAACCGGCGTCCCCACCGACTCCCCACACCCGGCACGCGAAGCAAGCCCAACACGCCTCGCGGAGTCCGCTCCCAGGCGCGTTGTCGTAATCGTGGCGCCTCCGCATACGCCGGCTCCAGATAGCGCAGATAGTCCACGGCTAAGCGTAGTTTCCGGACTAATTCACTCGTCGCGGCCACCGTCCGCCGTTCAGTTGTTATCCGCCCCGCGCCACGCGCCACCAATCCCGCGGCCACTTCCGCCCCATCCAGAATGTCATCCGTCAGTCCAACCAGTTGCACCGTATGACCCTGAGCTGCCAATGCCAGCACCGCCGATTCATAGTTTCGTAAACACCCAAAATGCCGCGCCACTACTAATAACTTCATACGTTATCCATCAACATCCTGATCACCGGCTGTACCGTGCCGCAGAAACATAGCGACCCGGTATCGACTTCGGCGTAGAACACGCATGAACCCACGGGGTAACCTTGCCAAACGTGTTCGGGGCTTCGAGCGACCAAGTTCTCGACCACTTCGTCCTACAGTCCGACCAACTTGTTTCGTCCCTCGAAACAAACGTCGTACAAACTTGGATAATTGCTTACGTCCCCGGTGTCGCATGCGACGAGCGCTCTGACGCATGCGTCCCCACCATCTCGGACGCCTGCCTATTAGCGAGATCACCCCCGCGCCAGCCGCAATGGCCAGTAAGGACACCCGGCCGAGCCAAGCCCACCACGGTACGGATTCATCCACCACCTGACCACGCCGGCCGATACGTTCTATGGCATCGGCCATCAGAGGAGTCGACGGGCGATCAATACCATGTGGTCGAATGAATGTACCCACAAAACGCTGAGTCTCCTTCTTAACTGTGTCAGGACTCCTGAGCACGAAAGCCAATTGACGGATGTGTTCTTGGAAGTCGCGGGCAACACGCACGCAGCCTCCATGTTCTGGCAATAAATAATGGAAGTGCAGCGTGCCCTCTTGGGTTGTCGAAAACTCAGGAGCAAGAATCGACAGCACAGGCCGCCCTACGATTGCGGCTTCCAACATTGCGCTGGTATTAATCCCCACTACCACCGCGCTATGGGAGAGTGAGTCGTAGTACATCTCTCGTTCGGATTCGGCAACCGCGTTGTAGCGCTGCCTGGGCCACACGGACACCGACTCGAGCCCGTTGAGTTCCGCCTCTTCCCAAGCCACCGTGTTGTAAGGATGTGGACGAATCAATATCCCCATTGAATTCACGCTGGGGTCACTGGACGCTCGCAACGCCGAAATCCATCTTTTGACAAATGCCACTTCTGCATGTGACTCCGAAATAAAACCGGACGATCCTGCAAAAAGAACGAACGGCCGTTCAACCGGCAACCCCACTTGCGCAGCAAACTGTTCCCTCGTTCGTTGCATATCTCGCTGAAACCATCGATCGAACAACTGCGCCCCGGTTACTTCGATTCGACTGGCCGCAACGCTATGAAACTCCATCGCTTCCGCTTTTTGAACTTCGTTCCAGACGACTACAGCATCAGGTTGAATGCGAACTAACCCTTTGTTGCTCAAGTTGTCCCAACTCGCAATACACGCCGTTGAAGGCAAACCGAGACGCCTCGCACTCTTGACCAGGTCTACTTGGTCCGATGCTGCGTCAATAAGCGGGGACACCATCACCAAATCAGGCTGCCAACGCTGGATAAAGGACTCCAATCGAGGGCTACTCGGTATGACGCGCTCACAGACCGCCAGGAAGCGCAGAACCTGCTTTATTCTTCGCTCCGACAACATCCGAATCCAATCGAGAACATGAAATGCCCGCGGCAATACTTTTCGTTTCATTCGTGCTCGGAGCGCCGGGGCAGCAGCGTATCGAGGATGGAGAAACCTGGCAAAATCAGTGATCCCGCGCACTCCCTTGGCCACTCGACCCCAGATATCAACACGGTCGGGCACCACTCCTGCCACGCGAACACCAGAGATGCCTTCTAGATTCTCGATCCGCGCTTGTTTCTTCTTCTGAACATTGTTAATCGCTACAAACACCTTATGGCCGCGACGGGCGAGTTCACGAATCACAGCGTCGTAATAGCGCAGATATTCCGGCGAAGCCATGGCAAATAGAATCCGTAGATTCTCTTGACTGGGTTTCCTATCAGCACGGCGGGCGACCTTCCGACTCCGTTCCCACGACGTCGCCACGATGGCAAAGGGATACAGAAATAACCTCGCAAGTGGGGTCCAGAACGCCCCTGTTCGACGTGGAACCCCACCTGACTGACCTGTTGTTTCAATAGCCTCCGTAAATACCGACGCGGCAGGCACATCGAGACCTCGTGGTCGAACAAATGTCTTGATGAATTCCAGTCGCCGAGCAGTCAATTCATCGGGCTGGTCGTCTAACAACCGTGCCAACGCAGCGGTATGGTCATCTAAATTCTCGGCTGTCTGTAAAAGACCCCCTTGGGCTTTCGCCAAATGCTGGAAGTGCAACGTGCCTTCCTGTGTGTCGGCAAACTCGTCAGTAATCACCGTATAAACCGGCCGCCCCACAATCGCAGATTCGATTAGCGCACTCGTGTTCACGCCAACAACAGCGGCACTGTGGAACATCGAGTCAAAGTATTGTTCCCGAGCGTCGACGTCGACAGGATTTGCCCCAGCTCGCGGAAAAATTGCGACGTTTTTATAGTTCGAAAAGTCCACGGTGGCCCACTGCTGAAAATTCTGCGGGTGCGGACGGATTAGCAGACCTACCTGGCGAAGTTGTGGGTTCTCATGAGATCGGATCGCGCGAATCCACCCCTCAACAAAACTGACTTCGTGCGGCGTAATGAAAGGCGACGAACACACGTAAAGCAAAAACGGGCACGCAGGGTCCAACCCGATGTTGCGACAAAACTGCTCGCGCGAAGTGCTCGACTTGCCAACGAACCAACGATCGTAAGCTTGTGCGCCAGTAACAATTACTTTCTTCGGTGACACACCGTGAATCGCTGACGCCTCCCGCCGCTGCGCCTCGTTCCAGACCGTCACCACATCAGGGATGTCATGGATGACTCCCTTCGTCGTCAGATGATCCCAACTTCCAACACACAAGACGGTTGGAACACCTAAAGCGCGAGCGGCACGCACGTAGCCAACCTGCGACGAACCGAAATACAACAGTGGAGTAATTAGCAGGACATCTGGGGCCTGTGCCTTCAAGAACTCGTGCACAGCCATGTCGTATGGCAGCGACCGTTCCACGAGGCGAAACAACACTGAGAGGCTGCGTTGTACCAAGCGCCCCCAGAATGACGACCGCTGTGTCCAGGCTACCGCCCACGTCGGGGTTTGCGCCGCAGCCCGTTCTCTAAGTTTGGGTGAACCGTCGTATCGTGGGTGCAAATATCGCCAGTAGTCAAGGCACAGTCGAATACCCTTTGCAAAAGTATTCCAGCGATGGGTTTTCGGATTCGGTCCATGTCCGTAGGTAATTTGTTCATACTCGTTGATGAGGGTTTCAACGGTCGTCATCCCACCGACACTGTCCCGACGGTCTGCGAGCAAATGAATGCGGTGACCACGCTCAGCAAGCAGACGAAGGGCCGGCTCAAAGTTGCGTAAAAAGCCGAAATGGCTAGTCGCAAAGACGATTTTCATAACGGATGGTTCAGAATCACTTTACCTAGAAGATAAAGTGGAAACGGGATACTACATCCTATCGACCGAAGCCGTCTCTTCCTTCGTGAAGTACCACAACCCCGCCCAAAAGATGAGCACCGTCAACCCTACAGACATGCCCAGCGCCCTCAAATCAAGGAGGCCGGCGCCGAACAACGCCCACCGGAAGGTTTCAACATACCCCGTCACCGGATTCAGGCTAATTAGTAATCGGTATTCTTCCGGCACCTGGGACAACGGATAAATAACAGGGGTCAGAAACTGCCAAAACCGCATCGCATACCGAACGGCATAGCGAACATCCTTGGCGCGTGTTTGCCAAACGGCGGTAAACAACCCAAATGACACGGCTAACAATAACGTCCCCAGGCCGAGCACCGGCAGCAACAGCAACTGCGGCCCGATGACAAGATACCAATCACCGTAGCGCACAAAATAGTAAACGCACGACAGCAGGATCATTATGAGGAAAACAAGAAAATAGAGAAAAGCCGGAGACGCGGCCGACACCGGAAGAACCAATCGTGGAAAATATAATTTCTTTACGAGGCTCTTTCCACCATCCAGACTTCGCGTCACCCACATCATTGATCGTTCAAACATCATCCAGAGCGAACCGCCGGCAATAAAGAACAATGGGTAGGGCAAACCATCCGACGGCACCCCGAGCATTACGCCAAAAATCAGTGACGTAATAAGCATTGGAATAATCGGGCGAAACAGCCAGATTTTTCCGAGTACTGTCCCTTCATACATGTCCTTGACTGACCGGACGGCAAAGAACCACGTAATACGGCGATAACGAAAAAATTCCCGGAGCCGCTGGAAGAGTTCAGCTCTGACGGGCTCGATCACCCACGGCGCTGTGGGTCGTTCGATCGCCGTCGTAGAGTCAACCGGGTTTATCTCACTGGACATCAACGCTCTCCGATTCAGTCACAACCTCAGGTTCCTTCTGCATGGTCCAATCCAGTCGTGGGGCAAGCGCCGCATTCGCTTTGTCTACCAATCCGTGAACCGCGGCCGTTTCGCTTGTATAGGTCATAAACGAGAGGGCGTTATGCAGGGTGAGCGCAGATTCCTTTTCTTCACGACGCAACATAATCGACGCATTGACTCGATAGTTCACTTCGCCCAAAAGTTCTTTCGGAATCCGCGCCAACCCCTCATACATCCCAACACCAGTCTCATCGATCGCATATTCCCGTGCATCAATAGACCGAAACAACAGAGTATTGCCTTGATACAGATCGAATGCACACCGCACATGCACACCGGTTTTCTTTATCAGAAACCGAACACGAACAAATACATCTTCCGACCACGGCGCCGCACCAATCTCCTTCCCATCTTTGTTGATCAAACGAGCGCTGACGACCTCCGCAATCCGATTAGTGTGCCGGCCGCGCACCTGCGAGCCTGCACTCGCCCACGAGGCATTCTGATATTCGTTAACAACATCTTCTGGGTCACCCTGATTCACAATCTCACCACGATTCAGCCACAGCGCACGATTGCACACGCGGGTGATCGCATCCATATCATGCGACACGAATAGTACCGTCAATCCCTCCTTGGCAAGTTCAGCGACCTTCTCCATACACCGTTCCTGAAACACCATGTCGCCCACCGCCAAAATCTCATCTGCCAACAGAATCGTTGGGTGCATATTGATTGACACGGAGAACGCCAATCGTAAGTACATGCCGCTCGAAAAGTGTTTCAACGGATGATCAACAAACTCGCCAATCTCCGCGAACTCAATAATCTTGTCAAATCCTTTAAGCACATCCGCATGAGGTATTCCATACATCGCCGCATTCATATAAATATTCTCGCGCGCTGACACATCCGGATCGAACCCAGCACCCAGTTCCAACAAAGAGACAACCCGGCCCTGCCCCTGAACCCGACCTTCGGTCGGCGGCGTCACCCGTGCCAAAATTTTAAGCAACGTGCTCTTCCCGGCACCGTTCGCCCCGATGATGCCAAGAACCGTGCCAGGTTCTACGGAAAACGTTGCATTTTTCAGCGCCCAGAACTCCTCTGTTTCGGCCGGGCGGAACCAATTCCTGGGCGCACTAAGCAAATTCCGAACACTGACACCCTTTGTCGGCTTAGTCTTAGATTTATCTTTACTCTTAAGGTGATAGCACTTACCGAGTTGCTCGACCACTAATGTATTCATTTTAATAACCGTGCGAAGGCATGACGTCCCGCGTTAACACTTCTGAAAAGACGCTTTCCCGTACGTCGACGGAACTTAGACGATTTCTTGCTGACCCTCCGCCACAGTCGAGCTCCAGAGTGAAACGACTCGTACCACAGACCGTGCCCAAGACGCCGCAGGCGTTTGATACTCCGCCGTCGAATCTTGGTCAATGCTGCGACCTGGCGACGCAGAAACTGCCAGCCCATTACCAGTACCGAAGCGCCATACACTGTCCCCGTCAGCACCGGGCGCACCGTGTAGACCCACCAAGGTCGTCTCTCGGTCAACATTAGAAAGGTCGCCAAAACAGGGTATAGGGCAGGTCGAAGAGCGCGCGTCCAGAACGGGTCCCGTTGGGGAGACAGCGTGCAATCGGCCAGCGCTTCGATCTCTCGGGCCACAACTGGTGTCGCAGGCGTTTCGATGCCGCGCGGCCGAACGAACGCCTCGACAAATCGACGCGCTCTGGAATCCGTTGCAGTATGCTTGCGAAGTTCTATCCCGAGTTGTCCGATATGATCATCCATCGAATCGGCAAGCTCCAGTACGCCTCCGTTCACCTCTGCCAGATGTTGAAAATGTAATGTTTCAGCTTGCGCTTCGGCCAATTCATTGGCACGTAGCCCATAGACGGGCCGGCCAACAATGGCCGCCTCGATAAGTGCCGTGGTATTCGCCCCAACCACGGCCGAGCTGAAGTGAATCGAATCAAAGTACTCCGTAATCGGACGCGGTTCCTGTGGTTCCGGTAGTTGCGGCCACATTACGACGTTCGCGCTCTGAGAAAGATCGACCATCAGCGGATTCAGCGGATGGGACCGAATCAAGATACCGACCGCTTTCAACGCTTCATCATCACTTTCGCGAATCTTTCGAATCCACCGCTCGACAAATTCGGTTTCACGTGGAGCCAAGAAAAAAGATGACCCCAAATACATCACGATCGGTCGATCAGGATCGAGTCCAACGCGGCGACAGAAAGCCTCTTTCGAGCAACTCGGGCGCAAGTCGAACCATTGATCAAAAAGCTGAGCGCCGGTCACAACAATGCGGTCGGCGGGCACACCATGAAGTGCTATCGCCTCTGCCTTCTGCGTGTCATTCCACAAAAGCACACGGTCTGGTATCACCCGCATCAAGCCTTTATTCGTCAGATTGTCCCAACTGGCCACCGCGAGTGCACTCGTAATACCTAGTCGTCGTGCCACTTTGAGATAGTCCACCTGCGTAGAAGCTACGTCGACCAATGGCGTGACGAGTAGAACATCAGGATGATGACTGCGTACGAATTTCTCGACCCGATTGCTGACCGGAATGACGCGCTCGATCGCCTTCAATATTCCCATCCACAACAGCCGACCCATTCTCGTCGTACCACCGGTCCACCGAACAATCTTTGGAAACCCTTGTGGAACCCATGCCTCGACCCGCCGTCTCAACTTCACAGCTTTGGCATAGCGGGGGTCCAGATAGCGTAGGTAGTCCAGCAATGCCCGACCGAGGCGCGCCCACGACGTCCAAACGGTTTTGTCTCTCTCTGGTGTGGGCCCCCACGTAACTCCAGGACAGTCCGCTGCAAGCCGCTGAACCCAGAGCCGCTCACCCTGTCTGTCTCGATCTACTTCATAGGCAATATGAATCCGATGGCCCCGAGCAGCCAACTGTCTCAGTGCGCCGTTGTAATTGCGCACATAGCCCGTGTGGAGAACCACAAAGAGGATCCTCATGATTCCGATCGTACGAAAGACTGTCTAAACAGCTTATAGATACGTCTCAGCATAGGTCCGCCCCAAACGCCCATCACCCAAGAATCCGTTATCGGTGCCCCATTTCCGAATGTAGCCAGTGCTATAACGAAGTGCGGTGGCCTTGTCGGTTGCCAAGGTTCGAAACTCTTGTTGTGCGGTTGATTCATCTCTATAGCCATTCAACCATTCGACCATTTCACTTACAGCCGCTACGATTTCGTCGCTGGTGTTCTCGGCATATGAAAACTTTCGGAGGTTGCGCAGATGGACGTGGTACGGCTTTTCCAGTAATTCCCGCAATTCAAGCGGTCGTCCCTTACTGCGGTCATAGACCTTCTTAAGAATGAACAAACTGTCCGGCCGCAGGGCATAAGAACTAATAGGGTCGGTACAGTTCACGTTCACCATCGGCGTATTTGTGACGTAACTGACCGTCATGGGACCGGACTCGCCACAAACGATAAACGCGCTCTTCCGAAGACAATACACTTCGACCAAGTCGGTCCGAAATGGAGAGGTGGCTAAGTCGACTACTCCGCGACGCTTGACCGGTGTCATCGTTTTGTCGCCAATACGAACAACAAGGTAGCCGAGTGACACAAGGTGATCCACGGCATCAAAGTGATTCTCAATGCGTGCGTTCCGACTGCGGTCATCACGTAAATTGGCCCCACCTTTATCCTGTGCCTCACGTCCGAGGTTGTAGCCAGATTCTCGGACATGGAGTGTGACAATCTTGGCCGCCGGATCAATACCGCAGCGCATCGCCTCCTGCTCAGCACGCACCGTCACTTCGTCAGGCAAGAACACACGCACTGGCTGCCGAAGTAACCGGCGGCGTAAATACGGCGGTCGGTTCTTGCGTTCATCCAGGGACGCATGCCTGTCATTCAGCATCCGCCCTCTCGCCCATTTCACTCCATTTCTGACTGCCTGTGGTAAAGGTGGTCCCACCAGATGTCGTCGGAGCTCCTGCGAAAACTCATATTCGATTGACAGTCTGGCCACCTCAGCCGATTCGTGAAGTCGACCGCGTGCCTCAGCCAGTCGAAACCCAGACTTGAGCGCAAGTCGCGCAAGTGAACCCGGTTCGATGATGTCGACTTCGTCGCTTTTCAATTCGAACAGTGCCCCACCGGCCACGCTGTCTTGCTTAGGATGAATAAAATAGGCAGCGCTACCTGTAGTTCTTGCCGCCGCAAGGGCCATTGCCATCTCCATACCGAGGTGACCATAGTGAAC
>CAZUZW010000050.1:0-18173 GCA_964624855.1 uncultured Vicinamibacteraceae bacterium
TGCAGACAATCGTTAACGTCATCGATTTCGGCATGAATATTCAAGAAGCGGTTGATGCACCAAGATTTCATCATCAGTGGTTGCCTGATCGTATTAGTCATGAACGTCACGGTCTATCACCTGACACGATAGCCCTCCTTGAATCACAAGGTCATCGTCTTCAAGTCGTTGACAGTCAGGGTGCGGCTCAAGTTATTCGGTACGACGTAACTGCCGATATGCTTGAAGGAGCTCCAGACCGTCGGAGAGTCGGCAGTACCGCGCTGGGTTATTGACCACCGTAGACGCGTTCGTAGGCTGATCGGTTAGCGAGAACTTCCCGCACGAAGCGTCGTGTTTCAGAATAAGGAATCGTATCAACGAAGAAATCCTCAGGTACGCCACTGGCCGCAGCCCACCAAATGGCTACTCGATCTTCTCCCGCGTTATAAGAAGCGGCCACTGGAGCGTTTGCGCCGTCAAATATGCCAAGTAGGTCGGCAGTTAATCTTGCCGCAATAGCTGAGTTTACGGCCGGGTGAGCGAGCGTCGATTCGTTGACTGAACCGTTGTCAAGTACGTTAGGTACACCAGCGCGATGAGCTAGAGCCTCGGCGGTGTAGGTCATGATCTGAAATAGACCGATCGCACCGACGTTCGAACGGGCATTCGGATCGAAGCGTGATTCCTGCCGCATCAGTGATACGAGCAAGAACGGGTCAACGGCATGGTTTGTGCCTGATTGCGTTACGGCGTCCCAGAATGGACGAGGGTAAACTAGACGCCAGAAGTCATCCGGAAGTCCAAGTGAGGGTCGTTGAAGAAACGGACTAAAGTGATTGACTAAAATTCTCCCCACATTGGCGTAACTGTTTGCTTGTGCCGAGGCTCTTGCTGCCAGCAACGCCAGTGCCTTGTTGTCTTGCCCTGACAGTAAGCGTCGAAGATACCAGGCCGCGTCGTCAACGAGACCGGCACGTGCGAGGGTCATTGCTGCTCGGTACTCCGCACGGTCTGTCGTTTGCTGAGTTACTGATAACTGCGGGAATGTCAGGGTTGCTTCGCCGACAGTGTCGGTATTATCAGTCAAACGTCTTAATCTCTCTTGAGCGCGAATGCCGTAGTAGTGGTAGGGAAAACGTCTAACGACAGAGTTCAGAGTGCGGATTCCGGCTTCAGTATTACCCTGAAGCTCTGCAACGCCAAGCCAGTACAATCCAGCGGGCACAAGTTCACCGCTGGGATTACGATCGATTAAGCTGCGGAGGTTCACAAGAGCTCGTTCGGTCTGACCAATCCGTAGCGCGGCGACACCAGCCTTCCAAAGCACCGCTCGTTCTTCGTCAGGCGATTGCGCTGACGTGAAAAGTTCTCGATAGAGGTCAAGGCCGTCGATGATATCTCCGACAGCTACTAAATATGCCGCGAGAAGGGTAGCGGCGCTTCGGCGTTGATTAGGCGTCGCACTGGGGACCCGACCTTCCCATATGTCCAAGCCACGGCGTTTGGCGCGTTCGGTGTCGACCATGCGCACGGCGAGTCTGAAGTCAGTTAGACGGATGTTCGGGAGTAGCGGGCTTTGAGGAAAGTGTTCGTAGAACTCCTGGCAGGCTGCGACGCCTTCTTCATTGGCCCGCTGCGCATAAAGGGTCGCGATCCACTCGGCTTCAATTTGATCTTGCTGTTGCTCAGCAGTATTGGAGTTCCGCCAATCTTCGATCAACTCACGCGCCAACTCAAATCGAGACGCGTTTCGTAATCTGTGTACCAGGGTGCGATATTGTGTCTCTGTAAATTCGCGAGACGCAACGCCGTGTTGAGCCACAAGGCGGCGTTCAGACGTTAAAGCCACTTCGAATGTGGTTGACTGACTGTGGTGAATTTTTGTTTCGTGCAAGGCAACAATTGCCGAAGCTACGTCACCCGCTTGTTCCCAAGCGGCAGCAATGCCCAAACGACCAGCGTCGCCTAAAGGACCACGAGGCTGGCGGTTAACCACTTGACGGTAAAGGCGCCTTGCCGCCAGTGTGTCACCGGTGTTTCGGTATGCGTCAGCTACGATCAATGTGACATCAAGATGTCGATTTAGGTCTTCACGTGTAAGGTCTGAAAGAATTGAGTCGGATTGTTTGGCAAGATCTCGGCCAGCAAGATTCTTTACCAGAGCCCGCCTGGCAAAGGTCCGCATCCACACTGCCCGGTCCATTACCGTCTGCCAATCCGTTATGGACTCTTGGTAGTAACCGAGGTGTCCGTAAAGCTCGGCCCGCAGAACAAGTGCTTCAAGCGGCAGGTCTTCGCTGGTGGTTGATTCAAGTTGACCGTCGAGTATCGTTAAAGCTTCGCGGAATCGCCCAGCCTGAAAGGTTTTAGTTGCGTCGGTAAATGTGGGTGGGGGAAGATGCAGGTCCTTGGTTTGGGCCCAACTAGGGCTAGCCGTAGCAACCAGAATGGATAGTATGATCGGCCAATTTCGAACCAGTGTGTGTGGGGCCACGATTTTCATTCACTTGTCTTATCGGATGCCGGGAGTGTTCGGCGGATTCTGTTCCAAGTACTAGTCGGAACGTTTGCCATACTCCTAAGATTAACTCGTCTTTAGACTTTAGCCGAACGATTTTAGGTATTGTGGCCAGCTGATTGCGTTAAAGTATGGCGTTCTATCGAAATTAAAACAGACTACCCACAGGAGATATGAGGACTGTGAAGATCACACCAGGAAAACTTGCGGGCCTAAAGGCCGTGTCGACCGAATCAGGCACCATCGCGGCTGCAGCGATGGACCAACGGGGTTCACTTAAGAAAGCACTGGCCAAAGAGAGTGGCCACGATGTCAGCGATACCATGATGGAGGAGTTTAAAGGCGCTGTCACCGAAGTGTTAACTCCTCATGCATCAGCGATATTACTTGACCCGCAGTGGGGAATTGAGCCCTCAAAAAAGCGGAGTACGAACGCCGGGTTGTTGTTGGCTTACGAAGAAAGCGGATATGACAACACACGTCCGGGTCGGTTGCCGGATTTGTTGCCCCTATGGTCGGTTCGTCGGTTGAAGGAGGCAGGTGCCAACTGCGTGAAGGTTTTGCTCTACTACACACCACGGGACACCGCGGAAGTTAACCAAGAAAAGCACGCGTTTGTTGAGCGTATCGGTGACGAATGCCGTACTAACGACATTCCATTTTTCTTGGAGTTCGTCGCTTACGACGTCGATGGCGGTGACGAAAAGGGCTTGGAATTTGCCAAGATCAAACCGGAAGTTGTTGCAGGGAGCATGGCGGAGTTCACTCAAGAACGGTACGGAGTGGACGTCATGAAGGTGGAGATTCCGGTTAACATGAAATTTGTTGAAGGCAGTGCGAGTTATACAGGGCAGACGGCTTATGGTAAAACTGAAGCCCTTGACCATTTTCGAGCGGCGGCGGCTGCGGCGACGAAGCCGTTTATTTATCTTTCCGCTGGCGTCAGCAATGAAGAATTCACAGAATCGCTTGAGATGGCCGCACAGTCTGAAGTCCAGTGGGCCGGTGTCTTGTGCGGCCGGGCGACTTGGAAAAATGGTATTCCGGTGTATGCAAAGGATGGAGTGGACGCGTTCCGTCGATGGCTTGAAACCGAAGGCACAACGAATATTGGCAATGTCAACGAGAGACTCCAGGCGGCCAGTTCTTGGTTTGCCACGTATGGTGTAACGTCCGCAGATGCCCTAGCCGCAGAGTAGTGTGCAATTCCACTATCGGCAACAGGTGCTTGAGCAACTCGAGCAACACGGTGTACGGCCGATGTCAACTACACCACCAGAGTTGTTGCATGACTTTGTGAGCGATTTGTACCGCTTTGAGTTGCGGCGATTACGGAAGCGGTATGTGCGTGGCGAGATCAAGAGACTCGATTATTCAGGTCACGTCATTGCACTTCGGAAGAAGTATCTTCTTGTGTCGGTGCCTGTTGGCCGCTGGGTGCTACCTCAAAACGCAAGCTAGAGTAGCCGGACCTATGTGGTTTTTGGAATTATTACCGGCCGTTTAGCAGCCAACCGATACCGTCGCCCAGATTCATCGCGGGGGCGTTAAGTATTGGAGCAAGACGTCCTGGACTCATGACAGCCATCATTTGGTTGTGCATTGGAACCCCGTGAGCGATCGGGGCATTTTCCAAGTCAAAACCTTGGAAATAATCAATTTTTGGAGCCTCAGCGTAGACTTCAACGTAAAAATCAAGCCGCAGTAAACTGCTGACTTCGTCTCTCGAAGGAAGACGGTCCAATTTAGTTTGGATTCTTTCTAGTGAGACTCCAAGTGTGGCAGGATCGAATGCTGCTTCACTTTCTGAATCCTGCGCTCCAACTGGAACAGTGATCGCCACCATCACGGCGAGAGTCAAAACGACGGAACGCCAAAAACTGAGCATAAATGACATTGGCCAGTAGAGTCACTGACACACTACGACCACAGGTCTTTCTTGTCAAGGGAACTCAAGCTGTTAGGATGAGGTTACGATGATTTGGGTATGGGGCGTGCTTCTAACGTTATTAACGCTGGTGTTAGCAATCGTTGCACGGCGACTGCACAGCACGCGAGAAAGGTTTAGCCAGGTGGAGTCGCGTCTGGCTGGGGTACTTGAAATGTCAGATGCTGGCCTTGCGGTGTGGAATCAGCAAGGTCGATTGGTCGCCTGCAATAAACGGTTTCGAGAGTTCTATCAAACGATTGAATTGAAATCAGGGTTGGTTTACGAAGATTTGACGCGGTTTACAGCGACTCGTGGGCTGATTCAATTGGCTGAAGACAATGTAGAAACGTGGGTGCAGGACCGGTTAACGGGGTTTGGTGACCCAAGCCACGAAGTGTGCCGGACGCCAGACGGGCGGTGGATTGAGATTGACCATCGTTCGACGGATTCGGGGGAGGTACTTCTTGTGTACACCGATATCAGTCAGCGGGGAGAGACCGAAACAAGGCTGTCAGATCATACCGATCATATTGAAAGACAGGCGGCGGAATTAACTTTGCTCGTGGATGCAATTCGCATTGGTAGTCATCAAGTCAATCCAGACTTGGCTATCGCTGAATTGGTTGAGTGCGTCTGTGTCTGGGCAGAGTGGCCAGTGGGTTATGCCTACCGTGCAGTTCGGAACAGTGATGATGTTGTACTTAATCCAATCCCGGCATGGTTTGTTGAGTCAGGAAGTCAGGAGACGTTTGATGACTTGCAGGAAATAGTCGCGCGCCGCCAAATAAAGAAAGGGGATGCGCTTGTCGGACGTGTCCTGGACACAGGGCGTCTGTCGTGGATTCCTAATGTGACTGTTGACCCATCTGTTGATGCTGAGGTTCGGTCAGCGATGACGGGTATTCGGGGGATCTGTGCGATCCCAGTTAAGGCAGGTAACGAGACTGTGGCGGTGCTTGAATTTCTGTCACGAGAACAACTTGTCCCAGACCCAGCGACTACGCGCACACTCGAGGCTGTCGCGAGTACCTTGACTGGGGTATTCCAGCGCCAGGCGGTCTCTTAGTGGTGAGTTGTCTCGACTGAGCAGTTAGCTGACCCAAGAAACTTCGGTATTACCGGTGTGTTGAGGCTTGATGCTAGCTCCAGTGGGAACGGATGATTTTCTGGACAGTGCGCCTATTCGATGACTGGATTTACCCAACCGGCGGGTAACACTTTGTCCGGATCCGGTCGAATACTCAGATATGTGACGTGGTCCTCAATCTCAGCCCAACCATGAAAAACTCCTCCTGGTATAACGACTATGTCGCCCTCCGACACATAGCGCGTCTCGCCACCAGTTGATGTGGCGCGAAAACTCTCACCCACTAAAGTCGTAACAATCTCACTGTCAGCAGGTATGTTTCGTCGGCCACTCATTTGTCCGCCTGTCACTAGTGTTCCAGCCCCAGAGTAAATGTAATAGACCTCCGTAACGAGAGAATGCACGATTCCACCGACAGCCCCGTCGATCTTCGAAAGCTTGTCTCTGTGCAATATCCCGACGGCAACATTACTTTTACCAATATCGACCACCTTCACTTGGCGGTCAACTAGCCCTTCAGGTGCATTCTTGACAGCTAGATACTCATCTTCTGTCACGTGCGTCGCGGACGTAATTTGCGCGACTGATGACAGTGGGGTTAACCATACGAAAAGAAAAACGAAACTCACAATCAGTCTTGGCATCACAAACTCCTCAATGAATCTTTGACGTACTCTTTAACGGACGCTGGGCACATAGCACTTCAAGAACTCCATTACGAGACGATTAAACACTTTTGGTTGCTGCAAATTCAATCGATGCGGGTCACTGGTATAGAATCGGAGTCATATGAGTGAACAGGCTAATGTCGCGGGCAGTGCGCAACCAGTTGGTGACAGTCGTCGCGAAGGTGCGAAAGTGGAGGGTCCCCCTGACCTGTTGGAGTACGGTGCACCGATTAAAGGACAAACTCAATCTCTAGATGCACGCTTGTTCGTACAACTGCAGGTGTTTACAGGGTGTCTTGATATCTTGCCGGTGGTTGATGCGGTCAGCCAGAGTGGCTTGGTGGCCGCAGTCTACACAAACCTCAACGACCCTCGTGGCGTCGGTGTTGTTGCGATGGATGAAAATCCAGATATGTTTGCGGAATCATTTCGCACACTCTTGACGGCGCCGCCGTTCAGTCAGTTAATGCCGTTACCAGATTTCACAATGTTTGGGCGCACTTATGCTCAGGGTCGTGAGCCTGACCTGTCCGATTTTCTACTTCAGAAGGTTCCCCGTAATGTTCTGAATCCTGACAATCGGTGGGCGGTGTGGTATCCGCTCCGTAGGATTGGAGCCTACAATCGCTTGCCCCGTGCGGACCAAGGCAAGATCATGATGGAGCATGGAATGCTTGGTCGGCGGTACGGTGAAGCGGGCTATGCAGCCGATGTTCGACTTGAATGCCATGGGATTGACCGAGACGACAACGAGTTTGTCATCGGTTTGATCGGACCAGATTTGTTTCCTTTGTCCAAGCTGGTGAAGGACATGCGAGGAACTCGTCAGACTGCCGAATTTATCGAGGGGATGGGGCCATTCTTTGTCGGCCGGACAATTTATCAGGCTCCAATGCCCAAACAGGCTCACCCCCAAAATGCAGGATAAACAGGATCCTCTTGACCACTTAGAACTGCCGAAAACCGACCTGCGGTCGATCGCACAGAATTTCGGACCTGGGCTAATTTTAATGATGACCGGTATCGGTACAAGTCATCTGGTCACTGCGCCAGCAGCCGGCGGGCGTTTTGAATACGCTTTGTTGTGGTGTCTCCCGGTGGCCTATATCTTCAAATATTCCGGGTTTGAGATGGCATTTCGGTTTACGCATGCTACCGGCCGAAGCATGCTTGATGCTTATGCGACTGCGCCAAAAAAATGGCCTATTTGGTATGTCTTGATCACTACGTTGCTCCAGTGTGCCCTCGGACAGGCAGGTCGTCTTGCGGCCGCGTCTGCAGTGGTCTATTACTTTTTTTCCCAGTATTTGGGCTTCGACGCTGTTCCACTTGGGGTCTATGGGGTTGTTCTTGGTGTTGCCTCGGTCACTTTGATTTTGGTGGGGAGATATGCTGTCCTTGAGCTAGCGACAAAGATATTGGCGGCGATGCTGTTTTTGTCGACGGTGGGCGTGTATTTTGCTGAACCAGCGCCAGTGTCGGCGCTCGGTCGTTTTTTTTTGATTGAAACTCCGGACGGGTCTTGGCTCGTGATTGCCGCTTTCTTGGGCCTGCTTCCAACGGGTATCGATGTTTCTCTCCAGGCTTCGGAATGGGGGAAGGCCAAGCGAGTCGGGATGGGACGAATTCGGAGTCATCTTGAGCAGGTTGGCCTGGCGCCACAGTTTGACCCTTTGAGTTCAACGGCCGAGGACCTTCGGGTCGATACCGCGAAGCTTCCTAGCCATGCTCGCGAGTACTGTCGCCGGTGGTTCCGTATTGGTGAGTGGGATTTTGCCATCGGACACTTGGTGTCATTTGTGATGGCTGTCATCTTTTTGTTGCTTTCTGCCGTGTGGTTGTACCCGAATCCGGTTGAAGGCAATAATGTGATCGGAGAGATCGCTGGTGTGTTTACTCGGAGTGTTGGACCGGGAATGATGCTGGTGTTTCTATTAGGAGCATTTGCGGCGACGTTTTCAACGGCTTTCAACTACTTTGATGGATGGCCGCGAGTGGTGGGCGCCTGTTGTCGAAATCTCTTTCGCGCCACGGCTGATTTATCCGGGATTGGACGTGAGGACCTCGATGTCGAGCGTCGTACTCGATGGTATTCGGAATACAACATCTATCGCATCACGATGCTGTATTCCCTTGTAGCGTCGGTGGCACTTTTGTCTGGTCTGCAACGGCCTGTGTATCTGGTTCTGGTCGCGTCGGCACTGGCGCTATTTGTTGCACCGGTGGTCTATTTTCTAAACCTCTATTACTGCGTGACGGTGATTTCCAAGACCGACGACGTGTTCTATCCATCTCTCGTGACGAGATGGTTCGCGTGGACGAGTCTGGTTGTGTTCTCGGGTTTGAGCCTGATTGTGATCTTGGCACGGGTGTTTGATGTGACTCTGTTCGGATGATGATGACAGCGGTGCATACATGAAGGTCTGTGTGGTTGGTGCGGGTGCGATCGGCGGTTATCTAGCCGTGCGTTTGGCGAACGATGGGCATGAGGTGTCAGTGGTGGCGCGTGGCCCGCATCTGGCCGCGATTCAGTCAAGTGGCCTGTCGTTAATCGAAGCTGATCAAACTTTCGTTGCCGAGCAACTGGTTGCGACCGACCGGATTCGCGATCTAGGTCCTCAGGAAATTGTGTTTCTTGCGCTCAAGGCCCATCAGATTGAACCTGTGGTGTCCGATCTGTCGGTTCTTTTCGACGCGTCCACCGTTATGGTGACGCTGCAGAACGGTATTCCGTGGTGGTATTTTCAGAAACTTGAGGGCAACTACACAGACCGCGTGGTGTCGGCTGTTGATCCTCATGGTGTGCTGCTTAACAACATCGACCCGAATGGAATCATTGGTTGCATCGCGTATCCTGCCGCCACCATTGTTGAACCGGGTGTAGTGAAACACATTGAGGGTAACCGGTTTCCAGTAGGCGAACTGGATGGCAGTGAATCTGACCGAGTTCGGCGGGTTGCAGATGCACTGACGGGCGCCGGGTTCAAGTCGAGAGTGCTTGACGACATTCGTTCGGAGATTTGGTTAAAGCTATGGGGGAATCTGACATTTAATCCCATTAGTGCTATGACGCACTCAACATTGGTTGATATTTGTCAGTTTCCATTAACCCGTGAACTTGCAGCCAGAATGATGACCGAGGCTCAGGCTGTGGCCGAGCGATTGGGGGCATCGTTTCGTGTGCCACTAGAACGCCGGATCGCGGGCGCTGAAGCGGTTGGTAAGCACAAAACATCGATGTTGCAGGATGTTGAGGTTGGAAAACCTTTAGAAATCGATGGCATGCTGGGTGCGGTCGTTGAGCTCGCAGAGTTAACCGAAGTCGAGGTGCCAACGTTACGCGCCCTTTATGCTTGTGTGAGCCTTCTGAATAATACTCTTCAGCAGGAGCACTTACGCGTCAAGGGTGCGCCAAGCACCTACTGAGTCATATACCCACGGAGATAGCTATGAAAGCCTTGGAAGGCGTGCGTATTCTTGATATGACCCACGTTCAGTCGGGTCCGACATGTACTCAGCTGCTAGCGTGGTTTGGGGCCGACGTCATCAAGGTAGAGCGACCGGAGACTGGTGATGCCACCCGGGGTCAACTGCGAGACGTGCCCGATGTAGACAGTCTCTACTTTACGATGTTGAATCACAATAAACGTAGCCTGACGTTGAATACAAAACATGGAACAGGGAAGGAAATTTTTGAGAGGCTCATTCAAGCGTGTGATGTGCTTGTTGAAAATTTCGCACCTGGTGCGCTCGACCGAATGGGATTCTCCTGGGAACGCATCCAAACGATCAACCCACGTCTTATCTATGCCTCAGTGAAGGGTTTCGGGCCTGGTCCATATGAAGAATGCAAAGTTTACGAGAATGTCGCTCAGTGCACGGGAGGCGGTGCCAGTACAACTGGATTTGACGACGGTCCTCCTACGGTAACTGGAGCGCAAATTGGTGATTCTGGGACCGGTGTTCACTTGGCACTAGGAATTGTGACGGCTCTCTTTCAGCGCGAGCGCTCCGGGAAGGGACAGCGTGTGATTTGTGCGATGCAAGACGCGGTTTTGAATCTCTGCCGAGTCAAACTTCGTGACCAGCAGCGCTTAACGCACGGCCCCTTAAGGGAATATCCGCAGTATCCGGATGGTAAATTTGGCGAGGCTACACCACGTTCCGGTAATGCGTCTGGCGGTGGACAACCTGGCTGGATCGTTAAGTGTCTGGGGTGGGAGGATGATCCAAACGCGTACATCTATATCATCACGCAAGCTGCTGCTTTTGACGGTCTCGCTCGGGCTATTGGGCGGCATGATTGGCTCGATGATCCAGACTGGAACACGCCGAAGGCGCGACTTCCGAAACTTGACCAGATGTTCAATGAGATCGAACGCTGGACGAAAACCAAGACGAAATTTGAAGTAATGGAGATTCTCAATCCACTCAATGTTCCGTGTGGTCCGGTATTGTCGATGAAGGAGTTGGCCGAGGAGCCATCGTTGAGAGCTAGTGGAACTGTTGTCGAAGTTGACCACCCAACGCGAGGGTCGTATCTGACCGTGGGGAATCCAATTAAATTATCGGATTCGCCAGCTGAGGTCGAACGGGCACCGCTTCTTGGTGAACACACCAGAGACATTTTGCAGAACGTACTTGGAATGACCGATCAGGAATTGGAAGCCGCGCAAGGTGACGGTGCTGTGTAACAGCATGGTGCACCATGCTTGACGGAACCGAGTGAATGAGAGGATCAAAGGCAGGCCTGTGAGAAAGAGCGAGTTGTCTACGTGTGTGAGTTTGGCTATATCGATAGTCATGGTTACTGTGAGCTTGAGTGCGGAGGTCACTCTCGATGTCGAACATCAAGCTCGGTCGATTCATCCAGGGGAAGTGGTCATTCTTCAGGTCCGTTCATCTGCACCCGTTTTGGGGGTGCAAGCTTCTGTTTTCGGTGCCGATGTCAGATTCTTTTCAGACGGCGACAACGTTTTCTGGAGTGGGGTTGTTGGAATTGATCTTGAGGCGCGTCCTGATGACTACTTGGTCGAAATACAGGCGACACTAGATGATGGGGACACGGTTCACTCAGTTTATCCACTCGCTGTCCAAGCGAAAGAATTTCCGACCCGTCATCTGAGTGTGGCACCCAGTTTCGTGAATCCGCCGAGTGAGGTGCTCACTCGCATTCGTCGAGAGGCAGAACGCCAAAATGAAATCTTTCAGACAGCCAGTGACGAGCGTCAGTGGAGCGGTGGATTCCTTAGACCTGTTTCTGGTGATTCGACAAGCAGTTTCGGTCGCCGAAGCGTTTTCAATGGTGAAGCGAGGAGTCCGCACAGTGGCACAGATTTCCGAGCTGGCGAAGGTACGCCCATCCTGGCACCGAACGCGGGAACCGTTGTTCTAGCTGACGAACTTTACTTTTCTGGTAATGCCGTGATTCTTGATCATGGCTGGGGCCTTTATTCGTATTTTGCCCATTTATCGTCGTTCGATGTGGCTGAAGGAGAGCAGGTCGAGCGCGGGCAAGTTGTTGGAAAAGTAGGGGCAACGGGTCGAGTCACGGGGCCGCATTTACACTGGACTGTCCGATTAAATAATGCTCGCGTGGATCCCTTGTCACTCATGGCGCTCTTGCCGTCAGATGAGCTATAGGAATCGGGAAGTAGTTTTCTAGAAGCGGATTCGTATGCCCCCGGTTACCCGAACAACACCAACTTGGAGTCCGCGTTCCTGCAGTTGATTCTTTAGCGCGACCGGAGGTTTGGCCCAGCTGTAGCGCATATCCACACCGACGCCAATTCGGCGACGGCCAGACAAGCCCAGATTGCCAAACAAGGTGTTGCGATAATACGTCAGGTCGACACCGGCGTTGTAGCCCCACGCGCTGGTGGCGACTTCTTCGATACTACTTGGGATAATCCGAACTGTTTCGAACCATGGCGGGTTGCGCTCAATAGATTCCACAGCGGTCACCGCCTCTTGGGAGGCATTGAAGTAACTGGGGCCACCGGAAACAGTAATTAGTGTGGACGAAGAAATCGGCAGTAATAGTTGCCCATAGATGTGATATCCGGCCTCTCGGTGTGCCAGTCCTGCTTTCGAGGTTCTGGCGGTTCGGTGCCACTCGTAAAACATAGGGTGAGGCACATCAGCTTCAACCATCGCCGTGGTAGTTCCCTGAGTACGAGCGAGAGACATGCCCACGCCGATCTGCTTCCATACACGCATTGAACCGCCAATGTCGAAGGAGACATAAGGGCCTAGGGTTTGGGTGGATCTAATTTCACCAAGTTCTTCCCCGTATTCGAAATTGACAATATCGGTTCGAGGCGTTGATTGTGCTTGGATTCCCAGATTCGCTGTTACCAAGAACCGCGGATCCAGCAAGGACTGTGCCTCACTGTTGCTAATCGCGGAGATGATGAGGCCAACAACGAGAACGATTCTTAACGACACAGTGCAGTCACTTTACGCCAACGACGATCCAGGCTCCAGCAAGTACCTGTTACGCTGGTTGGTACTCGCCCGGCAGTTACGTGTTGATTGTAGCGTGCCAACCGATGGGAAGATCAGTTCAGCATAAATTGTCGACTGATTGTTAGTCGGAAGAGATAACGGTCCGCACTGCAGTGACAAGGGCAGCAAAGTCATCCGCATTGTTGTAGACATGTGGAGAGACACGAATGACATTTGCTCGGATTGAGACGCTGACGTTCTGTTTCGCTAGTGAGGTCGACATGGCGTCAATATCAAAACCGGCTGGTAAGCGAACACCGAATAGATGGGCTGCCCTGTAAGTCTCATCTTCTACGATGCAACCAAGGTCTCGAAGCTGTTCGATGTATTCGGACCCTATGGTGCGACAGTACTCTTGGATGGCTTTGGGTTTCCAAGTGTTGATTTGAGAGATACCGGCCTCAAGCATCGGGAGCAGAATGAAATTTGATCGTTCACCCATGTCGTATCGGGTCGCTCCTGGACGGTAAGTTTCATTGTAGTGGACCAATTGAGAAAAATTTTCGCTACCGACTCGTGTAATCCAAGTGTCTTCAATAGGGGTTCCGCTGTCGTACGCGGGGCCAAAATAGGCCACGCCGATCGAGTATGGTCCCATTAACCACTTGTAGCCAGCACAGACCACCGCATCGGGCTGATATTCATCAATATTGAATGGCAGAGCTCCAACGGATTGAGTGCCATCGATAATAAATTTGGCGCCGACGGCTCGTGCCAGAACACCGATTTGTTTGAGATTGAACCGCGTTCCATCAATCCAATGCAGTTCTGGAATCGCAACTACGGCTGTATTTCTATCGATTGCTTCACCTAGCTTGTCGTTCCAACCTAAACCGCGGTTCTGAAGACTGGGAGGCGGATGGACAACTCGAAATTCGGCTCCGACGCCTTCACACAGTCGTTTCCAGGCATAGACGTTACTTGGGAATTGGTCATGAGTGACCACTACGTTCTGATTACGCCTGAGGGTCGTGTTTCGAGCTAGTGTGGACATGGCATAAGAGACGGATGGAACGATTGCGATTCGATTCGGTTCATTGATTCCGATGAGTCGGCTGAACAGGGCACGCACGTTGTCACTGCGTTCAAAAAAGTCAGATTGCTGAAGGCGACTCGGAATCTGTAGTCGGTTGATCGTTTGCTGCGCTATGTGCGCCACCTGGTTCGAAACAGGTGCCATGTAGGCACAATTTAAGTAGTGGGTGTCGGAAGGAAAAGAGAAGAGATGACGTTGACTCTCCATTTAAATTGACCGGTCAACTTAAACCCATTGTTGAATAACGCCTGCCAACCGAAAAATCTCAGCTTCGGATTGAGGTAGAACAGATAAGTCGTTTTTAACCTTGGCAAGCATTATGAGGCCATGAAGACATCCCACTAATGCCTCTGCGGTGCCGCGAGGGTTCCCGACCGAGACTTCGCCACGGTTAAGCGCGACAGTGAGAAGAACTTCAAAGGCTGAGGTCTGTCGGTTGAAAAGTTCCGTCAACTTTTCTGTGATTTCGGTGTCGCTGGCGGCGATTTCGTGAGAGATA
Organism: uncultured Vicinamibacteraceae bacterium; assembly: GCA_964624855.1. Classification (GTDB taxonomy): domain Bacteria; phylum Acidobacteriota; class Vicinamibacteria; order Vicinamibacterales; family UBA8438; genus CAUZIB01. The sequence goes on from CAZUZW010000050.1 coordinate 14,228, forward strand.
TTCGACAGTAGAGAGCCTCTAACGCTGCCATGGGATTCCTTGTCGGCATAATGGACGGCGAATAATTCCTGAAGAAATTGTCGCAGTTGTTCAACAGGGGTTACTGGTGGAGTAGTTTCCCAGGTAGCCAACATGCCTGTTTCATCCCAGGATGACTGAATGACCTCCAGAAGTAAAACCCGTTTGGAAGCGAAAAAGTGATAAAAGCTGCCCTTATTGACATCGGCGACCAAACAGATCTCGGCGACGCCGATGGCAGTGAAACCCCGGTCTCGAAATAAATCAGCTGCCGCAACGAGCAGTCTGTTTCTCGCGTCGCTTTGTCGTCCCATGGTGAGATGATGGCATCTATAGATAGACCGGTCAACTACTCTGATCGATGATTTGATTCCAATCGGTCGATCCCTCTGTAACAAAGATTTAACTTTTCAGAAATGCCTCTGAAATTCAGTGGGAGTAATCTACGGATATGTCAATTGCATTAACACCTATTTATAGGCGGTTACGACGGTTTTTTCTTATCGGTGTCATTCTTCCATTCTTCATCGGTGGAACGGTTTTTGGAGAGTCTGATGAGACTGGGCCAGGTCATACTTTGTCTTCTGAATCACCAGATTCGGCCTCAGTCAGTGGAGAAGAGATGGAAGCAGAGGAAAATAGCCAGGACGAAGATGGTGAGACGCCATGGTACCAGCGGCTCGAATTTAGTGGCGATTTTCGCTCGCGGTACGAGGGGTTCTATCAGGACGGTCGCAGAGGTGGAAATCGCCAGCGTGGACGACTGAGACTGCGGTTACGCCTTGATACCCAAATCAATGACGATGCGCGATTTCAACTTCGGGTGACGAGTGGAGATTCGGGAACCCCTGTTTCGACGAACCAGACATTCACGAGCTTTTTTCGCCCCAAACCATTCAATCTCGATCGCGCCTTTCTCTCGTATAACCCGGAGAAGGCCTCTGCCGTGACACTGGGAATGGGCAAGTTCGGTGCACCCCACCAGCGAACCCAATTGATTTTCGACGACGACCTGAACTTTGAGGGAGGCTGGGAGCAGGTATCGTGGAGTCTTTCAAGTGGAGTCAACGTTAACTTGATTGCTATGCAGGCAGTGGTCAACGAGGTCTCGCGAGGTGAGGACTCTTACATGTTGATGGGTTACGGTGAGGTCGGTTTTAGCGGGGAGCGATCGGAGTTTCAGATTTCTTTTGCGAACAATCGATGGACTAATCCAGACGCACTTGTAATGGGGCATCTCGATGGGCCCCTGAGTGCCATCCTGACAAATTCGCTTGCGAAGAATGTTCAGGGACAGGTCGTCGGATATGCGTCAGAATTTAATGTTGTCGACGTCATCAGTGAAGTAACGATTCAGACCTCGCGGTCGGGATATCCGATTCGGTTCTTAGCTGAATTTGCTCGTAATACGAGAGCCGTGAACGGTCGTGACAGCGGGTGGTGGTTCGAGGCTGAGTACGGTTCGCCGCGGGCGGCTCATACGTGGGGTGCCGGGTACACGTATGGATGGCTAGAGCAGGATCTGACGCCATCAGCATATGTTTTTAGTGACATTGCTGGCACGAATATTCGCTTACATATGATTGAGACGTCCTATGTGCCGAAGGAGGGTTTGAGTTTTGATGTGACGTTGCATTTGACCAAGCGGCTCGTCGTACCAGAAGGGAATCCGAACAACCTCTTGGGTAGACTCCATGTCGCGGTTGTCGCCAGTTTCTAGACGAGTGGGCGGATCATCAAAATCTACCAGTAGAAACGTGTGATCCGGAGTGAGCGACTGATTCATTGGTGAGAGTCGCGGAAGAAGCGGAAGAATCTGTTAACACGAATTTAACATAGAGGTAACAGCGGTGAAATGGGCGAAGAATAGGATTACGGTGATGTTTAAGATCAAGAATGATGGCTGCAGAATTTTCTTTACGGCCTTCTTGGTAGCAGCCGTTGGGTTTGGATGTGGTGGGGGCCCGGAATCGTATGAGACCGGTATCATCGCTATTGACGGATCGAGTACGGTGTTTCCAATTACTGAGGCAGTCGCCGAAGAGTTCCAACAGACGTCACCGGATACCAGAGTTACCGTTGGTATTTCAGGCACGGGCGGAGGGTTTAGTAAATTTTGTGCCGGGGAGACGCATATCTCAAACGCTTCCCGAAGGATTTCAGCTGGTGAGGTAGAAGTATGTGGGGCTAGCGGAATCGAATTTATCGAGTTACCGGTAGCCTACGACGGCATCTCCATAGTGGTGAATCCACAGAACGACTGGGTGAATGAGCTCACGGTCAATGATCTGAAGCGGATATGGGAGCCGAGTGCACAAGGTAATGTGATGCGTTGGAATCAGCTGAATGCGGATTGGCCTGAGGATGAGATTCACTTATTCGGCCCGGGAGTAGATTCTGGAACATTTGATTACTTTACAGATGTGATCGTTGGTGAAGAGGGTGCCAGTCGAGGTGATTTCACCTCAAGTGAAGATGACAACGTGATCGTACAAGGTGTATCAACTGATGAGCTGGCGTTGGGCTTCTTCGGCTATGCCTATTACGAGGAAAATCGCGATCGGCTCAAACTGATTCCGGTGGACGACGAAAATGATACGGATAGTTCTGGGCCGGTCGCTCCTTCACCGGTCACGGTGCGAGACGGCACGTACCGGCCACTGTCTCGCCCAGTTTTTATTTACGTCAGCACGGCCGCACTCGATCGGCCTGATGTTGACGCTTTCATTGATTTCTATCTGACCCAAGGCGCGAGCCTTGTCCGAGAGGTGGGCTACGTCCCACTTAACCCCGATGAGTATGCAATGGCACGACAGCGTGTCCAAGGCCGTGTGACTGGTTTACAACCCTAGTTTTATAGAATTCAATGAGCTCCACTCGACGAGTAAATATTGAAGTAGGTGTTGAGTGGGTCTTATTTTTGTGTGCCAGTCTGTCGATTTTTGTAACCATAGGGATTTTGTTAGTTCTCGCCTTTGAAACGTTCCAGTTTTTCCAGACTGTTTCTCCTCTTGAGTTTCTTTTTGGAACAACGTGGACGCCGCTCTTTTTTGATCAACAGTTTGGTGTACTTCCACTTGTTGCTGGAACCGCTCTGGTATCGACCGTGGCAATGTTGGTAGCGGTTCCGGCTGGATTATTGACGGCAATCTACCTCAGTGAGTATGCGCCGACATCGGTTCGGCGTGTGGTAAAACCGAATTTGGAAGTGTAGTCCGGAGTGCCGACGGATGTCTACGGTTACTTCTCTATGTTGTTCGAGACACCGCATCACCAGAACTTCGTCCCAGGCCTTTCCGGCTTTAATGCATTGAGCCCAGGGTTGGTGATGGGGATCATGATTTTGCCCATGATGTCGTCTCTTTCGGAAGACGCCATGCATAGTGTGCCACGTGGATTACGGGAAGCCGCCTACGCGCTTGGCGCAACGAAAGCCCAAGTGGCTGTGAGAGTCATAGTGCCGGCTGCCTTTTCAGGTATTTCGGCTGCGGCGATCCTTGCCATCTCGCGAGCGATTGGTGAGACCATGATCGTCACGATCGCAGCTGGACAGCAGCCTCGCCTGACGGCGAATCCCTTGGTGCCGATCGAGACGATGACCGCCTATATCGTGCAAGTCAGCTTAGGTGATACACCAGCTGGAACCATTGAGTATCAAACTATCTTTGCGGTTGGCATGTTGCTGTTTGTCAGTACGTTCGTGCTGAACTTGGTGAGCAATTGGCTACGGGAGCGGTTTCGTGAGGAGTACTCATGAGAAGCGATCGTAGACTGAGCAAGCTTGCTGATTTGACACTAAAGGTCGCTGGTCTTTTGGTGACGGTTTTTGGCCTCTCAACGCTGGCGGTATTGTTGTTCGATATCTCAAGTGATGGCTTGGGCCGATTGTCCTCGCAATTCTTGAAGACTATTCCTTCAAGGCGGCCCG
>CAZUZW010000051.1:0-1766 GCA_964624855.1 uncultured Vicinamibacteraceae bacterium
GCTGACCGGAACGGTGTGCGTGATTGGCTTAACGGCGCTGGTTGTTGTGCCTCTTGGCGTTGGTGCGGCAATTTAGCTTGAGGAGTATGGACGAAAGAGTCGCTGGTCACGTCTGATTGAGATTAATATAGCCAACTTGGCGGGTGTGCCGTCAATTATCTACGGTTTGTTGGGTTTGGCGGTTTTTGTTCGCCTGCTCGGTTTCGGTCGAAGCGTTCTGGCTGGTTCCTTAACTTTGGTCTTGTTGATCTTGCCCGTGGTCATTTTATCGACCCGGGAAGCCCTGCGGGCCGTTCCCTCGTCGCTTAGGGAGGGGTCCTACGCTCTTGGTGCTTAGCGGTGGCAGACGATTTACTATCAAGTATTACCCGTGGCTCTTCCCGGCACGGTAACCGGGCTTATTCTTGCGTTATCCCGCGCCGTAGGCGAGACTGCTCCGTTAATTGCGATCGGGGCGTTGACTTATATTCCTTTTGCGCCGGATGGAATCTGGTCTCCATTTACCGTTTTGCCGATTCAGGTCTTCAATTGGGTTTCTCGTCCACAGGCAGAATTTCTTCGTAACGCCGCGGGCGGTATCATTGTGCTACTTGGTGTTCTCATGCTCATGAATGGTGTGGCGGCGTTCATTCGAGATCGTGCTCAGACGAAAATGCACTTGTAGGTGTGTCCATCGATGACCTCACATTCAATTCCATCCTTGTCCGGCGTGGCGGCTCAGTCGGCAAGAAAACACGACAACAGCTCCGGCCTGAAGACAGATGCGACGGCCGCTAAAATAGATGGTCAAGACCTGTGTTTTTTTTATGGCGAGACTCAAGCGCTGAAGGACATTTCAGTTGCTATTCCTTCAAACCGAGTCACGGCGTTCATAGGGCCATCGGGGTGCGGTAAGAGTACGTTCTTGCGCACGTTGAATCGGATGAACGACATTATTCCAGGTGTTCGTGTTCAAGGCCGTATCTTGATCAATGGACAGGACATCTATGACAAAGCGTCAGATGTCGGCGAACTGCGCCGTCGAGTCGGCATGGTGTTTCAGAAGTCCAATCCATTTCCGAAGTCGATTTTCCAAAACATCGCATATGGTCTTCGAATTAACGGCATGGGTAGCACTCGGTCTGAACTGGCGGACCGAGTGGAAGAAAGTCTGAAGTTGGCAGCTTTATGGGACGAAGTTAAGGATCGTTTGAAGGAATCAGCTCTCTCATTGTCAGGAGGCCAGCAGCAGCGGTTGTGTATAGCCAGAGCTTTGGCAATTCAGCCGGAAATCTTATTGATGGATGAGCCTGCGTCCGCGCTCGATCCCATCGCTACCCAGCGTATTGAAGAACTGATCTACCAGCTGAAGAATGACTATACGATTCTGATTGTTACGCACAATATGCAACAGGCTGCGCGGGTGTCCGATGCTACGGCGGTTTTCTGGCTCGGACGTCTCGTGGAATACGATAAAACTGACAAGATTTTTACTGCTCCGTCCGAAAAGATCACCGAAGACTATGTTACCGGCCGATTTGGATAAACTGGCCAGAGAGGTGTCGTGGAGCCGATAGAACCGGTTGTTCCGCATTTTCAAGAAGAGCTCGAAGAGCTTAAGGCTCGCTTATTAGTAATGGGCGGTGAGGTTGAGGAGCAAGTTCGCTCAGCCGGCGTGGCCCTCCTCAAGCGAGACCATGACCTGTGTCAGAAGGTCGTGACGGGAGATGGTTCGATTAATCGACTCCATGTGGAGATTGATAAGCGCTGCTTTCGATTACTAGCGC
>CAZUZW010000051.1:1776-9519 GCA_964624855.1 uncultured Vicinamibacteraceae bacterium
CGCTACACCAGCCGATGGCGACAGATCTTCGAGTGATTGTGTCGGCTGTGAAGATTAACAGCGACTTGGAGCGGATAGGAGACTTTGCGGTTAATGTCGCAGAGGCAGCCCTGGGGTATCTGGCGCATCCATCCGTTAAGCCCTTGATAGACATTCCGAGAATGGACGAACTCGCTCAAGGCATGCTTCGTGATTCGCTTGATGCATATATCAAGCACGATACGCTGCTCGCGAAGGACGTAATTAAGCGAGACGACGAGGTTGACGAATTAAAAGACAAGGTTTTTCGAGAGTTGCTGAATCTGATGCTTAAAGATACGAGCATTACCGAGCCCTCACTGGACCTCATCTTGATTTCACGGCATCTTGAACGTATTGGCGATCACGCGACAAACATTGCCGAGGAGGTCATCTTCATCGAATCCGCACAGGATGTCCGACATCACGCTCAGGAGGGTGGCGCTGATTGACTCCATGACATGGATTCTCGTTGTGGAGGACGATGAGGACATCGCAGACCTAGTTTCTCATCACCTCCAGAATGCTGGGTATGTGACGGATACTCTTTACTCAGGTGAACAGGTCCTCGCCAGCTTGCGTGAGAAGCTTCCCGATTTACTTTTATTGGATTTAATGTTGCCAGGCTTGAACGGACTTGAGATCTGTCGCGCGGTCAGGTCTGACCCCGGGATGGCGGGTCTCCCGATTATTATACTGACGGCTAAGGGTGAGGAGACTGATCGAGTCGTCGGGTTAGAGGTAGGGGCTGACGACTACGTAACCAAGCCATTCAGCCCGAAGGAGTTAGTGGCTCGGGTCGGTGCGGTTTTACGTCGCACTAAGCGAACCCAGGTCAAGACCAAGGATGGTTTACTTCGATATCGAAACATAGTCATTGACGAGCACGCACATAAGGTGACGGTAGATGATCAAGTTATTAATCTGGCTGCAAAGGAGTTTTTGCTGCTCATCTATTTGATAAAGCACAGCGGTCGAGTACTTTCTCGAGATTTATTACTGACCGACGTCTGGGGTTACCAATACACAGGCGGGACGCGGACCGTGGATGTTCATGTTCGTCGTCTCCGTGAGAAGATTCCTAGTCTCCAACAAGCTATAACTACTGTTAAACAATTCGGATACAAACTCGTTGCTTCCGAGTGAGCACGGGTGAGGTTCTTAATGAGACTTCGCACGCGTCTGTGTTTTTCGGCGTTTGGAGTCGCAGCATTCAGTCTTTTGATTGCTGTGACCGTTAACGAGCGAGGGGCATCAATCTGGGTGGCGGCCGCGACGGGGCTCTTGGCTGCTCTGGGATTTTCCTTTGTTGCAGCCTGGATGATTTCGAGTGCGATGAACCGCCGAGTTCAGACGATAATTTCGCGCGCCGAACAATTTACTACTGGAAATATTGTGCCCCTCGCTGGCGGTTATGGCGATGATGAAGTTGGCACCATGGCGAAGGTTTGGGATGGTGTAGCGCAAGATCTTGTGGGCCAGTTAGCTGGGCTCTCCCGTCTACGCGTGTTCCACGAGGCGATCCTGTCTGGTATGGAAGAAGGTGTTCTTGTAATAGATACACGGGGTCATGTTCAGATAGCGAACTCGGCCGTTGGACAGATACTCACGGCGAGCGACTCGTTAATCGGCCGCCACTATTTAGAATTCATTCGCCATCCGCAGATGTCGAAAGAAATTACCCGTGTACTCGAAGATGGAACGGCGGTTCAATTTGAGGTCGATCTAATTGCGAGCTCTCAAAAGGTGATTTTCGCCCATGTAGTGTCGCTTGATGCCGATGCGGATGATTCACCGGGTGTAGCCGTTGTTTTACGTGACATTACAAGGTATCGAGAAACTGAGCAGGTCCGCGAGGATTTTGTTGCGAATGTGTCACACGAATTACGAACGCCCCTGACGGCAATCCGGGCAGGAGTGGTGGCTTTATTGGAATCAGATGATTCTTCCAGAGACTCTCGATTTCTTGACATTATCAGCCGTCAGGCCAGCCGGATGGAGCGTTTGGTTAACGATTTGATCCGCTTGGTTCGGCTAGATGCTCATCAGGAGGCAGTCAATCTTGAACTGTGTTCATTGGCGTCTGTTGTTATCGATATTCAGACGGAGATCGCACCACTGTTAAAGGCTAATGGCCACGTAATAGAGGTCAACATGGTACCGAACAAACTGTCTGTAATGATTGATGCCTCCAAAGTGCATGATGTGCTCAAGAATCTACTTGAGAATGCGTCACACTATGCACCGAACGATTCGAGTATCGCATTAGGCGCCGAGTCATTGCATGGCAGTTTGGTTTTGACGGTCAGTGATCGTGGTCCGGGTATTCCGGATGCTGATCTGAGTCGGGTGTTTGAGCGTTTCTATCGTGTGGAGCCGTCTCGAGTTCGAAATCCGGGAGGCACGGGACTAGGTTTGGCCATTGTCAAGCATCTTGTGGGCCTGCAGGGTGGCACGGTGACTGCGGCTAATCGCGTTGGCGGCGGAGCGGTTTTCACCGTAACTCTGCCAACGGAACATGTATCCATCCACGATGTTTCGATGTGAAGTTCTTCCGACTAGGGTAATCTCAATTCGAGATACTGCCGGAGCAATCGAAAAGCGTGACCTCTATGGCTGACTGAAGCTTTTTCTTCAGCTGAAAGCTCGGCTAACGTACGTCCAAAAGGGGGGTAGAAAAAAACTGGATCGTAACCGAATCCGCCGGTGCCTTTTGGTTCCCGTGCAAGTTTTCCTTCGATTACACCGGTCGTTTCAAAGACCACTTGCCGGCCGTCAGCTACGGCAAGAGCACAAACAAACCGTATCGAACTGCCGTCTACGCCCCGCTCGTCCAACATACGGTTAATGGTGTCGAACTTTTCTTGGTACGAGCCACCGTTGAATCGCGCTGACAGCACACCAGGAACGCCATCAAGAGCATCGATCTCTAACCCTGAGTCCTCGGCTACCGTGAATTGACCAGTTCGGTGGCTGTAGTGGGTTGCTTTGCTTCGGGCGTTCTCAGCGAATGTGGTCCCGTGTTCCTCTGCGACTTCGATAGAAGGATGCTCCTCTAGAGAACTGATTTCAATTGGAAGACCGGCAAGAATGTTTCCAATTTCGGCGAATTTCCCTTGGTTCGTTGTGGCGACGAGTAATTTCACGATGTTGGACTAGTCAGATGAACCAGTGCTGAACCAATAATGTCTCGCTGCAGACTGACGAGATGATTGATGCTATTGTCGGCTAGGTCGAGCAACTGTGTCAGAGCGTCTTGTCCAAAAGGCGCTCCTTCAGCGGTACCTTGGACTTCGATGAAGCGACCATTGCCAGTCTTGATAACGTTCATGTCCACGTCGGCCCGTGAGTCTTCTTCATACGCAAGGTCGGCCAGCGGGTGTCCGTCGACAATCCCGACACTGATCGCCGCCACGTAATCGTCAATTGGTAGTGCATCGATCTTACCGGCGTCTCGTATGCGTTCGAGTGCGAGTACCAAAGCCACAAAGCCACCAGTGATCGACGCTGTTCGTGTACCTCCATCGGCTTGTAATACGTCACAATCAATCCAGACAGTCCGCTCGCCGAGTTTTTCTAGTTGCGTAACTGCACGCAGCGAACGACCTATCAGTCTCTGAATTTCTTGTGTTCGACCACTTAGACGCCCACGCGAGGCTTCCCGGACGGTTCTAGTGGAAGTTGCCCTTGGTAACATTCCATACTCAGAAGTAATCCAACCCTTTCCGGTGCCACGAAGAAACGTTGGAACACGGTCTTCGATACTGGCAGTGCAAAGAACTTTCGTTGAACCTGCTTCTACCAGAACTGAACCCTCGGCATGCATCGCCCAGTGGGGCGTCAGGCGGGTAGGACGAAGTTGGTCTGGCTGCCTATTATCAGACCGCAATTTGTTATCAGTTGAATTCAAGGCTGACATTATTCCTCTGTAGAATTTGATTTAGATTAAGTGTTACCAGAAACCCATTCCATATTTTGTTCGAGCGGACGTCTGAGGTCGATATGCCCAGCCAACGTGTCTACTTCTTGCCCGTCGATCAGAATCTGAACGGCCGAAATCCCAGGTAGATTCGTCGTGAGTGCGTTGACCAGGGCATAGACCGTAAACAATTCATCAAGCGATCCTCCTCCGTGTCCCCGTGTTATTTCTCGGTTGAAATCGATAAACGCATCGCCATCGGGGCTAAGGTAAACAGCTCGAAGTACTGTTCCTTCTGGAAACGGAGATTGTAGTGGCGGTGGGGCGTTGCCCAGTTGATGTTCCAGCACGATTCGCGCATGGTCCGCACTGTTGTCTCTGTTCTCTTCATTTAAGGGTTGCTGGTGTTCGACAAGGGACATACCGTCTTCAGCGACGAAGAATAATGTGGCGGTTCCGGTTGAGACGTCAGCGACGCCGGTGTCATTTTGATGGGCAGGCACTTCCGGTAACCTGTCGACATCTCGACGTAGTCCGATGACAAATAAACTAATGGCGACGATTGTGACACCGATGATTCCAAATATAAGAGCTTTTCGTTTCGGTGGGTTCGGTTCGGGAGGCGAGACGTCTAGCAAGGTCACTGGTTGCGTACCTCTGTGTCATCTGAATCGTTGTTGCCTTCGGTATTGGTGACGGGATATCCGACCAACTCGACGTAACTCCGAAACCGGAGAATGCTATCGATCAAGGCATCAACAACGGCGTCTTGAAACCTCGCTGTCTGGAGGCGGTCCTCATCGGTTTCATTTGAAACAAAACCCATTTCGATAAGTACGGCTGGCATATTTGCTCCAACGAGAACCCGGAGCGGCGCTTGTTGAACGTCTCGACTGCTCATAGGCACGCGTCGACCTAACTCTTCATGCACAATGTCCGCGAGTCGTGCGGACCGACCGAGATAGGTTACCTGAGCCATGTCCCATTCAACGAGATCGATTTCTCGCATGCCTCCGCCTATGACCGGAACCAGTGGAACATCTCGTTCTTCTAGCGCACGGGCCTCTTCGTCGTATTCTTCCATACTCAGATAGAAGACTTCGGCGCCACTGACCGACGGTCGAATAGATGCATTCACATGCAAACTAATAAAAAGATCTGCCTTGTTGTTGTTGGCTACTTCGGCTCTCGCATCAATGGGTACAAGGTTGTCACCAGAACGAGTGAGAACTACACGGAGTCCCAACTGGTTCTGGATCGCATCGCGAAGTCGCCTTGCAACGCTCAGCGTCACGTCTTTCTCAAGTGTCCCGGCTTCACTACTGGTACCCGTATCGCTTCCGCCGTGGCCCGCATCGATTGCGACAACCCGAACCGTAGGGGAGGTGGTCAGATCCGGCAATGGGTCGAGATTGGCCGAAGACACTGGGTTTGGTGGTAACGCTCGAGGCGCAGGATCTGCGGTCGCAATAGGGGAGCTACTTGTCATCGCGATATTGACTTCGTCACCTTCGTTTCGAATCGAACGATTCGAAACGCTGAATGTATCAAACGCAGGTTCGAGGTTTACCACGAGACTCGCCGACGATGGATTCTGACTTATTCCTGCAACCAAGTCTCCACTCAGGTCGGACAGTTGTTCAATATCGAGTGCGTCGGCTTCAAAGAGAATGACTAATTGGGCATTTTCTTGGTTGACCGTGTATGGAGTACTGGGAATTACCTCGAGTACGAGGTTTTCACCATCATTTTGCCGTCGGTACTGAGCACTTACCCGTGGAACAACCACGTCACCGACCAAAATCAATCGCGAGAGTCTACGCACCTCAATACGTTCACCGATAAGTGGCGCTACGGCGCGATTGAGAAACTCAAGTGGTACGATCCACCCATTATCGGTCTGTTTTGGTCCAATTCTGAGCGACGTGAGACGGCCTGCTACTGAAATGACCTGTTGATCAGAGGTGAGCAGAATGACGTCACTGCCATAGGTAATGTTTGCTGTCCCGTTCCCCGAGGCGTCGATTTGGAAATTGAAAATCTCAGCCAGTTCATCCAGAGCAAGCATGTCAGCTGGTTCTGTGCTGATGGGACGAATTTCGTAACGGCCATCTGAAGAAATTATTGAGAGCGAGGCAGACGTTGATTGTGCCGATAACGTCGCGTTTTGGAATAGCACGACGGACAGGGCAAATAACAATAGGCCCATGCGCGGTACCTGGAAGGCACAACGCGGGTCATCGATACTGAGATTCAACCGCACGTGCGATCGATAATAGCACCGTTCGTACGGGAGGGGTTTTGGTTGACAAAATAGCGATGACCCGAGGCCAATGCCCGAGAGACGAGTACAATGGTGTTCATAAAAAGATACCCGTCGAAAGCAAGTCTTCGGGAGCTGGAAACTAGACGTTGAAACACTGAAGGGTCGGAGAGCCTTATGAAGAACTCTCGTTTCTATCGACTCGCTCGTAGGGTGAGTGTGTCGCTACTGCTATTACTGGTTGGGGTGTGCGGCCAGGTCGATGCACAAGACCACGTGGGACAGTATTTGCGAGCTGATGTGGAGCACGGAGCTCAACTGTATGAAGCGAACTGTACCCGGTGCCATGGCATTGCCGGAGACATGGTCGTTGGTGTCAATTTGCGCGACGGCCAGTTTCGCCGTGTGGCGACGGATTCCGAGATCACGAGACTCATTGCCACCGGCATTCCAGGAACGGCGATGCCGCCGGCTAGCTTTACACAATCAGAATTAGCTGGACTAGTCGCCTATCTTCGTAACATGGCCACCTACGACCTCGGCAGTGTGGCGCTTGGTGATGCCGGTCGCGGGGAAGGATTGTTCAGAGGTAAAGGTGAGTGCTCCAGCTGCCATCGTGTTAATGGTGTTGGCCCCAGAGCGGCACCCGATCTGAGTGCCATCGGAACTACCCGGAGTGCCGGGTCACTCGAACAGGTACTACTTGACCCGACAGCGGCGATGCGACCGACCAACCGACCAGTCCGACTCGTTACGCGGGACGGAACCATTATCCAGGGGCGTCGGTTAAACGAAGATACCTACAGCATCCAACTTGTCGACGCCAACGAGCGCCTAGTTTCACTGGATAAAGCTGATCTTCGTGAATTTACCATCTTGACCACGTCACCGATGCCATCCTACGAAGAAACACTTACCGCAGAGGAACGGGCAGACGTGCTCGCGTACTTGTTGATGCTGAAAGGGATGTAACGTCATGGTTCGAACTACGCTTGTCGCACTTAGTCTCGCCGTTGCATGCCTTTCTGACGTTACCGCGCAGGTGACCTTCGAACGGCTACTTGCGGCCGATCAAGAACCACAGAATTGGTTGACCTATTCCGGAACCAATTCTGGCGAACGACACAGCCGACTTGAACAGGTCACCCCAGAGAACGTCAGTGAGCTAGAGCTGGAGTGGGTCTTTCAGGCACAGTCACTTCAGGTGTTCGAGACGACTCCGCTCGTTGTCGATGGAATCATGTATCTCACCGAAGCACCAAATACCGTGGTTGCTCTGGATGCGAGGACGGGACGGGTCTTCTGGATCTATGAACACGTTCCGTCACTGGAGTCTCGACCCTGCTGTGGTCGCGTTAATCGCGGTTTGGCGATTCTTGGTGAGACGCTTTTTATGGCGACCATCGATGCGCAGCTGATTGCGATCGATTCGGTCACGGGACGACCCATTTGGAAGACGTTGGTCGCGGACCCGGCTAGTGGGTATGCCATGCCGTTGGCGCCGCTGGCCCGCGCCTGCTCGCCCGTGACGGGCGCGTACTTG
>CAZUZW010000051.1:9529-14824 GCA_964624855.1 uncultured Vicinamibacteraceae bacterium
GTAGTGAAGGATAAAATCGTCGTTGGGGTCGCTGGTGGCGAATATGGTATCCGGGGGTTCATTGCTGCGTATTACGCTGAAAGCGGCGACGAAGCATGGCGTTTTCATACCATTCCAGGACCGGGAGAGCCAGGTCATGACACGTGGCCAAGCGACAGCGACGCTTGGGAGCACGGCGGCAGTGCGACTTGGCTGACCGGGTCGTATGACAGTGACCTCAACCTTATCTACTGGGGCACCGGAAACCCTGGTCCAGATTTCAACCCGGCTCAGCGGTTGGGTGACAATCTTTATTCCGATTCTGTGGTGGCGCTGGATGCGGACTCTGGTGAGCTCAAGTGGCATTTCCAGTTCACGCCTAACGATCCATACGACTACGATTCGGTACAGATACCGGTCCTTGTCGACTATCCGGCAAATGATGGAAGTACGCTCAAGCTCATGCTGTGGGCTAATCGGAACGGATTTTTCTACGTGCTCAACCGAGAGACCGGTCGATTTATCAATGGTCAACCATTTGTTGACGTTAACTGGGCTGACGGACTTGACGACAACGGACGTCCGGTCCAGACACCGCAGCCGCCTGGGGCCGTTACGTATCCCGGTGTCTCGGGTGGGACAAACTGGTATTCACCCTCCTACAGCCCGAGCACACGACTCTTTTATGTTCCGACGTGGGAGGGCTATGGCACGGTCTTCACACCCGCCGAATCGGTGTATCAGCCGGGTCAGAACTTTGGCGGAGGGACCGTGGACCTCGGTGAAATGCCACCGCTTGGCCGTGGTCCGGTGAATAATTGGACGGAAGCGGCCGGGCGTGGTGCGGTGATCGCGATCGATCCCAGTAATGGTGAAGAGCGTTGGCGATTTGAGATGACCGACGTCACGACAAGTGGGATCCTGACCACCAGCTCAAATCTTCTGTTTAGCGGTGGACGGGAAGGGCACTTTCAAGCGCTCGATGCCGGGTCGGGTGCGTTGCTGTGGAAGAGAAGTTTGGGTGGCCAGATTGCGAATGGCCCAATTACCTATGCTGTCGACGGCAGACAGTATGTGGCCGTGGCTGCTGGGAACGGACTCTTCGTATTTGCCCTTGAACGATAGACCGCGCACTGAGGCCAGCCTGTCGTCTAATGACGACCTCTGGCGCCTAGTTCAACCATTGTGGGACTATTTGGTTCTCGCCGATACACCGAGGCCATCCGATGTCATCTTTGTGTTTGGGAGCCAGGATTTGGCTGTGGCGGCCCAAGCTGCGTCGCTGTATCACGACCGTTATGCCTCACGGGTGCTTGTCACTGGGAGCTATGGACGGATGACCCGAGGGGTATTCGAAAAGCCTGAGGCTTTAGTATTTCAAGATTATTTAGTATCGAAAGGTGTTCCTGAGTCAGCGATTCTGACTGAGACGGTCGCTGCTAATACACTCGAAAATGTTCGATTGGGGATTGAAGTACTGCAGCGCAGCAATCAAATGCCACAGACGGCGATCCTGGTGGCCAAGGGCTTTGCCATGCGACGATGTGTGGCGACTTTTGCGCAGCAGTTCGAGAATATTGAAGTACGAGCCTGTCCTCCGAATAGTGGTTTAGTTGAGGCCGCTGACAGAGACCAAGCCGAGTTCGCAGTGCGACTGGCCGCTGAGCTTGACCGGTTGGACGTTTATGCTGCGGCAGGTGATATACGTAGGCAGGATATTCCCCCGGCCGTTCGCCAACTGGCACAACGAATCAGGACACTGGTTGCGTCTTGAAACGCGACGCAATGAACCAGGCCAATCCCGCGCCAACCAGTCCACACATCGCTGGTGTAAATCCAGCCAGACCTTGTTCTCCTCGATTCAGTTGAACAAGCAGAGTCAACCCGATACCGCCCGCGATGGACGCCAAGGCTTCTGTGGAAGAGAAACGTCGTAGGTATAGTCCACCGATGACTGGGACAAAGAGACTAACCGTTAACAAGGTGTAGAAGAACGAGAGTGCTCCGGCGATTGACTCAGAGAGAATTGCCACGATGGTACCAAGGACACCGCTAACAATGGCCGCCCATCTGGCAACCGACAGAACTTCGGTATCCGACGCCGTAGGGCGTGCGAATCCTTTATAGAGGTCTTGTGAGAGTGAAGTGGAGAGCATGAAGAGAATCGCATCGGCTGAACTAACCTCTGCTGAAAATAGTGCGGCGAGGCCTAGAGCACCGACCAGCGGTGGGAGACTGTCCATCAGGAGTGTGGGTAGGGCCAAATCATAATCTTGAAGATCTGGGAATGCGGTGCGGGCCATCATACCGAGCAACGGTGGAATGACCGCAAAGACAAGCAGTGCGACAGCATTCAAACCAACACCAATACGAACTGTCCGGTCGTCCCGGGCGCCGTACACTTTCTGGAGTAGTCCCGGCGACACGACAAACGCAGGGCCCAACATCGCAAGATAAAACCAGCCGGAACCTCCACCTTGCCAAACGTTCCAATAACCCTCGATGTGTTGAGTCGTCGTAAAGACTGGAGTCCAGCCGTCAACTGCAATAAGAGCAAGTGGGAAAACCACAACAAAGCCAATGAGCAGTAGAACCAACTGCAGAAGGTTGATCCAAACAGTCGTTAGTAGACCACCCGAAGAGAAGTAGACCGTAACAACGACGCCACCAACAATGCACCCCATCCAGTGCTCTAGGCCGGTAATTACATTCAGAACCCAGGCGATCGCGATTAACTGACCCGCCAGAATTGCAAGCGTGCCGAACCACAACAGAATTCCGATGGCAATCCGGACACTCTTGCCGTACCGATATTCAAGAAAGTCGCCCAAGGTGCGAAGGTTGTGGAGTTTAGCCAGTTTGCGCAATCGAGGTCCGATCCAGAACGCGAGGAAGATTGATCCAAAACCGGCCGACCCGACCCACCACCAGGCACTGAGTCCATCTCGGTACCCAAGGCCGGCGGCACCGACAGTTGAGCCAGCTCCGATGTTTGCTGCCAACATCGTAGAGAACAGAAGCAGAGGACTGAGTCTGCGGCCCGCAACAAAAAACCCGTCTGAGCTATCGACACGTCGCCCCAGCCATACACCAAGTCCCATTAAGAGGCCGGAGTAGGACAGCAGCACGATTAGATGAAGACTCATAGTTCGTAATCAGCTAGTGGTGGTTACTCAACGAGTACTTTACCAGTCGTAGGAGAGTCTTTTGTTTGTGAGTTACTTGGCGCACGTAAGATGGCCCCGAGAAATCGTTCGATGGCGAATGTCGAGATCTGCCCGCAAGGTCCACTGAACACATAGTCGCATCCGTGCGTAGCCCACGGCATTCGAACGATGACATGCGGCACACTATGGTCAATGAGACGAGCACTGACATGATCAACGTGAAACGGGACGACGTGTTCATCTCTGAGCCCTTGGATGAAAAGGGTCGGTGGAGATTGCTGAGTCACAAATCGAGCGGGTTCGGCGGCGTCGTACTGTGCGCCATGGGTGCTTGGTGGACCGCCTAGGTAGTCAATGAGTCTGGCTGTTGAATCCACGACGTGCCGTTTCGCAGGGTAGAGGTAGCCCCATCGCATTGCAGTCGGGCCATACAGTGAAATGACACCTCGAATCGAAGGGTCAGTAGATAAGTATCCTTCCAAGAGCGCAATCTGACCACCTGCTGACCGACCGAGCAGGGCAAATCGATCAGGATCAACGTTATGAGTGGTTTCAAGTGTTTTGACATAATCGATGGCGTCGCGGAGATCCTCCTGAGGCACGGGAAAACGCCACCGTGGCGAGAGACGATAATCGATACTGGCAACAACATAGCCCCGGGCAGCGAGATATCGATTTAGTTTCGGCAGTTCTCGTTTTGAACCAGCGGTCCATCCTCCGCCGTGAATGACTATAACCACTGGTCTCGGCTCGAGCCCGACCAAGGGTCTGTATAGATCGAGGGTTAAATTTTCACCGCCACGGACAGCGAACACGTGTTCGTCGACTAAAACGTCTTCGGTAGACACGCCGAAAAAAAGATCCGTGAGAACGATTGGACGAGGACGGGGTTGCGCATTTGTGCTGGATGTTGAAATCGGAGTTCCAAAAGCGTCGTCGAGTGTGCTGGTCAGTGCTTGTGTCGTGCGATAGGCGCTGGTCAGTGGTGAAAACAGCATGGCAATTCCGGCGGCAGTCAAAGTCGCCGCGGTGGCATGAACCCACGACTGCCGCCATCGAACAAGCAAGAGCACACTCAAGAGCCCCAGCCAGTGGCCCCACTCCGACAAAAGCAGGCTCAGTTGCCACATGACCGAGTTTTCATGAGGGACAACAACGAGTAATCCTGCCATGCTGACCGTAACGCCACAGATGAGGCGGCCGACCGCCCTGAACCCAAATTTGTTGAACTGTGCCATGGTTGAATTTTTTGTTGGGATTCGGTTAAGACAGGCTAACTCAGATTTTTGAAGAGTGTCCAACTGAGAAACATCATCACATTGGAAAGTGCAGTCGATTTTGGAGAAATAATCCAACACACTGGTTTCTCTCCTGCACCCTCACACCGTTTAGAAGTTCGGAGCTGTCGAACGTAGGATCTTGGAAGGGTTATTTAGGACGCTGCGACGATAACCTTGACCGTTGTGGTGTTCTGAAGTTCTGAATCGTTTCCGGTGAGTTGGAGTTCATATTCACCAGCTGCCGTAAAGAATGCCAGTGTCCTCGGTTCGGTGCCGGTATCGAACGAGACTTGTCCAGGACCGCTCACTTTGGTCCAAGAGGATGTAAGGGTTCCATTCCTCGGTAAACCTTCGTCACGAACACTACCAAACAGCTTTAACCCTTCACCCACCTTGGCGTGTAATTCATGTGGGCCTCGACTGCCGCCATATCCGAGCACCCGAACGATAGGTGGGCGATTGATGCAGACGCCACGTGGAACCGCCGTTGGATTTTCAATCGACCGGAGCGCATTTCGTTTATCGCTTTCGCTAAATTCCCAGCTGTACTGAAGCATCGATTCGCTCGTAGAGGTCGTGATGTCTTCGTGCGAGAGTGTCCACCGCAAGTTTCCGTCGAAGTCGGCGTCCACGACAACAATGCACTCCCAACGATGGTGGCCAGGATGAAATGTCGTCGGTTGACCGATATCGCCTGCTCCAGGTTCAAAGAAGTTTCCAGGGCCTGGTGCGATAGTGACAGTTGTGGAATTGTGGCTGAAATATGCGAATGAGAGGGTCCATGACCCATCCTCGTTACGCGTAAAACCTTCGTATGCTGGATAGATCGCCTGTCGTTCCTGCCCCGCGTCAAAAAACTGGGTCTGCGC
>CAZUZW010000051.1:14924-17622 GCA_964624855.1 uncultured Vicinamibacteraceae bacterium
GTGTTGTCATGCCAAGCCACGGAATGCAGGACCGTTCCTGCTGGGAAGATGTGAGGCGTGTCGTATGTGTAGGTTAATTGCCAGACCTGTTCGTAACGAGGGACATCCGTCAGGATTTCACGCCGCCCATCGATATGAATCGCTTCAAGTAGCATCCGCTGGCCTCTGAAATGCATGTGCGGCTGGAAGTTGATTACCATCGCCGGCGTATCCAGTCGAAGAAAACGTTCAGACCGGGCGACCGTGTTGGGGGGAATACTGAGCTGCGCGAGACTGTTCACGTCGGCCTCAGTCAGAAACTCCTCGACCGGAGCATCGGCAGCAAGGTCAAGGTCATACCCTTGCCGAAGTAAATAGTCTTCGACTTTTTCGCGGTTAAGGGTCCAGTCGTTACCGACACCGGTCCGAATTCGATGGGATGTGACTTCGAGTTCAGGTACCACTTCTTTTGGATAAAATTTAATTCCCACTTCCGAAATGTCGTGTACTTCTTCGCCCCAAGGGTGGTAATGAGGAGCAAAACGAAACTTTGACCCCGCCCTTAGCAGTTTGCCTGCGCCTTCGGGAAAGTCATCACCGTTATTACCCATCACGTACTCGGTGACGTGTGTGGTTTCCACATTGTCAGCTTCGTTGCCGTTTGGACTATCTGAACCAACAAATGCGTACACGTGCTCGTGGTGGACACAGCAGTGAGCGGTTGTAATGAGTTGAACCCATTGCATATACCGATCTTCAGTTAGTCCAGAGTCTACGATTTCAGAAGGAAAGAGGTCAGGGCCTTCAGCTGGAATCGTAAAACCGTTTTTCATGCTCACGATCAGGTCAGGTTCACCTCGAACCCATTCGTCAAAGGCGGCCAGCTCAAGTGGGGCTGGTGCGTCTTCCGGGTTCCCTTGCGGCGCGCCGTTATCGACCCAGGAGACGATAGTGTCGATGTCTTGGTCGGTCAGGGACGGGTCGTCTTTGTAGGTGCCGATACTGCGATCAAGGTGCCACGGAGGCATTTGCCGTTGGCTGACCCGGTCTTTAATTGAACGTGCCCAGGGGCGCGTTTCTTGATACGTCAGGAGGGACATGGGTGCTGCCGTGCCAGGTCGATGGCATTTCTGGCACGAGCGCTGCAAAATTGGCAGCACGTCCTTTGTGAACGTTGGGTCGTCACTGTTGGCTAAGGTGACACTTGGCAACCCGCTCCCCAACACAAAAACTGCCGACAGTATGATCAGAATTTTGTATCGTGCAGCCATACAATCCTCCGTTGCTCGCTCTCGACGTTTCTGGACGTAGTTACTGGTCTTGAGCGCGGTCCTGTTCGCGTTTCTCGACACGCTCTTGGTATTGTTCTTCAGTCATGAAGGCGATATCGCTCCACCCGTGACCCATTTCGTCCATGGTTCGACCACCCCACCCGATCCATGCTGACGGGTCGACATTGTGGCGGTTGTTCGAGGTGTTGTCGTGCCACGTCACACTGTGAAGCACCGTGCCTTTTGGGAAGAGATGCGGCTCTTTGTAGGGGTAGACCAGTTGCCATGTCTGCTCGTACTTATTGACATCGATTAGAATTTCGCGGCGACCATCTAGGTGAATCGCTTCAAGCAACATCCGGTCACCGCGGAAGTGCATGTGCGGCTGGAAACTCAACAGCAACGCCGGATCAGGAAGTGGCCAAAACCGTTCATGCTTGGCCACGGTATGGGGCGGGATGCTCATACGAGCAATGCCGTTCAGGGTGTTGTCATCTACCCAGGCGTCTGCGGGCATTTCTGTTCCGTGTAAGTCAAGGTCGTATCCAGCTCGCAGCAGTCGATCCTCGACTTCTTCACGGTTGAGTACCCAGTCATTACCGATACCGGTTCGTAAGCGATGAGCCGTCACGATTAATTCCGGCACCTCATCTTTTGGGTAAAACTTGATTCCGACCTCTTGGAAATCACGTGTTTCTTCGCCCCAGGGGTGGTAGTGCGGCGCAAATCTAAACTGTCCACCAGCCGGGAGTTTCCTGCCAGTACCATCTGGGTAGAACTGGCCGCTGCTTCCCATCGCGTATTCGATAAGGTCGATTTCGTCCGTGTTTGATCCCATACCTAGCCTGAACTCTTCGAGGTCCTCGGCTGTTTCCGGCACACTGACATAGACGTGTGAGTGATGGACACAGCACCAAGCCGACGGGATGATCTGAACCCATTTGACATAGCGATCCTCGGTCAGACCAGGATCGACGATTTCCGATGGATAGAAGTCGGGCCCTTCGGCCGGAATCAGAAACCCTTCTTTCATGGAGACGACCAGATCGGGCTCTCCATACGTCCATTGCTGCAGGTCGTCAAGTTCCAGCGGCGGTGGGGCATCGGCGGGGTTACCACGCGGCGCACCACTATCGACCCAGGTCGCAATGGTATTGATCTCGCCATCGCTCAATGATGGGTCGGCTTGAAATTGACCAATTGACCGGTCGAGATGCCAAGGTGGCATCCGTCGTGCAGTGACCTGGTCTTTGATGCCGCGGGCCCATGGACGTGCGTCGTCGTAAGTCAGCAGCGACATCGGAGCTGCGGTGCCGGGTCGGTGACACTTTTGACACGACCGCTGAAGAATCGGAAGTACGTCCTTTGTGAACGTCACCTCGTCTGAAGTTTGGCCGGCTACAGCAACAACCGCTAGGGCTGGGGCTAATATGCAGACGAGGACGGCA
>CAZUZW010000052.1:0-10223 GCA_964624855.1 uncultured Vicinamibacteraceae bacterium
CCTTTTTCTTGGTGGCCTTTTTCTTGGCTACCTTTTTCTTCGTGGCCTTTTTCTTCGCGGCCTTTTTCTTCGCTGCCTTCTTCTTCGCCATTCTTCCTCCTTGGAATGTGGCTGCTCAGCTAGGTTCCCATCCTGCGCTCATCTAGGGGTTACAACAATAGGTGGGCTGAGCCGTCCACCCTCATACTAGATGTAGATTACGGATGAGAAGATAAGCGTGTCAAGCACAAAATAAAGGAAAAGTCAAAAAGTTTGTGACCAAGTTATGCGAATGGATCGATACTCTGGCGCAAAACTGTGTATTTTTGATCGAAACATATCCGGTTAAATTTTTGATTACGGGAAGGTCTCAGTGGGGCTTACTTATTCAACGTGCAGCATTCGATTGCTGCGGTCGGTGACACTAGTCTTGGCTTGTCTTGAGTGATTGCTTACTCGCATGTCGGTCGAAAGCAAGTTCAATTAGTTGATCCAATAGCGATGAATAGCTCAGGCCAGAAGCTTCCCACAGTTTCGGGTACATACTGATTGTTGTGAAACCAGGAATCGTATTGATCTCGTTGAGGAACATTTGGCCGTTAGTGCCGTCCATCAGAAAATCAACTCGTGCCATACCAGCGCAATCAATGGCTTGAAATGCGGTGATGGCTAGTTTTTTGATTTGGCTAGTTTGTTCTTCCGTTAATGAAGCGGGGATGATGAGTTTGGAGTCGGCGTCAAGATACTTGGCAGCGTAATCGTAAAATTGACCAGTGGACACAATTTCCCCCGGTAGTGACACGATTGGGTCGTCGTTGCCCAAGACGGCGCATTCAAGTTCACGGGCTTCTGGGACCGCCACTTCCACAAGAACCTTATGGTCGAACATACGTGCCAACTCAATGGACGTTTCCAGTTCGTCCACTTGAGTGGCCTTGCTAATTCCGATACTGGATCCTAGATTTGCAGGTTTAACGAACATTGGGAAATTCAACTGCTGGACAAGTGAGGCGAGTGTCGTCGAGCGTTTCGAGTCCCAGTCTTTTTTTGAAACGACACAATAATCAACAACAGGGAGTTCAGACCCTTTAAACAAGACCTTGGCTGCAGTTTTGTCCATGGCCGCGGCAGATGAAAAAACGCCAGCTCCAACGTACGGCAAGTTTGCTAGTTCAAGCAATCCTTGTAATGTTCCGTCCTCTCCATGTTTGCCGTGTAAGACGGGAAACAAAACATCAAGGGTTAAACTGTCAACAATTTCAGGTAGCGGATTGTCATTTTGTTGTTCTATTGCTATCAGTGTTTTGTCGCTCGGGTGTGATACCAGTTGTAGCGTTTGTTTGACTTTTAGTGAAGCACTGGCTGGGTGAGACTTAGATTGATCAATAATTTGAGCCGCCGAACTGTTTGTGGGTGGGTGTTTGGGGAGTGACCAGCGGCCATCCGGGTGAATATAAATAGGGAAAATTTCATATTGGTCCGGATCAAGATTGCTGATTACTGCGGCAGCTGATGCCAATGACACTTCGTGTTCATTGGACCGTCCCCCGTAGATGATGCCCACCCTAACGCGTTTCATGACTATGCCTATAGATCCATCTTTGGTGCACAACTGAAAAAACGGTCATTGGGACAGTAACATACCGTGAGATCTATGAAGTACGGGTTTGAAGTCAACCACGTCGATGGACAGGCTCGCAGCGGTCTTCTCCAGACAATGCATGGAGTAATACAGACGCCTGCGTTTATGCCAGTTGGAACAAGTGGTGCGGTCAAAGCAATGCTTCATAAAGATCTTCAAGATCTAAATGTTGAGATGCTTCTTGCGAACACCTACCACATGATGTTGCGTCCCGGCGATGAATTGATTGCCCGAGTCGGGGGGCTGCATCGGTTTATGGGCTGGCAAGGGCCGATTTTGACGGACAGTGGCGGCTACCAAGTATTTAGTCTTAGTAAGCAGAGAACCATTAACGAAACGGGCGTCCGATTTCGTTCTCATCTTGATGGAACTGAGTTCTTGTTGACTCCAGAACGGTCGATTGAGGTCCAAGCTCGACTTGGCTCAGACATTGCTATGGCGTTCGACGAATGCACAGCCTATCCCGCGACGTCGGACCAGGTCCGAATTTCGATGGAATTGACTCATCGCTGGGCCAAACGGTCGCGTGATCGTTTTCTGCAACTGCGGGACAGTTCGACCAAAGAGCTCACGAATGCCGAGCAAGTACAGTTTGGCATAGTGCAGGGTGGTGTATTTTCAGATTTGCGGAAGGAGAGTGTTGAGGTGTTGGTCGATATAGGGTTCGATGCCTACGCAATTGGGGGACTGAGTGTAGGGGAACCACCTGCTGACATGTACAAGGTCGTTGAACAGACGGCATCATTGTTGCCAGTTGACCGGCCTAGGTACTTGATGGGGGTAGGGATGCCGGATGACCTAGTTGAAGCGGTGGCAAGAGGCGTTGATATGTTTGACTGTGTGATACCGACTCGCAATGCTAGAAATGGACAACTGCTCACTCGTAATGGTCCAATTAATATCAAGAGAGCTGAATTCTCAGAAGACATGAAACCACCGGATCCCGCTTGCCAGTGTTATACCTGCCAGCATTTTTCTCGGGCCTATTTGAGGCATCTCTATATGGCAAATGAGATCAATGCAGCATCGCTTAACACATTGCATAACCTACACTTTTACCTTGACACCATGAGGCGGATTGGCGAGGCTATAAGGCTGGGCCGATTCGAAACGTTTAGACAAACCTTCCGTCAGGCATTTTCTCGCCGTTCGCTATTGTAAACCAATGAAATTATCGACTTACTTCACCGCCGGTCGACTAATTTCTCCTGTGCCGCCGGCAGAGACATTGATAGTTTGGGCTGGACTTGTGGAGCAGAATTAGTGTTACTAGACAACATGCACTTTATCGTCGCAATGGCCCAGCCTTCGCCAGGTCAGCCTAGTCTGCTAGTTCAGTTTTTGCCTTTTGCAATGATTCTTGCGATTTTCTACTTCATCATTTTGCTTCCGATGAGGCGGCGGCAGAAGAAAGTTCAAGATTTTCAGGATGCGCTCAAGGTTGGCGATAAGATCGTCACAACGAGTGGCATTTACGGCTCGATAGCGAAGCTGAACGAGAAATCCGTCCAGATTCAGGTGGCGGAAAAAGTTCGGATTGAGGTGGCGCGCTCGGCGGTTGGCGGCTACCAGGGACAGGACCCGGTAGTATCGGAATCTGGTAGTGCCTAGAAGTAAATAATTGTTTTTGGACTGAGATTATGACGAAAAACCTGCAATGGAAGCTCTTAGCTATTGTCGCGGTTACTGCGTTGTCGGTCTTGGCAATCTATCCGCCAGAAGAGCAGATTCGCTTGGGCCTTGACCTTGAAGGCGGAGTGCACATGGTGTTACGGGTTCAAACTGATGATGCTCTCCAACTCGAAACAGAGACTGCTGCCGAACAGCTCAGTGAGCAATTGAGCCTGCAGGGCATTGAACTTACGTCAGCGGTTGCGGTTGATCCGGTAACAATTCAAATAGAGGGAGTGCCACCTGAGAGAGACGCTGAATTTCGTCAGATGGCCGAAGATCAATTGTCCCTTTCGTACGAACGCGAACCTGGTGTGAGCGGGTCTTACACTTATCGGATGCGGGCGCCGGTTGAGAGTTCTCTTCGTGATGAATCAGTACGTCAGGCGCTTCAGACTATTGAACGCCGCGTGAATGAACTGGGAGTAGCGGAACCGATTGTTGCACCGTATTCCGTTGGCGGCGACCAAATTTTGGTCCAATTGCCGGGAGTGTCGGATGTAGCTCGAGCAAAGGAGATTATTCGGTCTACAGCGTTGTTGGAGCTCAAGATCGTTGAGGATGGCCCTGCAGCTAGCGAAGAAATGCTTCTGCAGACGAGGAATGGTGTGCTTCCGCCAGACATGGAAGTGGTAACGGGCGCGTCAAATATGCTTACTGGTGGGGCACCAGAGACTGTTTATTACTTGGTGCGAAGGGTGGCCGCAGTAACTGGACGAGATCTCAGAAATGCCCGGCCCACGTTAGATGAATTCAATCAACCTGCCGTGAGTTTTTCGCTCAATAGGGAGGGAGCTCGAAAATTTGGTGAGGTTACTAGTCAGAATATAGGACGTAATTTGGCCATTCTTCTTGATGGACGCGTGGAAACAGCTCCAACGATTGAAGGTCGAATCACTGACGAAGGCCAAATTAGTGGGGTGTTTACTCAACAGGAAGCCGCCGACCTCGGCCTTGTTCTTCGTTCGGGAGCTCTTCCTGCGTCGCTTACGTATCTTGAGGAGCGAACGATTGGCCCGACCCTCGGAGCCGACTCTGTTCGAGCTGGGGTCATCGCTTCGGTGTCAGGACTAGTCGTGGTCGCAATCTTTATGCTTGTGTATTACCGGTTGTCGGGTATTAACGCGGTCGTTGCCGTTGGCATGAATCTCCTGATTCTAATGGGATTCATGGCCTACCTTGGGGCTGTTTTAACATTGCCTGGAATTGCGGGATTAATCTTAACCATTGGTATCGGAGTAGATTCAAACGTCCTTATTTTTGAGCGGATCAAAGAAGAACTGCGTGCTGAGAAGGGTGTCAAGGCGGCTGTTAGCGCAGGATTTGACCGGGTATTTCTAACGATTTTGGATACTCACATAGCCTCCTTAATTGCGGCAGCTTTCCTTTTTCAATTTGGTTCAGGGCCGATCCGTGGTTTTGCGACAACTTTGGCTATTGGTCTGGTCTCAAATGTTTTTACGGCAGTATTTGTGTCACGAACGTTGTTTGAGGCGGTTTTATCACGTCGACGGGCCGCCACATTAAGCATTTAGATGGATTTTTTAGATGGCATTGTTTTCAGAGGAACCTAAGTTCGATTTTATCGGGAAACGCTGGTACGCGGTAGCTGTGTCGATGGTCATCATAGTCATTGGCATCGTTGCGATAGTGACCCGCGGAGGCCTTCCGCTCGGTATCGATTTTTCTGGTGGGACATTAGTCGTTCTGGAGTTTGAGCAACCCATGTCCGAAGAGTCGGTCCGGGACGCGCTAGCTGCTATCGATGAAAAAGTAGTGCAGCAATATGGTGATTCTGGTGGTGGCGTTTTGATTCGCTTACCTCAAGCTGGTCCCGAGCAAGGAGCAAGTCTTGAACAAGGTGCGGAGCAGGTAATTGAAACTTTAGAGGCGAGCGGACTTGGTGCATTTGAGGTGGTTTCGAGGGACCTCGTAGGACCCGTAATCGGCCAGGAACTCCAGCAGCGCGGGATCAGTGCTTTCGTTTTTGCGATGGCCGGTATTTTAATTTATGTCGGCCTTCGATTTCGCTTCAGCTTTGGCGTCGGGGCGATTGTGGCGGTGGTTCATGACATCCTCATCACCTTGTCACTGTTAACGCTGTTTGGAATCGATCTGTCATTGAACGTGGTCGCGGCGATGCTGACGATCACGGGTTACTCGGTCAATGACTCAATCGTAGTGTTTGACCGAGTTCGAGAGAATCTGCGGTTGATGCGACGAGATAAATTCGACCACTTGGTCAACAAGAGCATTAACCAGACACTTGCACGCACGATCATCACCTCGGGAACTACAGGGTTTGCTGTGTTAGCACTGTCTCTTTTCGGAGGGGAAGTGCTTCGGGGTTTTTCCATTACGATGCTGATTGGTGTTTTTAGTGGGACCTACTCTACGATCTTCATAGCGTCTTCAACCGCTATCGCGATAACTCAAAGGCGAACGGCGGCACGAAGCCAGTCTTCGGCAGTTCAGGATCGCGAACCTAAGCGTTCCCAAGAGTCGTCTCGTTCTGGGTCACGTCGTCCACAGCGAGCACAACGCTCGAAACGGCATGGCCGAAAATCGAGGGCGTCTTGACGATCTGCTACCAACGAATGTGACAACGTTTGAGGCTGCGCTGCTCGGGGTCATACAAGGGTTGACCGAGTTTCTGCCTATTTCTAGCTCTGCACACCTGATTCTTGCGCGTTCAGTTTTTGGATGGGACGCCGGCGAATTCAGTTTGGCATTCGATGTAGCGTGTCACGTTGGCACTCTTATTGCCGTAGTGGTGTTTTTTAGACGAGATATCGTAATCATGGTCAAATCCGTTCCTCAATTTTTGCAAGGTGTGTCAGATGAAAATTCGAGGATGGTGAAAAATATCGTTCTAGCGACCTTACCCATCGCGTTCGCAGGAGTTTTTTTTGGTGACTTCATCACCACACATTTTCGGACCGTCGGTGTTGCGGCAGCTGCACTTGCGGTGGGTGCTGTGTTGATGGTGATGGCGGAGCGGCTCAAACCGGTGGACAGAACCGAAGCGTCCTTAACAGTTTTCGAAGTGTTAGCTCTTGGTTTGGCTCAAGCCTTAGCTTTGATCCCAGGTATTTCCCGATCTGGTGCAGTGATCACTCTTGCCATGCTATTGGGTATTCGGAGGGACAGTGCGGCCCGACTCGCTTTTCTAATTAGTATTCCGGCAATTTTGGGTGCTGCTGGGCGACAGGGTATCGAGTTGGTGGGCACCAACGTGCCTACTGAATTGTTCGGTTTGTGTGCGATTGGAATCATCGCATCGGCCAGTGTCGGCTACGTTACCGTAAAGTATTTCATTCGATACCTTGAAAATCATTCTTTGGATGGGTTTGCTGCGTATCGTTTTGGTTTGGCTGGATGTATATTTTTTCTACTGATCGACTAGACTGTGGATTTTTGGTGAGTTTTTGTTAAAGGTGAGGCGCAATGCAGTGGCTTCGGCGCAGTTTGGTGACGGGGCTTGTCGTTACCGTCCCTCTAATCATTAGTGTTGCAGCGTTTGTGTGGCTCTTTCAGGTAATAGATGGAGTTATGGGCCCTGTGTACGCTCGTTGGCTAGGGCAAGAGATTCCCGGTCTTGGGTTAGTTACTCTACTTGCGGTTATTACACTGGTCGGTGTAATTGCGACCAATGTTCTCGGCGGCCGTGTCCTTCAGCGGTGTGAAGCGTATCTTCTTAAGTTACCTGTGTTTCGGGCTGTGTACGGGCCAGTAAAGCAGTTGGTTGCGGCGTTCTCTTCGGACAATCAGATGGGTTTTAAGCAGGTTGTGTTGCTCGATGACCCAAGACGTGGTTTGGTCTTGGGTTTTCTGACAAAGCGGTTTGTTATGGATCGGGGAGACGGGCCGGAAAATTTAGTTTCTGTGTATGTGCCCACTAATCACATTTATTTTGGGGATATTCACATTTATCCGGACGACGTCGTTTCGTATCCTGACCTTTCAGTCAAGGATGGCATTCAGATTTTTTTGACGGGGGGTATGGCCTTGTCGACTAATCTCAAGGCTCGGCAGACGAAACCGACTGGGTCTGAGTCTGAACAGACAGTGAGCGGGACATAGATATATCTTGACAGTGAGAAAACCGAGCTGGTAATTTGACGGGTTTCTTGCCGACGAAAAACAGTCAACCATAAAACAATAGGGGAGTGAATGGAGCAGCAACTGTACTTCGCACTCGGGTGGGGCGCGCCTTTAGCGGCGGCGGTCTTCGCCTTTATTTTGATTCGAACTATTAACAGTCGTGATCCCGGAACTGAGGTGATGCAACGCATCTCCGCGTTGATCCGTTCCGGTGCTATGGCTTTTCTCCGTACGGAGTACACCGTGCTGGCCGGGTTTGTAGGATTGATGTTTGTGATCCTCGTCCTATTTCTGCCAGAAAATGCTTTTCTGACCGGTGTGAGCTTTCTTATTGGCTCGTCATTGTCTGCTGTTGCTGGCTGGGTGGGTATGCGCACCGCTACCGGTGCGGCTGTTCGAACGACGTTCGCAGCCACCACTGGTCTCGCTCCTGCGTTGAGGGTTGCATTCTCAAGTGGCGCCGTAATGGGTCTGACTGTAGTCGCTCTCGGAACATCTGGTGTCGCGATTCTTTATTACGTGTTTGGAGGTTTAAGCGGGAACGGACCGATCGCTATTGAACAGTTATTCGGATTTTCTCTTGGAGCGTCGTCGATTGCCTTATTTGCCAGAGTTGGTGGTGGAATTTACACGAAGGCTGCTGATGTTGCTGGCGATCTTTCAGGTAAGGTCGAAGCTGGAATCCCGGAAGATGACCCTCGAAATCCTGCGACAATTGCTGACAGTGTGGGTGATAACGTCGGCGATGTCGCTGGCATGGGCGCCGATCTGTTTGAGTCGTATGTCGGTAGCATCATTTCGTCCATTGCGCTTGCTTGGGCATTGAGTGCGACTACCGCTACGGCGCTTTGGGGGATCGATGCATCAGGTTTTGATTCTCTTCAGCGGTCGCTCGTAATTTTTCCAATTCTTCTTGCAGGTGTTGGCATCATAGCTTCCATGTTGGGTACTTTCACGGTAAGCACTGACGATGAGTCTAAAATCGGGAGCGCCTTGGAGCGCGGCTTATTGGTGGCGTCGGCCATCGTTCTGGTAGCGGCCGCTGGACTCGTGTACATGTTGCATTTGCCGTTGCAGGTGCTCTGGTGTGTTCTGTTAGGGCTCGGTTCTGGCGTTGCTATCGGCCGATTGACGGAGTACTACACGGGCATGGACAAGCCCCCCGCTCACCATATCGCCCAACAGTCTGAAACAGGCCCCGCAACAAATATCATCGCTGGTCTCGGCGTCGGGATGATGTCGTGCGGTCTCCCGATCCTTGTGATCGCCGTGGCGATCTATTTCAGCTATGCCTTTGCCGAACTTTACGGCATTGCGATTGCGGCTGTCGGCATGCTTTCGACCCTTGGTATCAGTTTGGGTGTAGACGCTTATGGCCCTGTCGCTGACAACGCCGGTGGAATTGCTGAAATGAGTAAGTGTGAGCCGTATGTTAGACAGCGGACGGACGCACTCGACGCAGTGGGCAATACCACGGCCGCCATGGGTAAAGGATTCGCCATTGGGTCAGCAGCGTTAACGGCGTTGGCGCTGTTTAGTACTTTTAGAACAAAAGCTGCTGACGCGATTGCGGCGGCTGGCGGAGAGCAGGTTTTTGATAATCGATTACTTGACCTGGGACTTAACAACCCAAATGTACTCATCGGGATGCTAATCGGCGGGATGTTGCCATTCATCTTCGCGGCATTAACCATGAACGCGGTTGGTCGTTCTGCAGCCAAGATGATCGAAGAGGTTCGAAGACAGTTCCGCGAGATCGAAGGACTTATCGAAGGAAAGGCGGAGCCTGATTCGGCGCGGTGTGTGGAGATCTCGACTAAGGCAGCTATTCGAGAAATGATCCTCCCGGGTCTGTTAGCGGTGTCGGCCCCGGTTCTGACCGGGTATTTACTTGGCGTGTCTGGTTTGGGTGGTCTCTTGGCTGGCGCGCTGGTGACTGGTGTCTTGATGGCTCTGATGATGGCCAATGCCGGCGGTGTGTGGGATAACGCTAAGAAGTTTATCGAATCGGGTGAGCATGGTGGCAAGGGGTCAGAAGCCCATAAAGCTTCAGTAATTGGTGATACCGTTGGAGATCCATTTAAGGATACTTCTGGTCCGAGCCTGAATATTCTGATCAAATTAATGAGTGTTGTGGCGGTTATTTTTGCCCCACTCGTCGTTGCGTGGATGCAATAACGTGCAGTAAGTATGAGTGCCAATTGCATCGCAAAAAATATCCGGAATCTAAATTTTTGCTGAGGCAATTGTTTGAGGATTTTTAATTATTGAAACGAACTGAGATATAGGTAATATTCTGTTCGTTGACAGCGTTTAGGCGCATACATATAATCTACGCCTCTCAAGGCAACGCCCGGTTTAAATATTGGGTGAGGAGGTTGTCCGTGGCCGGTCAAATGTTTGGTGAAATTGCGAATCCCTCGATTAAGGTGGGAACGCAAAAATGGTATACGGTGCCACTCTCGATCGTTGCGCACGTAGCAGCAATTGCTGCGGTCGTGATCGTTCCTTTGTTGGCTACCGATTCGCTTCCAACTCCCGCGACGATGATGGCGTTTGTGGCAGCTCCGCCGCCACCACCACCACCGCCGCCACCACCACCACCGCCACGACCCGCGGAAGCAGCTCCGGCACCGGTGGTCGAAGTTAACCCGAACGCGGCACCGATTGTTGCTCCTGAAGTCATTGCGCCTGAGCCAGAATTTAATCCGGCTGAGGTGAGTGGAGTAGAAGGTGGTGCCGTCGGTGGAGTTGTTGGGGGAATTATTGGTGGTCTGCCCTAAGCGGGGGGGGGCCCCCCCCCCCCCCCCCCCCCCCGCGAGGGACG
>CAZUZW010000052.1:10233-17034 GCA_964624855.1 uncultured Vicinamibacteraceae bacterium
CCCCACCCCCGCCACCAGAGCCCGTTCGCGTCGGTGGAAATATTTCGCCACCGGCCAAGGTAACTGATGTGCCGCCAGTCTATCCGCCGGTTGCGCAGGCAGCTCGTGTTCAGGGTGTGGTTATTCTTGAAGCGGTGATTGGCCCGGCTGGCAATGTTACCGATGTTAAGGTCTTACGTTCAGTACCGCTTCTAGATGATGCGGCGATTGCGGCCGTTCAGCAGTGGGTGTACACCCCAACATTGCTGAATGGTGTTCCCGTGCCGGTTATTATGACGGTGACGGTGAACTTCACTATGAGTTAGGGCACCAAGCCCGGGGCCACTTCGGTGCTCGTGCTTTGTGAAATTAGGCTAGAAGTCGAGGAGGACTAGATGGATTTACTTGAACTTTGGGAACAAATGGGTTGGTCAGTTAAGGCATTGATGGGCGTTCTGGCCATCATGTCGATGTGGTCGGTCGGTGTCTTTTTTGAGAGACTGTTCACGTTTTCGCAAGCAGGAAAACAGTCGAAAACATTTGCGCCTCAAGTGGCTAAGCACCTCAAGGATGGCAAAATGAAGGACGCCATTGCCGTATCGGGGTCAAAGAATTATAAGTACAGCCACTTGGCCAAGGTGGTTCAGGCTGGTCTGCAGGAATATCAGTTCCAGCAGGACAGTGGTGTCTCCCTGGACAAGGACGACGTCGTGGATGGCGTTCGCCGAGCTATTCAGCGTGCATCAGTACTGGTAGCAGCTGACCTCAAGAAGGGGATGGCCGTCTTGGCGACGATCGGATCGACTGCAGTGTTCGTTGGTCTGTTGGCGACGACGTTGGGTGTTATTAACGCGTTCCAAGGTATTGCGACGACTGGTTCCGGCGGTCTCGGTGCCGTGTCTGGTGGTATTTCTGAAGCGTTGGTTGGTACTGCTATTGGACTATTTGTGGCGATTCCGGCGGTGTGGTTCTATAACTACCTCACCGGTAGGCTCGAATACTTCACCGTCGAAATGGACAACTCGTCGTCCGAATTGATGGATTACTTCATCAGGAAGTAACCAAGGCACAGGTTCCGTTCTGGTATGGGGTCTAGCTGGGTCAGATCAGCCGATACTGTATCCGGTTGGCCCCCTACTAAGCAGTGCAGTGTTTCGGGTAAAGCATTAAGGAGGATTTCCCCATGGGAGTGAGCGTCGGTAAAAAGACTGGTGGGCTGAATGCAGAGATTAACATTACGCCCCTCGCGGACGTGATGTTGGTTTTGCTGATCATCGTTATGCTGATTGCCCCGCTCTTGCAGGCGGGTGTCCTTGTGAGATTACCTGAAGCAGTCAATACTGAAGAGCGAACCGACAATGACAATGACACTGTTGTACACGTCGACTCTGGGGGACGATATTACGTAGACAATATCCCCACTGAAGAGCGGCAGCTTCTTACGGCCATACAGACCGCACTTGATCGGAAGTTCGAGCGGCTGGTGTTAATCAAAGCAGACTCTGGTGCGCCGTACTCTGGGATCATGAACGTGTTTGACCAACTACAGCGGGCGGGAATTGAGAACATCGGGCTAATCGCTGAGCGTCCTGGCGGTTCCGGCTGATTTAGGGGAATAGTGCATGGCTAAGAAGAAACATCATGGTGCGTCGGATATTGTCGCGGGTACAAAGCCTGAAGAGAATGCCGACATCAATATCACACCGTTCATTGACGTCCTGTTGGTACTGATTGTCATCTTTCTCGCCGCCCTTCCGTTGGGCCAGCGGGGTATGGATATCAATTTGCCTCTAGAGACTCAGGGGTCCACGCAGGCGGCTACCGACTCCAGTCAGATCATGCTGGAATATACCGCTGACCGTCGGATATCGATCAATAACCAGGATGTTTCACTTCCGCAATTGGAAAGTCGCTTGCGAGATATTTTTGAGGATCGACGCGAGAAGACAATGTTTATAGCGGGAGCGGGCACACTCACCTATGGCGACATCATTGATGTTGTTGACGCTGCAAAGGGTGCTGGGGTCACGAAGGTTGGTATCGTTACTGAAGCTATGCGACGTGCCGGTGGCGCAAGCGGATTGTAATAAACGCGCGTATCCGTTTTTTTGAGTGTATTTAGACTCGCTATAGGGGTGGACATGTTTAAACAACGAAGTCTTTTCAGAGTAATCATCGTTGTCTTGACGGCAATCTCGTTGTCTGGCTGTACGTTCTTTGACGAACTTGGCGCTGTTAGAATGTTCAAGGATGCCAACCTCGCGTATTCGAGAGGCTTTTACGACGAAGCGATAGAGCTCTATGAAGAAATTCTCGCCGTCATTGAAGCCGGTGGTGAAAGTGAACTTGCGCAGAACCTCACGCCTGCTTATTTCTACATCGCAAACTCGTACGACAGTATGTACAAGCCTGGCGGTACTGATGCAGAGAACGTCCACAATCTGGACGAGGCAATCAGATATTACAACTTGGCGGTAGATGAAATTCCGGATCCGTCATTGAAGTTGCTTTCAATGCAGTATCTCGTGGCTGCCTACGGGCCGGATAAGGGCAACGACCCAAGTGCCACTGAGCCGATCTTGCGAGATATGATCTCGAGCGATCCGGAAAATCCTGACAATTACTTTCGTTTGGCACAACTCTATGAGGAAGCTGGTCTGTTTGAAGATGCCGAGTTTATCTATCAGACAGTTCAGCAATTTAGACGTGATGATCCTGTCGTCTACCTTCAGTTAGCTGGGTTCTACAATCGCGCGGGAGAGTTCGATCTTACAATCGAAGCGCTAGAAGAACGTGCTCGCCAGGACCCCGAGAATCCAGAGGCCTATTACACGATTTCCACATTCTATTGGGAAAAAGCATTTCGAGATTTCCGTATTACTGTCGACCAGAAGAGAGAGTATGTAGTCGCTGGCCTGGATGCGAGTGATCGTGCGCTGGCATTGAACGAACGCTACGTTGATGCTCTTATTTATAAGAACATTCTGTTGAGAATGCAGGCGAACGATACGGAGGATCTTGATCTCCAGACTGAATTGATCGCTGAGGCTGATGAGTTACGTGCCACGGCTGAACAGATTCAGCAGGAGCAAAGAGCAGCGAGCGCTGCTGCTGGAGCATAAGAGTTTTCCTAACGAGGTTTTCGACAAGGGGCCGCACTGTCGTTTTTGATGGCAGTCGGCCCCTTGTTGTATCTATCTGCGCATAGTTTTCCTGAGCCTTGAACTGCCGTGTCTGCCACTCTACAATCGCAGGGGCGAGCGGTCTCCTTCCTATTCCTGCTTCCCGGTTTCTGACAAGCTATTTCTTGTTTCTTAGTTGGTTGTAAATATTTGATGACCGGTTTCGACGAATTAGCGGCGAGCGCGAAGAGTCACAATCCAGACTCCGATACGGATCTGTTGTATCGAGCGTTTGAATTTTCAGCGGTCGAGCATCAAGGGCAGCGTCGGCAGTCGGGAGAGGACTATATAACCCATCCACTGGAAGTGGCGTGCCTAGTCGCTGATATGAAGCTGGACGATGTCGCGATTGCAGCCGGATTACTTCACGACGTTGTAGAAGATACGTTGACCTCAATAGAGAGTGTTCGTGAATTGTTTGGTCCTGAGATAGCGCATGTGGTTGAGGGGGTCACAAAGATTAGTACGATTCCGTTTTCATCCTACGAAGAACGTCAAGCTGAAAATTTCCGAAAACTGTTGTTGGCTATGGTCGACGATGTACGGGTCATTTTAGTCAAACTGGCTGACCGGTTGCACAACATGCGGACACTGCAGCATTTGGGTGAGAGTCAGAAGGTCAAGATTGCCCAGGAGACGCTGGATATTTATGCTCCGATTGCTAATCGTTTGGGGATGAACAAGGTCAAGAACGAACTTGAGGATCTTGCACTGAAACATTTGGAGCCTGAGTCCTATGGGATGTTACAGGCTTGGGTTGAACAGCGTCGAAAGGCTACGGAGCAGACGGTGACTGATCTCAAGCTTGCGCTGGAATCCCAACTGTCAAATTCTCAGATTCCATTCATCAAGATGGAAGGTCGATTAAAACGACTATTTAGTATTCATCAGAAAGTGCAAGGGCAGCAGACTAATCTTGAGGAAGTTTACGACCTTGTAGCTCTGCGAGTGATCACTCCGTCGATAAAGGATTGTTATGCAACACTTGGCGTGATCCACCAGATGTGGTCTCCTGTCCCTGGGCGATTCAAGGATTTTATGGCGATGCCGCGCCCAAACGGTTATCAGTCGCTCCATACCTCCGTGGTAAGCGATCGAGGCTTTCCTTTTGAAGTACAAATCCGGACCGAGGAAATGCACCAAGTGGCTGAAAATGGGATTGCCGCGCACTGGAAATATAAGGAGGGGCGGGTAGGGGCAGAGGCAGACGAACAGTATTTCCGCTGGCTACGACAGCTTTTAGACTGGCAGCAGGAAGTTGGCGATCCCGGGGAGTTTATCCACAGCCTAAAAGTTGATCTCTATCCAGAGGAGGTCTATACCTTCACGCCGAAGGGTGAGGTTAAAGCTCTACCGAAGCGATCTACACCGATCGACTTTGCATACTCAGTGCATACAGACGTTGGACATACGTGTGTCGGTGCACGTGTAAATGGGAAGATGGTGCCGCTTCGAACCCACTTGAAGAGTGGAGACATAGTTGAAGTTGTCACCGCAATTGGACATAAACCTAGTCGTGATTGGCTGAATTTTGTAGGGACACCACGCGCCAGGAATCGGATTAAAAATTTTATTCACGCCGAAGAGAAGGCCCGTGCGTTGGAATTGGGTAAGAAAATTATTGACAAAGAAATTCGCCGATTCAACTTGAATTCAAAGAAGGTTCTCGATCCTGAGAAGCTCATTGCGCTGGCCGGCGAACTCGGGTCAAAGAAGTCTGATGATTTGTTTGCTGCGGTTGGCTATGGGAAGTTGGCGCCTGGAAATGTGTTGGCGAAGCTTGTACCACAAGACAAACTTGTGAGAGCGTCAGCAGAGACGGGACTTAGGTCAGTGGTTAGACGTGTTCTTCGTCCTGGCCAGGACAAGATCAAGGTACAAGGTTTTGACGACTTGATGGTTTTTAGGGCACGCTGTTGTAATCCAATTCGTGGTGAAAAGATCATTGGCTACATCACAAGAGGAAAAGGAGTATCGGTTCATGCGGCAACTTGTTCAAATGTCTTGAATTTGTTCTATGACCCTGAGCGTCGAATCGAAGTCGTGTGGGACAAGGCTCCAAAGGGGGCTAAGGACAGTAGTTTCACGGTGTGTTTGACAATTCAGGTTGAAGATCGTCGAGGGATCCTAGCTGACGTTACCTCCCGAATAGCCGATATCAAGATAAATGTACGCAAAGTGGAAGCAAGTTCGAGTGGCGATAACCATGGTCGGATTAGTATCACCTTCGACATTACTGATCTAAAGCATCTTCAACGAGTAATAAAGTCTGTTACTGGTGTGTCAGGGGTTTTGGACGTCGAACGTGTCCTGCGCGAAGTGAGTTGATTTAGCGAATAATCGCTATGGCGTCGATCTCGATCCGAGCTCCCTTGGGGAGCGCAGCTACTTGCACTGTCGATCGTGCCGGTTCGGTGACGTTGAAATAAGTGGCATAGACGGCGTTCACTGACGTGAAGTCATCTAAGTCGATCAAAAAGACTGTCGTTCTGATTACATCGGCCAATGAGCCATCGGCTGCCTCAAGAATGGCTTTTAGGTTCTGTAATACCCGGTGCGTCTGGGACGCTATGACGCCACTACCCGAGTCACCGACAAGTTCACCAGTCGATGGTTCAAGAGGAATTTGTCCAGAGACGAAAAGAAATTGCCCGGAGCGAACTGCCTGCGAATAGGGGCCGATAGCGGCAGGGGCGGCCGCGGTTGTGACTGATTCAAGTTCAGCTTTCACAGGAGTTGGCCGTTAAGCGGCTTTAGTAACCTTGTTCGACCGAATACAGCGGGTGCAAACCTTAATTCGCTTCACGTTACCATTAATTAGCGCGCGAATTGACTGGATGTTCGCTTCAAAACGGCGCCGAGTCACATTGTGGGCGTGGCTGACGTTACGCCCTACGGCCGGACCTTTTCCACAAATCTCACAGCGTCTTGCCATTCTTAATTATTTGCCTCGTGTCTAATTTAACGGATTATAACATCGGTGACGGACGAGGTTCTTATTACTTCAGCGTCCTGGAATAATGAGACTCGATTCGCCCGGCCTAGTTGTATCTCCACTCGATTGTCCATCTGAAGATTGCTGTAGATTTGGTGTTTCTAGCGTAGCTTTCAATACTCTCTTCAGCAATTCTAAATATGCTTTCTTTTCGCCTGGACAAACCGACCTTGCCTCGCGCGCTCCAATTTCGATTCTCCGCATGACTACGGCAGTTTCCGCGTCTGTCAGGCGAAGGCCCTTATCCCTTTGGTCTTTGACCAGCGTTCGGAGTTCCGAGGCCAGAAGTTCTGCTGACGCTAAACCTGCATTATGTTCGTAAATGATACCTCGGCTTGCCGTTTCGTAGGTTTCGGCGATGGCCCGTGTTGCCTGGACTACATCGTCATCAAACATAGTCGGAGTGTCAGGCCGTTCAGTTCGAAGAAAGCTCTGTATAGATAGCGTCAGTTGTTGCTGTCGTTCTGTCATTCCCTCTAGAAGTGGAATTAGAAAACTGAGGTCCTGTTCACGTTGCCGTTGAACCAAGGCTGGAGGATGCGATTGAGAACTGCGAAGATAGCCACAGTCAGAGGGACAGTTAATCTCAACAAGTCGTTTCGATCCGCAACAGGTCGGGCAGATTGAGTAACCGAGGGCAGGACA
>CAZUZW010000053.1:0-17033 GCA_964624855.1 uncultured Vicinamibacteraceae bacterium
CAGTGATGCTCATATCGTGGCTATTGATGCACGCTCGGGTGAAGAAATATGGTCAACGGATGTTGGTGGTGGCGCGGGATACCAATACTCAAGTGGGTCCATTGTGGCAGATGGTCGCATTGTGTCTGGGCTAACCGGTTGTGGCCAATACCGTGACGACACCTGTTATATCGTGGCATTGGATGCTGAGTCTGGTCGTGAGGAATGGCGCACGTCGACGATTGCGCGTCCAGGCGAAGCCGGTGGCGACAGTTGGGGCGACCTACCGGTGATGTTTCGTGCTGGGAGTGATGCCTGGATTCCAGGGAGTTATGACCATCGAACCCGGACGATCTTTTTTGGGACCGCCCAGGCAAAGCCGTGGGCACGTGCCGTACGGGGAACGGATGGAGACGCGCTTTATACGAACTCGACACTGGCTCTTGACCCGGACACGGGAGCATTGAAGTGGTATTACCAGCATCTTCCTGGTGAAACCCATGATATGGACGAAGTCTTTGAGCGCATTCTCGTCGACATCGATGGAGAGAGGTCGGTGTTTAGCATGGGGAAAATCGCCGTGTTGTGGGACTTGGATGCCGAGACCGGACGTTTCAAGGCCGCACACGATCTTGGCTACCAAACACTCGTGGACATTGAACCATCGACTGGCCGAGTGACCTATCGTGAGGACATGATTCCGAAAATTGGCGAAGAGATATTTTGGTGTCCCAGCACGTCTGGTTTTAAGAGTTGGCGCGCGATGTCGTACCATCCTGAAACGGAAGCGTTTTATATTCCTGTCACATTGAATTGCGAGACTGCGGTATTTGGTCCGGTCGAGAAACGGCCTGGCGGTGGGGGAACGGGACCGGTGCGCAGAACGAATCACGTGCACCCGGACAGTCCGGAACATCTCGGTGAATTTTTAGCGATGAGTGTACGAACGGGTGAAGTGCTCTGGCGTCATCGAGTGCGAACGCCGATCAACACGGCTGCCCTGACCACCGGCGGAGGATTGGCAGTTGCGGGTGACTGGGACCGTCATTTATACGTCTATGATGCTTTCGATGGAGAAGTTCTGTGGCAGACACGTTTGCCAACGTCCGTCCAGGGCTATCCCATTACCTATGCGGTCGAAGGAAAGCAGTATCTTGCTGTGCCCGTAGGCGGTGGCGGTGGCAGTTGGACTTCTTCAATTCCGATTCAGTTAACACCTGAGAAACGCCGGCCGGTTGGCGCGAACGGCATTTTTGTTTTCGCATTACCTGATGAGTAATTCAGACTGTGACCGGTGAGTGAACCAGTCGGCTCTCTCGAAACAGGTCTCGCAGTCGCTATCTGTGCTCAACCACGGCAACGCCCCACGGTCGTTCGCCCACGGCTATGGTTTCGAGCACTTCCATGGTTGCTGTGTCGACGACAGAAACATCGTTCGAAGGTCCATTGGCAGTATACAAACGTGAACCATCTGGGCTCAAAGCGATTCCCCACGGGCGTGTCCCGACAGTAACAGAGCTGACCGTAGAGCCAGTAGTTGAATTGAGAGCCACGACCGTTCCGCCTCTTCCTGTCGCTACGTACACCAAGGTTCCGTCGGGAGAGACTGCAACGCCCATTGGTCTCGAAGGATCTCCGGGGACGTCCATGGTAGTAACTACTTCATGGCTTGAAGTGTCGACAACAGACACCGAGCCACCATTCTCCGCGGTGACGTAAGCCCGGGTTCCGTCAGGAGAAAATGCTGATGTGCGTGGTCGAGGTCCCACCTCAAACTGTTTGATCACTTGACTGCTCTCGACGTCGATAACGGAGACCTGATTATGCTCTTCGGAGGTGACATAGACGACCCTGCCATCTGGGCTGGTAGTGACACCCTCAGGCTCATCGCCGACTTCCAGTACCGCCAGGATGTTTCCGGTTTCGATATCAACCACGCTGGCGGTTCCCATGTCCTCGTTGGCAACGTAGAGACGCGATCCTTCACGATTTAAAGCGACCTGCTCAGGGTCCGTGCCACCTTGGATAATTCGGATCACCTGTCGTGTGGCAAGATCCACGACCCCAATTCCGTCCGCTGTTCTGTCCGGTGGTGGTAGTGTGCTCTCGTCAATTCCTGGCGGTGCCGGTGGGGAGCCACTCAGAGCGACGAACAGTTGTTGTCCATCAGGACTGGCCTTGATCCCACGGGGACGTTTTCCCAGCGGGAGAGTCGTTGTGACTTCATGAGTATCACCCGTAATAAACGTCACATCGCCGGAACCTTCGTTGGTGACATAGACCCAATAGGGTGGCGGTGCAGTCTGCGAGGAGGTCGCGGTATCTGACTCGTCTGATACAGGCAGTTCAGTCACGTCATTGCTACAGCCGATCAGAGTAGCAATGATGCAGAGTAGGCCGATCTGAAAGAACCAAATATTTCGCATGGCGACTCCAAGAGCAAAGAAAGTGCTCCGCCCATGTTAGGGACATGGAGACAGTCCGTCAAAGTGCATATTGTGTCAGTGTATGAGCGTGATGACATCAAGCAATCAGAGCGGCCTGCAGAAGGAACCATATATGGGGTGATCTAGGCAGGGCAGATGATGCTGCGAGTCAGTCATTGATAGCTTGCAAAGGTTCGCCGAAAGTGTTTTTCCTTGCGATTCGGTCACGTTCAGTGGCACGCTGTATTCAGGTGTCGGTTGCAGTAGTCTGGAGCAGTGATTCTAGCTATTGAATCGTCAACGACTATAGGTCGGTGGTGACTGTCTTGCCTTCATCTGAATCCGTAACATCCAGTTGACAGGCTGCACTTAACTCAATCGCGGATGCGAGTTTTGTTTGTAACAGTCGAGGTCTGTTTGTGATCAGAGAGCCCGAGCAATTGCGTAAAGATCGTCCAGTCCTGGAGGCGATCAATGTTTACAAGAGTTACCGTCGAGGAGACCATGTGGTTACTGCGCTAAACGGGGTGACTTTGACGGTTTCTGCCGGTGAGCGTGTGGCTGTTATGGGGCCGTCTGGCTGTGGAAAGTCGACGCTGTTGCATTTATGTGGAGCTATGGATCGTCCTAGTAAAGGAGAGGTTCGCTTAGAAGGACAGAGCCTGTGCTCTCTGGATGACGATCAATTAACGCGGTTACGCCGAAGGCAAGTTGGTTTTGTGTTTCAGTCATTTAATCTGATGCCGACATTAACGGTTGCTCAAAACATCGGACTTCCGTTGTTACTGTCGGGTTCGGGTGAGGATGAGGCGAGGACCGCTGCGGAAGAGTTAGCTGAACGCGTTGGCCTAACACCTCGTCTGGATCACTTGCCGCAACAACTATCGGGTGGAGAGGTTCAGCGGGTAGCTATCGTTCGAGCGGTTATTCACGAGCCGACTGTGCTCATTGCGGATGAGCCGACCGGTAACCTCGATTCGGATAATGGCCGGCGAATTCTCGAATTGCTTCTTCAACTAAACGAACAATCGCAAACCGCCATCATTTTGGCAACCCACGATGAGAGCGTCGCCCACCAACTCGACAGGGTTGTCAGTTTGCGTGATGGACAGGCTCTTAATACCGCCTCGTGAATCTTTTTCGTTGGTTTATCGTTCGGCATTTACGACGCGAGCTTCTTCGGACCATTGTCACGGTCAGCGGAGTGGCGATAGGTATCGCGGTCGTGTTGGCAATTCGCCTGTCGAATGCCTCATCGGTTCGAGGTTTTGAAGCAGCGCTGGAATCGATTTCCGGACAGGTGTCACTTGAGGTGTTTAGCCCTGGAACCGGTGTTCAGGAGGATCGCCTGAGTGACTTGCAGTGGCTAAGTGAGTTCGGTGCAGTAAGTCCAATCATTGATGGCGATGTAATGGTTCGTGCCGCTGAAGGTAACGATGCTGCAGAGCTCGTGCGGGTGCTGGGTGTCGATATTCTTCGCGATCGACCGTTTCGTGACTATCAACTGGTCGATCAAGGTAGTAGTTCCGTCGAGAGTCCTCCACGCGTAACCACCCAAACATTTTTGACGCTGCTGACGGCCTCTGACTCGATTGTTGTGACTCGAGCCTTTGCGGGGCGCCACGGTCTTGATGTCGGTAGTGATGTTGAAATGCTCGTAGGAGACCGTCGTGTTTCTCTGGTGGTGCGAGGATTGCTGGGGCAGGATGGTCCCGGCCAGATGTCGAGTGGCAATTTTGCGTTAATGGACATTGCGGCTGCCCAGCTTGCACTGAATCGTTTTGGAGCCATTGATCGGGTTGACATTCAACTTGATAGTGATTGGGTAATCGACGAGGCCGAAGTCGCGATTAGCGCTCGTTTGCCAGC
This sequence comes from uncultured Vicinamibacteraceae bacterium, assembly GCA_964624855.1. Lineage (GTDB taxonomy): Bacteria > Acidobacteriota > Vicinamibacteria > Vicinamibacterales > UBA8438 > CAUZIB01. The sequence goes on from CAZUZW010000053.1 coordinate 4,275, forward strand.
TGGTTTATCTGTGCAGCGTCCCGAGCGTCGGAGCGCGCAGGTGGAAACCATGCTGGCGGCATTTCATTTTAATTTGTCGGCATTGTCGTATATCGCTTTATTGGTTGGTCTGTTCCTGGTGTATAACGCCGTTACGGTTTCGGTAATTACTCGTCGAGCTGAAATAGGGATGCTTCGGGCGATTGGCACATCACGAGGACGAATTCTTTCTCTGTTTCTCGGCGAGGCGTTAATAATGGTCTTTGTTGGGTGCACCCTTGGTGTGCCCTTAGGGCAAGTGTTGGCTCGGCTTGCCGTGAATTTGACAGCCTCTACGGTTAATACGTTCTGGGTGGCCGCTGCGGCCACGGTTCCGGAACTAAGCCTGACAGACGTAGGCTGGTCGCTTCTGATTGGTGTGCCACTTGCACTTGCGGGCGCCTTGGCGCCAGCTTACGAAGCAGCGAAATTGACCCCACTGGCAGCGGTGCGCGGAGAACCAGACCTCTCTATGCGTCAGCGTGTGTCACGTTGGTATGTCATCGCACCAATTACGCTGTTTGTGGTCGCAGGAGTGTTGTCGAGGCAGCCGCCCGTATCAGGGTTGCCAATATTTGGGTTGGGCGCCGCCCTCGCCGTCGTCTTTGGCGCCGCCCTGCTCGTTCCCGTCGTTTTGTCTCAACTGCAACAACTGCAGCGCTGGATGCCCTGGATGCAAGGGGTTGAGATCGTGATGGCACGGGCTAATTTAGGTGCGTCGATTCGGCGACTGTCCATTTCGGTTGCCGCCCTCGTCGTGAGTTTGGCGATGATGGTTGCGATTGCAATCATGATTGGGAGTTTTCGTGAGACGGTCGTTTATTGGGTGGAACAAACGCTTCAAGCAGATTTGTTCATTTCAGGCGCACGACAGTCACCAGTTGGAAGTCGGGACGAGATTTCTCGTGATTTAGAGCGAATGGTGGTTAATTACCCTGAAGTAGTGGCGGTCGATGGATTTCGTGCGGTTAATGTGAGCTACGGCGATTCGACGATTATCGTTGGTTCTGGTCGGTTTAATGTTTTGCTGGAACATGGGAATCTTTTGTTTAAGGCTCCACGTAATGGTCGTGAGGCGATGGCGGATGCGATAGGACAGCCAGCCGTTGTGGTCTCGGAGAGTTTCTCTCTCCGGTACGGCGTGCAAGTGGGTGATCAGATTTCACTGCCGACACCGAATGGACCAAAGTTGGTTTCCGTGGCTGCAGTCTATTTCGATTACTCGAGTGACCGTGGATTGGTTGTGATGGATGAACCGTTATTCGATCGTTATTACGACAATCGCCGACCGTCCGGCTTGACGGTTTATTTGAGAGATGGCAGTGACGCAGTGTCGGTGCGCGAGGGACTGTTGTCCTCACTAGCTCAGGGTTCCCCAGTGTTTATCAATACGAATGCGTCGCTTCGTCGGGGCGTGCTCGAGGTGTTTGATAGTACCTTTGCCATCACGTACGCACTTGAAGTTATCGCGATATTTGTTTCGATGTTTGGGGTTGCAACGACATTGCTGACACTGACTCTTGAGCGACGAAGAGAGATTGTGATGTTGCGATTAGCCGGAGCGGAACGCAGCCAATTACGATGGATAATTATGGCAGAGGCCGGCTTATTGGGTGGGGTCAGTCTTGGCCTTGGATTAATTGTTGGCGTGGTCTTATCGCTCATTTTGATTTTTGTGATTAATGTTCAAAGTTTCGGTTGGACAATACAGTTTCACTTTCCCGTAATGTTCTTAGTTCAATCATCGCTGTTTATTTTGGTGGCGACTGCGGTGTCAGGACTTTACCCCGCACGTTTGGCGACAAGGTTTACGTTCGCAGATCTCAGAGAGGACTGAGAGAGCACTGTTTGACTGAGAATTCGATGTTGCGAGTCGTGGGTGCCGGTGGGAGACGCTTGGCGTGTGGCGTGTTGCTGGCGGTGTGTGTGCTCGCGCCTGTCGCGAGTCAAGTCTCACGTGATGGCTGGGTGCAGGCGCAATCCGATCGAGCCCTTGAGTTTCCACGTGACCATTGGAGTCATCCCGACTATCGGATTGAATGGTGGTATTACACGGGCAACTTGGAAGGAGAACGTGGTCAGCGATTCGGATATCAGCTAACGTTTTTCAGAGTGGGTATTGATCGCGTGCCCACCAATCCATCCGCATGGTCTGTTCGGGATCTGTATATGGCACATTTGGCCGTAACCGATATAGACGGTGGGCGGCATTTAATGAGTGAGCGACTGAATAGGGCGGGTGTCGCGTGGGCAGGTGCGCGAACTGACCGACTCGAGGTCTGGAACGAGGACTGGCGCCTTGAGGAAAAAGACGGAACTCACGTTCTTCGAGCAGTCAGCGACGATGGAGCATTCGGTGTGGACTTGGTGCTCGATGCGGCCCAGCGGCCGGTGCTACATGGGCGCGACGGTTTTAGCCAGAAAGGGCTGCAGGAGGGTAATGCGTCCCATTATTATTCGCTAACGCGCATGGAGACGACGGGTGAAATACAACTGGGTCGTGATTCGTTCACTGTGTCTGGATTAAGTTGGATGGACCACGAATTCGGAACGACATTTCTTGAGCCCTCTCAGCAGGGTTGGGACTGGTTCTCCTTGCAATTAGACGATGGAACTGACTTTATGGTGTATATGTTGAGACAACAAGATGGCGCATCTGATTCGCACTCAAGTGGCACGTTGATTCTTCCAGATGCGCAACCGATTATTCTTGGTTCGACGGATGTTGTTCTTTCTCCGGGTCGCACGTGGGAGTCCTCCAGTAGTGGTGCTCGGTATCCGGTTGAGTGGACAATTCAGGTTCCCGACCAGGACCTGCATCTCGAGGTGTTGGCGGCAGTGGACAGTCAAGAGCTTCATACAGAACAGTCAACGGGCGTGACATATTGGGAAGGTGCTGTGTGGGCAGAGGGGACACGGGCTGGACAACCGATCACCGGACGAGGGTTTCTTGAAATGACAGGTTATTCCGGGCGTCCCATGAGTGAGGTGCTTCGCTAGCGTTATGATGTCACGCGAATCGTCGAACTTGTAGTAATGGTGTCGACTAGGGCTTGGTGAGGGTAAAATAGATCGAGGAGAAGACATGTCTCATAGCGTGCGCATGCTGGTGTTGCCCGTTGTTTTGGTTGTAGTCGCTGTGGTTACCGTAATGGCCCATCTGGCGCCGACTAAGACCATGCCTGATACTGACGCCGTGGTCACGGAATCGCCGAATCACATCCAAGTGTGGTTCACCCAGGATCCGGATCCTGCCGTCAGTCAGCTCTCGTTAGACGGTCCGACCGGTAGTGTTGAACTGGGGAAGACAACGGTTGCTTCTGAAAAGTCCCTAATGGCGACAGTTCCGGATTCACTTCGGCCGGGGAACTACGTTGCCCATTGGCGGTCGGCTGGTGATGATGGCCACGTCCGACGAGGCGAGTTCGCGTTTACCGTGCGCGAAGCTAACGAGTAGTTCAGAAACAGAGACATCGTTTTGGTGGACGGTGAAACTTTGGCTCTGGCGTTCTTGTCTGCAGCCAAGCTGATCACTTACTGTGCTTTCTTCGGTTTAGTTGGTGGTCTCGCTGTCCAACTCATTATCGTTCCGCTCTGTCAGCGTAACGCTACACACCTTCAGCAGTTCCCGAAAACGATTGGCCATCGGATGCAGTTCGTCACCGTTGGCTCGGCCGCCCTATTGGTCTGTGGGTCGTTAGTGCGCCTTTACGCGCAGACGTACTCGGTGTTCGGTTTGGATGAATCCGTGACATTGGAATTACTCCGACTAGTTGCGCTTGAGACGCGGTGGGGAAACCAATGGATGCCTCAAGTGTACGCGACAGGAATCGTCGCGGTGGGCGCGGTGCTGCTGCTCGCGAGATCAAAGGTCGGTTGGTGGTTAACCGCGAGTGGCGTGGTTGCTTTGGCGATAACGTTGCCACTGACTGGGCACGCGATGTCCTATTGGGAGGACAGTGCCCTTCCTTGGTTGCTGCAAGTCGGCCATGGAGTGGCTGCTGCATTGTGGCTTGGCACGTTGTTGGCAGTGGTTGTTGTATTACGTAGCGTGCAGACAAGTGCGACGGTGGAGTCGCATCAACTTTCTGCGGCCTTAGTGAAGAGTTTTTCTCCGGTCGCGGTGGGGGCCGTGAGTGTGGTGCTGCTGACGGGCTTTACGACAGGAGTGTTCTACGTTGAGCATTGGAATCAATTGTGGGAGACGACCTATGGGTTGGTGCTTTTAGGCAAAGTGCTATTGGTGCTTGTGACTGGGGCCGTTGGGGCGTATAACTGGAAGATCATGCGGCCTCGCCTGGACACTGCTGACGGGGCAAGGGTTTTGATTAGGTCGGCAAGGCTAGAACTTGTAATCGCCGTGATGGTTCTTACGTTGACAGCTGTGCTGGTTCACTTGCCGATGCCACATGAATAGACTTGACGCTACTATTTTGGGTCTGTTGTTTATCAGACATGGAGAGAGCAAATGACGAGTTTGACTGTTTCACGCCGTCGCTTCATACAGACTGCGGGTGCCGCCAGCGTGTTGGTGCCCACCTCAGTGAAGGGGTATTCCGGGGTTGAAATGGCGCCCACGGAGAGCCAAGAGGCGCCGCAGATTGGTATGTCTAAATGGGAGCTCGATACGCCGTCGCTGTGCGTAGACCTTGATGCGCTAGAAGCCAATTTGGCCACGATGGAACGGACTGTGTCACGCAACGGTATTGCCAGTCGGCCACATGCCAAGACGCATAAGTGTCCGGCTATCGCGAGGCTCCAATTGGAAGCCGGGGCGGTTGGGATTTGCACGGCAAAGATCAGTGAAGCGGTGGCGATGTTTGACAACGGGATTGAACAGCTTCTGATGACGACAACGAACGTGACACCGTTCAAAATTGAACGGGCCATGAGTTTGCGTAAATTGTGTGCTGGTTTTATTCAAGCCACCGATACTCCTGAAAATGCGCGACTGTTATCTGAGGCGGCGCAGGCGGCCGGAGTTGTCGCGGACGTGGTTGTTGATGTCGATTCAGGTGGGCATCGAACGGGGATTACGCCTGGACAACCAGCGCTCGCGTTAGCACAGCTAATAGACCAGCTGCCGGGACTTCGGTTGCGTGGATTGCTCTGTTACGACGGAGGATCGCAGCATGTGAAGGGATTCGAAGCTCGCAGAACCCGAACATTAGAGCGTTTGAGTCCGGCAACGGAAACGAAGCTCTTGATGGACCGGTCAGGTCTTAATACTGAAATATTCAGTGGAGGTGGCACGGGGACTTACAACATTGATCACGAAACCGCCGGGCTCACGGATGTGCAAGTGGGTAGTTATGTATTCATGGATGCTCAATATTTAGGTATCGGTGGTGCATCAAATGACGAGGTGTATTCGGATTTTGAGCCGTCTCTCACAATTCTCGCGACGGTATTAAATGCGCAGTATGAGGGACGGGCTACGACCGATGCCGGCGCCAAAGCATGCACAATTAATCAACCTTGGCCGATCGTCAAGGGAGAGACTGGCATGATTTATCGGTCGGGTTCTGATGAGTTTGGTTCGATTCGATATGAAGACTCGAGCCGGATCTACGATGTCGGCGATAAATTAGAGTTGATCGTCTCCCATTGTGACCCCGTAGTGAACCTGTATAACCATATGTATGCTGTTCGCGGGGATGTGGTCGAAGCGGTGTGGCCGATCGCAGCTCGGGGGATGTCGGCCTGACGCGGGCACCGGAGCAGTGAATGGCTTAGGGGCCGGTTTCAGAAACCGTTACTGTGTCTGCTTCTGATTGGTCCTCAGAAGACGCTTCTAGGACATCGACGACATCATCCCAATCGTGCATGTTGATGGCGTCGTAGTCTGCGGGGCACCCGAAGTCTCTAGGCTGCGGTGCAGTTGTATTGCCTAACGTCACGCACAGTCCACAACCGATGCATTTATCAACGCGAACCGCACACACCCAGCGGTCGTTAGCGTCTTTTTCTTCAATGATGCAGTCTTCTACCGGGCAGGCTGCTTGGCAAATTGAACAAGCGAACGCTCCGAAACAACTTTCTGGATCAATCACAGCAATCCGTTTCGGCGCCCTCTTGCGAGGGTTATTCATCAACTTAGTCCACATAGCCTGTCGATTATATAGTAGACGGCTGCTAGAGGCAGGCGGAGGTCTCTACCAACCGCAGCAATCTGTCTTGAAACCACATGCCGGACAACGCCAGACGGCGTGCATTCTGAACATTTCAGCACCGCAACGCTCGCAGACTACGGCTGATTCAGATAGTTTCTTTGCATTAGATTGAGGTGAGGGTGGTAGTTTCGGAGGTTCTGGCATGGCTCTGTGGATTATAGACTGGCACATAACAGTGGTCAGCAAGGTTTTGTGAGGCAGCTGAAATTTTCTCAATATGAGATTAGTAATGTTCTCTCTCGGTAGTCGACGCAATCTCGTTAGCCGTATTTTTCGTGCCGCTGTGGCGGCGTTGCCGTCTGGAAACGGTGTGATCGCGGCAACCATTATGTGTGTTGCTATGCCTGTGACGGTGTCAGCCGATGGGATCGTGACGCTGTTCGCCGGACGATCGTTTGAAGGGCAGCTGTCGGAACGAGTGGCAACATACGGTGTCTCTCTGGCAAACATGGCCGGAGGTGTCTTTGGATTCGAAGTCGATGGTTCTCAGACGGATCGGTCCAAAACGGATTCGCTCTTTGATACTCGGACAAAGCTTACTGCCGTTAATGGCAACGTGATTCTTGGTATTCCGATAGGGGCTGTCAGGCCCTATGTCGTGGGAGGCTTGGGCTGGTTTCGCATGGATAATGCCAGTGAGCTACAGACCGTTAGGCATGACGGTCTCGGTACCACGGTGGGTGTGGGAGTTATGGGGTTTCTGTCGAATCGGTTCGGCATGCGTGTTGACCTACGTTACAACCGCTCCATCGCCGTGGGCAACAAAGTATTGGATGTGAAACTTGAGAGTGTTAAATATGCTCGCTTTACGGGCGGTCTCGTGTTGCGCTTCTAGGGCTCGGGGGAGGAAGGTATGATGACAGTGGAGGAAATCACGAGTGGATGAACGCACACAGGTATTTTGGGCGAGTGCTTTAGGTGCTGTGGTTGGTGGAGTGTGTGGCTGGCTGTACTTGACCGAACGAGGGCGTGAGGTGAAATCAGACCTGGAGCCGTTTTTTGACAGTGTTGTAGATGAGATTCACCAGGCCCAGCACACCGTCGACAAGGCGCGGCTAGCTGTTGTCGAAGGCAAGCGCGCTGTGGATGGGGTTCTTCGCGCAACTGCCGATTAGGCCGAATAAGTTGGAATGATGGTGTATACCACGGCCTTCATTCAGAGCCGGTATCTCCCTGAATAGTATAAGCATCTAGGATGCTGCGTCGTTGTCTATTCACGACCGGGTAATGTCGTTGGGTATGGTTTGTTGAGCAGCTCACTGTATTCTTAGGCGATGCGCATTGCGTACCAAGGGGTAATTGGGGCGTACAGCGAAGCCGCTGCGCTTCGGTTTAACGATTCGGCTGATTTAATGCCATGTCCAGCATTTGAAGATGTCTTTAAAGCTGTCGACGACGGGAAAGCGACTCACGGTATCTTACCGATTGAGAATACGATCGGCGGGACGATCCACCGAAATTACGACTTGCTGTTAGAGCACGGATTACCAATCGTCGCTGAGATCAAACTGCCGATTGTCCATCATCTGATTGTCAACGAAGGGACGAGCCTGGAACAGGTTCAGCGTGTCTATTCGCATCCGCAAGGATTAGCGCAATGCGAAGGCTTTTTGCGCCGACTTGCCGGTGTTGAAATTGTTGCGACGTACGATACGGCCGGCAGTGCAAAGATGATCAAGGAAGAGTCGATGACTGACAGTGCGGCCATCGCATCGGACCGTGCGGCACGTCATTTTGGGTTAGAGATATTGCAATCAGGGATCCAAGATTACGCGGACAATATGACGCGATTTTTGTTCGTGAGCAAGGACGAAACTCCACTGGGACCACCCGACAAGACGACTATTGTTTTTACCGTGTCGAACGAGGCCGGAGCGTTGTTCAAGGCTTTGAGTGTCTTTGCGTTGAGAGATATCGCCTTAACGAAACTGGAGAGTCGCCCGATTCCGGATCGACCGTTTGAGTATCTGTTTTACGCTGATCTCAATGCGAATCGTGAAGATCTTCGTTGTGCTCGCGCACTGATGCATTTGGCGGAGTTTGCACCCTCGCTTAAAACACTCGGGTCATATCCTTCGTGGAAAGACGCGTAAACCTCGACGATGGAGTGCGCTCGACTCGCCTATGCATTCGGCGCGCCGCGTGTGCCGGCCGATACCTGATCAGAATCAGCGGTTATCAGAACCATGGTCAGACCTTGTGAATAGTGGCAATTAGCCACCGCGGTCGGCTGGTTTTCATTGAATACACGATGTATTAAGTGTCCCGGATGGGAATGATGGCATGGCAAATCGTTTGGCTACTGAGTTAAGTCCCTATCTGATCCAGCACGCGGATAATCCAGTTGATTGGTATGCTTGGGGTGACGAGGCATTCGAGCGGTCGAGAGCTGAGGCAAAACCAATTTTTCTCTCAATCGGTTATTCAACCTGCCACTGGTGCCATGTGATGGCACACGAATCGTTTGAGAACGAAGACGTCGCGTCATTCCTCAATGAACAGTTTGTGCCGGTCAAAGTGGACAGAGAAGAGAGACCTGATGTTGACCGGGTATATATGGCGTTTGTGCAAGCGACGACGGGGTCTGGCGGTTGGCCGATGAGCGTCTGGCTGACGCCTGACCTACGGCCCTTTTTTGGCGGGACTTATTTTCCCCCGACCTCTCGCTATGGACGACCAGGCTTCATTGAGGTGTTACGACGAATGGCTGAGATGTGGTCGACGGAGCGCGGTAAATTGGTGGCGTCGGCAGACCAGGTGATGGAGCGGCTGCATCAGGCTCAGGTCAACAGGCCGAACAGTCCGGCTACTCCATCGACTGGGATTGCTCCTGTTGAGACCATAAGTCTGGGTTGTGGACAATTTGAAAGTGTTTTCGATACGACACATGGTGGTTTTGGCGGTCCGCCAAAGTTTCCGCGACCATCCGAACTCTTGCTACTGATGCGCGAGCATTACCGAGGTGGCAATCCAAGGCTGCGGGAGATGGCACTGGAAACGCTTCGCGCGATGGTCAAGGGAGGCATACGCGATCATGTCGGCGGCGGCTTTCATCGGTACTCTGTTGATGGTCAGTGGAGGATCCCTCACTTTGAAAAGATGTTGTATGACCAAGCGCAACTAACACTGGCATGTTTGGAAGCCGGTCAGTTGACTCGAGACGGTGATTTCTATGAGGTTGCGCTAGACACACTGGACTATGTGGCTCGGGAGTTAACGGACGATGAAGGAGGGTTCTTGTCCGCGCAAGATGCTGACAGCGTTGCCCCGGAGCATGCGGGCGAGCCCAAAGCGCCGTCGATTGAGGGTGCATTTTATCTGTGGACGCAGGAGGAACTCGTAGACCTTCTAGGTCGCGATGCGGACATCGTTATTCATCGATTTGGCGTAGCTCCTTCTGGTAATGCGCCGCAAGACCCAACGGGAGAGTTTCTGGGAAAGAATCAATTTTTCCTCGCCAAGAGCGTGGATGATGTCTCGCATGATATCGGGATGGACGTGTCTGCAATCAAAGCACGACTCGTTAAGGCTCGTAACACACTTCGAGAGCATCGTGCGAAGAGACCGCACCCGCATTTGGATGACAAAGTGTTAGCTGCGTGGAATGGTCTGATGATTGCGGCGGCGGCGCGTGCTGCCCGTGTCGTACCAGGAGGCGCTCCTCAAGCCGCGCAGATGGCTGAGCGAGCGGCGGAGTTTGTCAGAAATGTCTTGTGGGATTCCACGTCTGGAGTGTTGCGGCGTTGTTATCGTGGTGGCCAGGCCTCGATTGATGGCTACTGTGAGGACTATGCCTTCGTGATCTGGGGATTGCTTGAATTGTTTCAATCCACCGGGAAGTCGGAATGGCTTGTGTTTGCGAAACAACTTCAAGCCAAGCAGGACCAATTGTTTTGGGATGACGTCGAAGGTGGATGGTATAGCACGACTGGTGAGGATCCGTCAGTCCTGCTGCGGGTCAAAGATGACTATGATGGCGCTGAACCGTCGGCCGGATCGGTGTCTACGTTGAATTTGTTGACGCTTTCCCATCTTGATGCCGATGCGGATGCTGTGCGAAAGGTCGAGAAGGCATTGGCGAGATTTGGGCGAGAATTGGGACAAGCCGCTCGAGTGGTGCCGCTGATGACGGCGGCACTAGCGCAATACCATACTGGTTTGACGCAGGTCGTAATAGTTGGCCCGTCTGGGCGAGCTGATACGGAGGAGCTGACCCAGGTGCTGAGGTCCGTCTATTTACCGTTTTCTGTCGTGGTTCACCTGCAGCCTGGTTCACAACAGACCAGACTTGCTCAGCACCTACCGTTCACTGGTACGATGACGATGCTTGATGGGAAGGCAACGGCGTATCTATGCACCGGTTTTTCCTGTCAGGAACCGACGACGAATCCTAAGAACTTTGACAAGCAGCTTCGAGCGCTGCAAAAAGAGATGTGATGAAATTTACTGTAGAGGTTTTATTGAAGGGTCATGATGTTGTTGTTGATGAAGTGATCGAGCTGGATGCTCCCGAGCCGCATGAGTGGACTGACGACCATGTGCACGAGATTCTTCGGTTGACACTGGCGAGTTTTGATCGAGTTCAGAATCCAGACGCCGAGGTGCGAGAGGTGGCGCTGCGTGGATTGAGTTGGATTGTCACACCGGTTGATAAAGGGGTGGCGATTGCGATTGAGATTCCGAGTGGTGCGGTTGTGGCCGGGCCGTTCTCGGCTGATGTTGACCCGTTGACCGCGGCTATTGATCGTGTAATGGCGAAGTCGAGACAGGATGTGGAGACGGTGCATTGACGGTGAGATGACGACGTAAAACAGAGAACGATGGCTAGAGTAGATGCAGACGCACTAGAGCATCACGAACTGGAGCGAGTGTTTATTGCGGCGCGACTAAAAGAAGCACAGCGAGTCGAGGAAGTCTTGACGCTGGAAGGTGTGGACTATGTGGTGAACGTGGAGCCGTTTGTCTCTGGATTGTTTTCGGCGTTTCGACCACGGAATGGCGCAGTGTTTTACGTCTCGTTGACTCAGGCAGACTACTCTCGTACAAAACTTGTTGAAGCTGGGCTCGGCCGAGGGGTAGTTGAACCGGAATTGTGAGGGCAGGTAGGTGGATATGTTGGTGTGTGGTGGTGGCGGGAAGAAGGAGCGGGAATAATGCGATGTCATCAAGCGACGCTTGGATGGATACTCGGACTGACTGTGTTGGGAGTCGGATGTGGAGGTGGTGGGATGCCGGCGGAGCCTGCCTCGACTGAACCCTCCGCAACCAGCGAGGCGGTGGTCTCAGCAGACCCTGACGCTATTCGTCCATTCGAAGTTGATGTGCCGCAAGCAGTGTTGGATGACCTGAAGGTACGACTGGCGAGGACTCGCTTTCCAGATGAGATTAACGATGCCGGATGGGACTACGGAGCGAATCTTGAATATATGAAAGAGTTTGTCGACTATTGGCGAGATGAATTTGATTGGCGAGAACAGGAACGACGATTAAATGAATTTGATCACTACGTTACCAATATCGACGGATTAGATATCCATTTCATCCACCAGCGTTCCGAGGTCCCTAACGCGAGACCGTTGATTATCACGCATGGTTGGCCAGGTTCCGTCGTCGAGTTCATCAAGGTCATTGGGCCATTGACGGACCCGGAGGCCTATGGTGGAGACCCCGCTGACGCGTTTCATGTCGTGGCACCTTCGATTCCTGGGTTTGGGTTTTCCGACAAACCGACGGAACCCGGTCACAATTCCGCGCGGATGGCCGTCTATTTTGCGAAACTCATGGAGCGTCTTGGGTACGATCGTTACGGCGCGCAAGGGGGGGATTTTGGGAGTGGCATCATGCGCCAATTGACCATCCAGCAGCCCGACCGCGTGATTGGCCTTCATCTGAACTTTGTGTCGGCTGGTCCACCACCTGATGGTTACGAATCGCAAACTGAGGTTTCTCAAGAAGAATTGGATCGGGTACGAGAACGTCAGGAATATTCAGCGAACGAACGGGGATACAGTGCAATTCAACGGACGAAGCCACAGACTATTGGCACGGCGCTGAACGATTCGCCCGTGGGACAGGCCGCATGGATTGTTGATAAGGTGCGGTGGCTGTGTGACCGGGGTGATGACCCGGTGTGTCAGACGATTACTCGTGATGAGATGCTAACTGATATCACCCTTTATTGGGTGACCGGGACCGCTACATCGTCCGCGCGGCTCTATTATGAATCAAGGGTCATGGCGACAGGTCAACCCGACCCGTATATTGAGGTTCCCGTCGGAGCGGCATTGTTTCCAGCAGAGATTACGTTACCTCCACGGGCCTGGGCAGAAGCCCGCTACAACATAGTTCACTGGACCGAGATGCCTCGTGGTGGACATTTTGCTGCGCTTGAAGAACCAGAACTTTTTGTCGAAGATGTGCGGTTGTTTTTTTCTAATTTAGATTGAAAACTGGGCAAACTGGACAAAAGTAAATAGAGAATCAAGCCGAGGTGGCGAAACTGGCAGACGCACAGGACTTAAAATCCTGTGGGGTTAACGCCCCGTGCGGGTTCGATCCCCGCCCTCGG
>CAZUZW010000054.1:0-16434 GCA_964624855.1 uncultured Vicinamibacteraceae bacterium
ATGTGTATGGATTCAATCTCATGAACGCGGAAACACTGGTGAAGGATGTAAGCGCCGAACAAATGGTCGAACAACCGAACGGCGTGGTCAATCATCCCGCCTGGTCACTCGGTCATCTGGTGGTTGTGGCTAATGCTCTGGGGAAAGCTCTCGGTCTGACATCAAATCTGCCGGACGGCTGGGATAAGACTTTTGCCACAGGCGGAGAACCGTCGGATCAGGTCTCGGACTTCCCGTCAAAGGAAGAAATTCTTGGCGCGTTAAGGGAACACCATGAGCGCAACACTGAAGCCATCAAGAACATTGACCCGGCGTCCCTGGCGGCGCCTCATCCCAACGAGAACGTGCGAAGCTACTTCCCGACGCTTGGCGACATGGTCGTATTCCTGATGACGGGACATGAGATGGCCCACCTGGGTCAGATTGCAGCTTGGCGCCGGGCGATGGGTCTCGGTCCCGCCAGTAGGTCGTAGCCTTAATTGGCTTCGGCCTTCTCCGCGTGCCATTCGCCGGACCCCAACAAGTCACCATAGTCACACGTGCCGGTCATCGTGTCGCCATTTACGGTGCCGGTGTAGGCGACTTTCGTGCTCAAACTGCCAAACCCCGGAAACATCCCTTGCACCTCAAACCAGAACTCAATCTGGTCACCTTCTATCGTGCCGCTGACATCCGCTTCACCAAGTGTTCCGTCGAATGTTCCTGACAGAACGTTGCCGTCCTGCGAGAAGACAAAGGTCGGACTGCCAGGGCCAACCTCAAGTTCGACCTCAAACTGCCAAGTCCCGGAAACATCCTGAGCATGTATTGTCGGGCTCCATAGCAACATCAATATGCCACCCACGATAACTCGTTTTGCGTGGCTCATCTACTTGCCTTTCTTCTCGATCTTCGCCCAACTATCACGTAGAGTAACCGTGCGATTGAACACCAACTTCGTGTCACATGAATCGGGATCTACGCAGAAGTAACCTTGCCGTTCAAACTGGACACGCGTGGTTGCCGCACTTCCGCTCACACTCGGTTCGACGCGACACCCTGTCAAAATCTCAAGTGAGTTATCGTTGATCGCCGCCTTATACGCTTGTTCATCTTTGGTGTCTTGAGGAAATTCCTCAGAAAAGAGTGGGGTATACAACCGAACCTCTGCTTTTAACGCCTGCGCCTCAGACACCCAATGGATCGTACCTCGTACCTTTCGGCCATCAGGAGCGTAGCCACCTCGTGTTTCCGGATCATAGGTACACCGCAGTTCAATCACATCGCCAGTTTCAGAGTCCTTCACCACATCGACACAGGTAATAAAGTAGGCGTAGCGGAGACGAACTTCCCGACCCGGTGCGAGGCGAAAATACTTGCGGGGAGGGTCCTCTCGAAAATCGTTTCTTTCGATGAACAATTCTCGAGAAAATGGGACTTTCCGTGTTCCGGCCGAGGGGTCCTCAGGATTGTTGACAGCATCCATTTCTTCCACCTGCCCTTCGGGATAATTTTCAATGACGACCTTGATCGGATCCAAGACCGCCATGACACGAGGTGAATGCTGATTCAAATCTTCCCGAACCGCATCTTCTAGTTGGGCGAACTGCACGACGCTGTTCGATTTCGAAATCCCGATTCGATCACAGAAGTTGCGAATGGCTGCGGGTGTGTATCCACGCCGACGCATGCCGCTCAGAGTAAGCATCCTTGGGTCGTCCCAACCATTGACGGAACCGTCTTCAACCAATTCGCGGAGTCGGCGTTTACTCAGCACGCTGTAAGTCAGGTTGAGCCTGGCAAACTCGATCTGTCTCGGCGGATCCTGAAAATCAAGCTGCGCCAGATACCAGTCATAGAGAGGTCGATGATTCTCAAACTCCAAAGTACACAGCGAATGCGTAATACCCTCAAATGCATCTGACAACGGATGCGTGAAATCGTATGTTGGATAAATACACCACTTATCACCTTGGCGATAATGCGGGAACCGGCGGATTCGATAAATCGTAGGGTCTCGCAGGTTCATGTTCGCAGCAGCCATATCGATCTTCGCCCGCAACGTACGACTACCATCCTCAAAATCTCCTCGTCGCATACGCTCAAACAGTTCTAGGTTCTCTTCGATCGACCGCTCTCGGTATGGACTGTTGCGCCCGGGCTCATTCCATTGGCCACGGTACTGCCCGACTTCATCGCCCCGCAGGTCGTCGACATACGCTTTTCCAGCCTTGATTAGCTGTATCGCACAGTCGTAGAGTCGCGTGAAATAATCGGACGCATAGTAGAGGCGCCTATCCCAATCAAACCCCACCCACTGAACATCCTCCTTGGCCGCATCGACAAACTCTTCGTCTTCCGTCTCTGGGTTAGTGTCATCCATCCGAAGATTACAAGGGCCACCGTAATCCTGAGCGATACCAAAATTCAGACAGATCGCCTTCGCATGACCAATGTGCAAATAGCCATTTGGCTCTGGTGGAAAACGCGTGTGTATCCGGCCATCTCGACGGCCAGCAGTCATATCGTCCGCTACGATCTGACGAATGAAGTCGGTTGCTCGAGTCTCAATGTCGTTCATCCTAGCTCGCTCCGCGTGCTCGTTTGACTCATCGCCACGGCGCGATCAATCCGGTTGAGGCAGGCCTGCCGTCCGAGAATAGCCACCCCCTCAAACACGCCAAACCCAACGGCTTTGCCGGTCACAGCAACTCGTACGGCGTGAATGATCTGACCGATCGTTATACCTTGCTGGTCAATAAACTGCTGCAAGAGACGCTCAACCGTCTCGGCCTCGAACGGTTCAACCGTTGCCAACTCATCACGAAACTTTAGGAGGCGGTCCACTGCCCCGTCTGCACATAGACGTTTCGTGACTGCCTTAGCATCGTAGGCAATGTCATCATCGCCTTCAAAAAATTCTCGGTAATGCAGGATGTCTCCAGCAATCTTGATGCGGTTGCCTGCTGCGGCAACTACTGCGGCAACTCGCTGCAATATTCCGTCTTGAGTCGAAGCGATAGAAACCAAACCTGCTTTGGTGAGAAATGGGAGCACCATTGACACCCTGTCATCAAGTGAAAGCGCCTGCATCTGACGCTCCTGAAACGCCAACAGCTTCTGAGAATCAAAACTGGCTGCTGACTTATTCACCCGCTCTAACGAAAAATCTCGAATCATCTTTTCACGTGAAAAGGTCTCTGTCTTGTCGTCGAGTGACCACCCTATCAGCAAGAGATAATTCACCAGAGCCTCTGGCAGGAAACCGACATCTCGATAAAAATCAACGGCAACAGGATTAAACTGATCAGATGACACGGAACCTCCGATCTGACTCATCACATTTACACCTTGATCAAATATTTGTCTGAATTCGTGATTCTTAAAATACGTTTCAAGTTTACGCTTGCTCAATTTCTGACTACTGCCCGGAGCGGCAACATATGGCAAGTGTGCGTAGTGCGGCAGGTTGTATCCGAGTGCTCGCGCTATAAATATCTGACGGGGCGTATTCGAAAGATGTTCCACCGCACGGATGACATGGCTAATGCGATATTCATGGTCATCAACAGTACTCGCCAGATGATAAAGACAAGTTCCATCGGCACGCTGAATGACGTGATCTTGCTCGAGCGCCCAGTCGACCACGACCCGACCACGAACGAGATCCTTAAACTCACAGGTGCCTTCCCTCGGCATCTTCAGCCGGACCACTGACGATCGACCCTCGGCGCGAAAAGTATCAGCCTGGGCACTGCTTTCAGCCATCCATTTGCGGCTGTAGGTGAATCGTCGTTTGTCTCGCTGTGCTTCTTCCCGTTCAGTTTGAATCTCTTCGGCTGTCGCAAAATCTACGTAAGCCGCACCCACCTTTAACAACCGCTCGACGGCTCGCGTGTACCAGTCATTACGCTCAGATTGAAAATACGGAACATATGGTCCACCGACCTCGGGCCCTTCATCCCAATCGAGACCGAGCCATCGGAAGCCATTGAGAATAGGCTGAAGCGCTGACTCGACATGCCGTTCTCGGTCAGTATCGTCGACTCTGAGTATAAATTGGCCTTCATGGTGTCTAGCGAACAACCAGTTAAACAACGCGGTTCTGACGCCACCAATATGAAGATAGCCGGTTGGACTCGGAGCAAATCGTGTGCGAACTGTCATAGAAGCACTGATCACAGACTGGGCCAATTGAGAAATTATGAACCATTCTGAGCTTCGATAAAGGACAATACGGTCATGAGATGTATTGCGCTGGTAGTGACGCTGATAATCGGAACAGGCACTTCACTCTTTGCAGAACAGCGGGCGTCACCATCATCTGAGATTACTCACGACGTGTTCTCGACGCCAGACGGTGTCGAAATGACTTATGCCATCTCCCTTCCGACTACCGTAGACAGTGGTGCAAGCGACCCGCTGCCACTCATCCTCGCCCTTCACCCTGGTGGCGCGCGGAGCCCATATTACGGAAGCGGCTTCATGCGAAGCATTGTGGAACCTGCGCTCCGCAGTTGGAACGCCATCATTGTCGCACCTGATGCACCTACCCGTTCTTGGGCAACGGATGAATCAGACCGAGCTGTCATCGCATTGATTGGACAAGTCATGACTCAACACGCTGTGGACCCCGAACGGGTGTTGGTCACGGGGTTCAGTCTGGGTGGCCGTGGCACTTGGTTCTTTGCCACAAGGCACGCCGATCTCTTCACTGGCGCCATTCCGATGGCTGGACCTGTTGACGAAGGCGTAATCGATTCAATAGGTGCCATGCCGCTTAATCAACTAGCCGCTATGCCTATCCACATCGTCCACAGCCGCGATGATGAACTTGTGGCATTTCAACCCGCCGCCGAAGCCGCTGAGCGCCTCAAGGAACAAGGGAATCAGGTTGAACTGACGGCGCTTTCCGGCATCGGACACTTCGCGATGGGCGCCTATATCAGCAGCTTAAAGAACGCTGGTGACTGGATGTTGGAACAATGGGAAAACAAACAGGACGAGTGAGAACTTCGGAATCGTCAAAAACTTCTTAAAACACTGCCAGCTACCATCTTCTCCCGATCGCAGATATTCATCGCCCGTCTTATTTTTTTCCTAGTGCGTGCCAACCAAACGTTCGCAGCACCTGCGTAGCCTCTGCGTGGTCGGGCTTGTGAATGGCAACGGCGGCAACATCTCCTTCCCGGAATTGGTATCCCATCCTCATTGGAGCAACGTGCTTACCCCGAGTTACTGCCACGATCGCAAATAATTCTCGTGAGCGAGTCGCGGCTGGCGTTACTGGTTCCGTTTGACCGGTAGCCCGATTCCCCATGAGACGAAATTGGAATTCTTCGACCAATACTTGTTGGTGACGCCACCGGACATCCCACCGTTCATGATCGTGAGGCCCGTCAAACAATACGTCAGCATTCTCCGATGGCAATAGGCTCGGACTCTGTTCGCCAAAGAGAGATTCAACCGCAATCAGACCTCGCGGCACGTCAAATTCATCGAGTGCTTGGCGAACAAAAAGGCTGTTGAAATGCTCGTTCGACGTAGCGCCGACAGCTTTACCAACAAGTTCGGGTCTCGCCCGCAAGAGCGTCCGTTCCTCCAGCGGGTCCCCAAAAACGACAGCGTACCCGGCTTCTTCGGCGACCCGTGACCGCTTCGGATCGAACTCCAGAAACACCACGGGAATCATTGCTTTCCGTAATTGCTCGGCTAGTGGAAACCCGAGCCCTCGAGCACCTAGAATCGCAACACGGTCACGACGGGGAAGACGGACGGAGAGCAAGCTGGCGAGCGGCTTAGCCGTCAATCCTGAAACTATGACCGTAACAGCAATTACGAGAAAGACGAGTGCTTTAAGCTGATCGCCACCATCAATACCTTGACTTTCAAGATTCGCCGCCGTGATCGATGCTACAGCCGCCGCCACAATACCCCGGGGCGCCATGGCCGCAATGAATGTTCGTTCTTGTGTATTGAGCTTTAAGCTTCTCGTCGCAAACCAGACACCAACCGGCCGGACCACAAAGACTAGTCCCGCCACCAGAATTAATCCCGGACCTCTCAGTGCTCTAACATCTTCAAGAGAAACATCAGCGGCCAACAAAACGAAGAGCAGTCCAACAAGCAGAATAGTTAGTCGATCCTTGAACTCGCGTAATTCCTCGCCGACTCGCGTTCTAAAGTTTCCTACTACGACACCTGCGACCGTCACGGCCATTAAGCCGCTTTCTGGCACGACCACGCCACACGCCTCAAAGAGCAGAACAACGGCAGCCAGCGTAAAGATGTTTTCGTACCCACTGGCGACAAGAAATCCGTAACGCAGTGCCACCACCAAAATCAATCCCATCCCGACACCAGCAACGACACCAAAGCCCAAACTAACGGCAATAAATTGAACTTCAGCGGCAAGTGTGCCAGGACCAGGAGTCAGAACAATCTGAAGCAACGCCGCTGCCAATAGCGCTCCGACTGGGTCTATGAAAACACCCTCCGCCTCGAGAATCGTCCGCAGCCGAGGTTGTAACCGCATATCCCGGAGAAGAGGTGCCACGACGGTCGGTCCGGTAACAACGACTAAGCTACCAAAAAGAAGCGAGAGGTCCCACCGCCAACCCATTACAAAAACCGCTGACAGGGTTGCTCCAATTAAAGTGACTACCGCCCCGATCGTAATCAGGCGACGGATTGCGGCTTCCTGCCGTTTCAAACGGGACCACTGAAGGTTCAAGCCCCCTTCGAACAAAATGATTGCGATACCAAAGTCAACGATTGCGAACAGTCCTTCCCCCAGAGAACTTGGCTGAATTACCGCTAAGAATTCCGGGCCGAGCAGTGCCCCAGTCACGAGTAACAGAACAATGCCTGGCAGGCGCACCTGGCGTGATAACGATTGAGCCATCACTCCGGCCGCCAAGGCGACTGCCAGTGTCAACCCAGCATTAGTCATCGCAGCACCATAGCAAGCCCTGTCATGATGCGGCAGACATTGGTCGGTGTTCCGATCGGTGCGTGAATCATTTACTCAAAAACACTCCAAAACCACAAAGGAACCGTATTGAACTCTAGCGAAATCCAACATGTTTTCCGGATTGGCAGGACTCGCATCTGTCATTGGGGTCATGCCACTGTCCGGCCAAGAAACAGATGGCACACAGTGGTAGCTACTGGACTTTCACGACCCTCACGTGACGCCAAAATTCCAAACAGAGTACACTGGAATGGTAAATCTTGATTCTGGCGAAAATAGACTCTTGCTGGTTTCTCGATATTGAAGAGAATAGGTTCGTGCGTATACATATCGTCAATCCTAGCCATTTCTCCTTCGGGACGGCATTCATCACTCCAAGGTGGATGTTTGTGCTTGCTGCGGCTACCCCATCCAAATGGGGCGACCCAATTTTAAGCGACGAATCACTGGAACCGTTCGATACAGACCGCCTTGAGAAAGGCGACGTAGTGGGTATCGGCATTCACACGGGCAATGCATTAGTCGGCTACGAACTGGGACAACGCGCGCGTGAGCGCGGTGCCTGGGTGATCTATGGTGGCAGTCATCCGACCCTGTTTCCGGAAGAGGCGATTGAACGTGGCGGCGCCCACGCGGTGGTAAAAGGTGATGGTGACGTCGCTTGGGGCCAGGCGATCGAAGATTGCGTCAACGGCTCGTCAAAAAATATTTACGAGGGTGGCCGAATTGACGCTGGAAAATTCAGAAAAGCCCGATGGGATTTGATGAACCGCAAGAAATATGCGTGGGCATCAGTTCAGACTGTCCGTGGTTGTCCCAAACATTGCTCGTTTTGTTCCGTGTGGCGTACCGACGGACAAGAACCCCGTCAGCGGCAGGTGAACCCCGTCATTGAAGAAATCGTTGAACTTCGGCGAATGGGCTTCAGGTTCATCGCCTTAGCAGACGACAACTTCTACCCTGTGACGCTTGAAGACTTGAGGATGGCGGACCGGCGAGAAGATAAAACGAAATACAACGAACTCAAGGCGTTGCGTGATGAACGCTTTGAACTGATGGAGCTCATGGCTCAGTTGCCAAGCGACCTGAATTTCTTCACACAGATCACCATGGAATCTGCTGAAGATCCAGAGTTTTTGGATGCGATGAGGAAAGCCCGGATCAGAGGTGCTCTTGTTGGCGTTGAGGCTGTCACCCCGGAAGGGCTAAAGGACGTCTACAAGGACTTCAACCTTGCCGGCGAGGAACTTGTTGAACGGCTTCAGGAGTTCCGAAAACACGGTGTCTACATCCTCGGGTCATTCATTTTTGGTCTTCCAAGCGATCGCCAAACTACTTTCGAAGCAACCGCAGAGCTAGCCAAACGATCCGACATTACCTTTGCACAATTCGTAACTTTGACCCCGTTTCCAGGAACCCTTGATTTTGAACAGTGGGAGAAAGAACAGGGTGACAACATGATCAGCGTCGACGGTATCCCGGCGTCGCGTCACTGGCTGATTCCTCAAGCGAAACGACCAAAGCTCCTGACACCTCACCCGGTGATGTCGGGCGAGGAAATTCGGCAAGGCACCCAGAACGTCTGGAATAGTTTCTATGGCCTCAGGGCTTCTTGGAACCGGTCCGGCATTCTAAAGTCGTTCAGAAATCGTGTGGCGTTCGTTATAGCGTCGAAGGTAATGCTCCAAGCATTTGGCAACACAGGTTTGTCAACTGACAGCGCGCGTGCCTCTCGTGCTACCCAATTGGGTGGGATTGGTTTCTCCCTCCTCCAAAAGATGTTCTCGGCCACACCGATGCCCGATCTTAAGGTGCCGAAGAACGCTGACGTAACTGACATTCCCTCTCATGAGTCTCAATCCTTGACAGCCGCTAGTTAACCGACGTATACGTAGCCCATGCGAATTTTTCTGAAAGCCTTGACCGTGACAACATTCGTGGCCTTTTCCATGCTGACGGGCGTAGCTGCCGAAAACACCGTCACAGGGATGCTGGTCGAAGCCAATTGTGGGTCTCATCTGGGAGAAGCAGGCCCCAGTGATGAACACGTCGCGTGTATGGTACGGTGCGCTAGAAATGGTGACCCAATTGGCATTCTCACGGACGATGGGTTGTACACCATCACTGGAGATTGGGTAGCAAGCAACGGCGACAAGCTTGCCGAATTAATGGCTCAACAAGTCACCGCTACTGGAGAAACTAGTGACACGAATGGGCAACTCGTAATTGAAATCTCAACCATCGAGCTGCTCAAGTAACTGGCTCCTTTTAAGCTATTTAATCCTTCCGTGGTCTCTCGTTGGCTCCTAACGGGTCGCGACGGTATGTCGCTTAGACACTGAAAACCTTCAAGCACAATTCATCAGAGTGTAGGCCGTGGACCATTCTGACCTGTTACACCATCACAAAACCAAACTAGCCGCACGCCAAGTTACCCAAGAGAAACTTGCTGTCAGGGACCGCTATCTTAGCTATACCAGGCTTCTTCTTGTCACCCTGATTCTTGCGTCTGGATGGGGGTCATTCACGCATGGGAACTGGTCAGGCTGGTGGGCACTGATTCCATGTATCGGTTTTGTGGCCGTTATGCGCACTCACAACAGTGTGGTCCGTGCCCACGAATCAGCATCTCGGTCGGTTGCTTGGTATCAGCGTGGACTGGCTCGCCTTGAAGACCGGTGGGCTGGATCGGGTGAGGCCGGCTCTCAGTTTATTGACAACTCTCATGCTTACGCAGATGACCTCGACCTTTTTGGAGACGGGTCACTGTTTCAACTCCTCTCCACAGCCCAGACAACGACCGGCACAGAAACTCTCTCTGGATGGCTGTTACAACCTGCCGAACCTGAAGTTATCCGCCACCGACAGGCCGCGGTTGCCGACCTTGCCACACGGCCTCAACTGCTAGAAGACCTCTACACCGTAGGCGTGGAAGCCCGAGATGCCGTCGATTCAATTTCGCTGATGAAATGGGCAACAACGCCCAAACAACTAAACCAGCGCTGGCTTCCAACAATGCTGCAAATCCTGACTCTTGGAATGATGCTGGCGGTGACGGGCTGGAGTCTGGGTTTACTGCCTGGCAGTGTGCCCGTTGCTCTCCTGCTCATTAATGTGATCTTTGGCTTAACGCTCCACCGCTCAGTTAGCCAAGTACTGCACCGCAGCGACCAACCAGCTCAAGAACTAGCAGTGCTGGCTGCCATAATGGGTCAACTTCGCAAGGAAAACTATAACGCCGACCGCCTGGGCCAACTGCAATCCGAGCTGCTTACGGCACAAGTTGAACCTGAAGATGCCGTGCGCCGCCTCAAATGGTTCCTTGAAATGCACGACTGGCAACACAACTTATTTTTCACGCCCATCGCGGCCATGTTGCTCTGGGGACCCCATTGTGCAATCGGCGTGGAAAGATGGCGACGCCGTCATGGCCACGCCATCCAAAAGTGGCTAACCATCGTAGGCGAATTTGAAACATTAGCGGCCTTCGGACTCTATCGCTTTGAACACACCGACTATTCTTTTACCGTCATCCCAGAACACCAAGATCACGACGAGCCGCCCATATTTGAGGCGAAAGAACTCGCGCATCCATTATTGCCCAGAGACCATGCTGTTCCTAATGACATCACTCTGGGTGCAACGCCACAGCTACTTATTATCAGTGGTTCAAATATGTCGGGAAAGACAACCCTCATGCGGGCCGTGGGAACCAACGCCGTACTGGCACTCGCAGGGGCTCCTGTGCGCGCACAATCGCTCCGCTTGTCCTTTCTCGCAATCGCTGGAACCATTCGTGTCCAAGATTCTCTACTTGCAGGTCAGTCGCGCTTCTATGCCGAAATCCTAAGAATCAAGACCCTTCTAGATACCGCTCGTGGCAAACTTTCCCTCCTCTTTCTCATTGATGAACTCTTTCACGGAACCAACTCAACCGACAGATTCGACGGTGCCAAAGGTGTGCTCCAAGCCCTCGTCACACTCAACGCGATCGGGATGGTCACGACGCATGACCTCGCTCTGACCGATATTGAAAAGCCCCTCGGTTCCAAAGTGACCAACATGCATTTTGCGGATCAAATAACTGACACCAACGTCTCCTTTGATTATCGTTTACGTAGCGGCATCGCAACTAAGGGTAACGGCGTAGCCTTGATGCAAGCCGTTGGACTAAATGTAGACACACCCGCCACTAATTCGTAACCAAATAAGACTCACCTAGGTTGATCACTTGATTCTTACGACTCTGAAATATTTGGGCAGCTGCCGGCAGTCAGCGTAATCGTAGCCGGAGCACACAGGGAAAAATCGCGCCGCCCACGATAGCTCCGCTTATCAACCATCCAACAAATAACGTGGCCGGTGTTAACCCCTACGAACAAAAATGAGTTTTCTTGTCAGCTCAAGAATACGCCGATCGTATATTTCTTAATAATTAAATATAATTTCTTTTACAGAAAATATGCAAGCGGCTGGTTTGGAGGAACCGGTCGAAAAACAGAAAAGGAAACACAATGAGACCGAGACCACAATTAATTAAAGTGAAAGAAACACTGGCATCTGTTCTGAAAGAAGATCGGCTTAGCGCTCGTGAGCAACTCTGTGTCGGAAATTGCAGCGACCCAGTGGACGAAGCTAGGACCACGGAAGATACGATGGTAGCAATTGGCCAACTTGACGTTGCTCTAAACAACCGGCACCAGGCTCGTGCGGCACTCGATCGAATAAGGCAAGAACGCTACGGTCTTTGTGCAGCCTGTGGACAGGAGATTAGCGACGCGCGCCTAAAAGCGCTTCCTGCCGCAACACGGTGTGTTCGATGCCAAAAGCTTGTCGAGCTATTTAACCGTCGTAAAAGTGAACATGATGCGAGATTGGTCCACGATCGTCTCGATGCCACACTTGATGCGGCCTAACCGGCGAGCCATATCCGATCGTTAGGTCTTACATTTAAACGTGATTGAGTAGCGCTAATTCTTTCGGATGAGGGTTCAGATACTGTTGTCCAAGAAGATATGTCATGTCCAGCGTGCGGGCATGATGGCGGATCAAAGTTAGCGGAACAATGCGTGGTACCAAACGACAGCGATAGTCTTCGATCACACTTAGCAACTCATCACGTGATTGCTTTTCCAAGCGAGTCTTAAAGTGCCCTAGCGCGTGCATTAAGACGTTGGTGTGTCGTGCAGGGGTTGCCCGGGTTTTCATCGCCGACATGAATTCATCTTCATAGCGGCGCGCGAACTCAGCACGAGGAATAGTCTTGGCATCAGCTACCAACCGGCCGAGTTCTCGATATCTTGGAAGCGAGTGTGCCATTAGCGTCAGTTTGTGACTGGTGTGAAACCTGACAATAGTACCCGTTGCCCAACGATGGGAAAAAAGGTGACGAAGACTCTGGTACGCGAAGACTCGTTCAAAGAAATTCTCTCTCAACGTAGGGTCGTGCAGGCGTCCTTCTTCCTCAACAGGCATATTCGGAAACTGTCTAAGCAATTCCACGGTAAAAAGACCGCGACCGTTCCGTTTCGACATGCCTTTGTCGTTGCTGCTCCAGACCTTGACGCGTTCCATTCCGCAACTCGGCGAATCTTTTTTTACGATATAGCCGCTGAGATTCTCCTTAGACAATTTACGTGTTCTAGACCGAGCGTAGCGGCGCATGCGCTTACTAAGTTCCATTCCACTACGACTGACCAAACGGGTACTATCGAGTTCTTTCGGATCGCGAACCAGCCGTATGGGTTCTCGTGGCGTGCCCAACCCAATATCCACTTCGGGGCAAACCGACACCCATTCCACCATTCGACCGAGAGTCTCAACTAAATATGGATCGCGTTTGTGGCTACCGTCGTGGCGAACTTCTTCACCAAGCAAGCAGGTAGAGATCCCGATTCGAACGACCAAATCTCCCCTGGCCACCTGACTCATCCGTTAATTGCCGGCCGTACCGGCGCGCGGTCGGTTTCCTTTTTCTGAACGTTGTCTAAAACGTCAAGAAGCGCCTGCTGACGTGAGTGTGCAGGGGTCGAGCCTGGGTGTGACACGACGGGCACGCCTTTCAAATATAGACGCAGGGCCTCAGCGTGAATAGCGCTAATTGTCTTGATGGTGACCAGTGGATAACGCATCAGGAGTCCCGTAACAACCCGGTTCGTCATCGGTAAGCGGTTGCCCCAAAGGCTCACACTAAGAACCTGTTGTTCTCGCTCATGCTGTACGATACCAACAGAAAGCTGCTCACCTAGCGGTGCAAAAGTAAAATCGTAACTGCAGGCCATTGTAATGAAGGGCGAGACGTGCATCTCTTTTGCCGCTCTGAAACGGGCAACGCCTTCCATGGCTTTACCGCTCTGACTAAGCAGATAGAGATGTCTCTCACCAAACGTGTTGTGTACCTCCGCTACAATCGCAACCAGACTACCAGCAGAGTTCCGGCAATAGAAAAGACTTATGGGATTGAAGACATAGCCCAAAGTTCGGCACTGTGTTAGTAACCCAACCCTTCCCCCGGTCAGATCAATCCCATAATGGCCTAGTAGTCGAAGCAGCTTATCGCGAGTCGATCCAATCCGACCGTCGATGTGATCTCGGTCGAAGAAACTCCAGAGATTCCATCGGTTGATCGAAAACGGCCAGACGGTCCGTCTAATCGTCTCCAATTCGTCGAGGTCGAGATAGGCCATGCAGATGCGGTATCGGAAATCGTGCACTCTAGGCGAACTGCGCCGGTGCGTGATGTACCCGGTATAGACACAGGACCTCACTTCCACTCCTCACATTGTTCGAGTGCAGTTTGTACCGCTAACCCTGAAACGACGCCATCTTCATGAAATCCATTCCCCAGATGTGCGCCACAGTAAAACGTATGATGTCGACCGCTGATTCGTTTAATTTCTGAACGAGCTTCAAGGCCATCTACTGTGTACACCGGATGCTCGTAGGGAATACGAGCCAACACACGTGATCGATCAATGCGACATTCGTCATTTAAGGTGACACAATACGGTGTGTTCGTAGTGAGACTCTGAAGTTGATTCAAATAATACGTCATCCGGAGCGGAGCTCCAGAAATACGACAGTCGGGAATATGATAATTCCATGACGCCCATGCCCGCCGAGAACGGGGCAAAACCGAGGCATCGGTATGCAAAACAGCCAAATTCTTGGAATACGGAATGGCACCAAGTGCATAAGTTTCCGCGGCACTTGGTTTCTCAAGAAGTGACAGAGCCTGATTGGCGTGAGTCGCAAGGACGACCTTATCGTACTCCTCCCAGCCCCCCCGGACAGTATGAAGCTCAACACCATCAGAACGGCGTCTAATTCTGTCAACGGCGGCATCCAAACGAATACAGTCTCGAAACGAATGAACCAATGATTCAACGTAACGCTGACTACCTCCTACAACCGTGCGCCAAGGTGGATGAGAATTGACTTGGAGTAATCCGTGATTGTCAAAAAACTTTAGAAATAACGGCAAAGGAAATCTATCAACATCCTCGGTCGTTGACGACCAAATCGCACTGGTCATAGGAGCAAGGTAATGCCGATAAAATTCACTCCCGAAACGGCCCGATTCGGCTATGTCAGCCAAGGTCATACCGTGTGAAACACCACCGCCGGCCAATTGCTTCCGGGCCCAGCGATTGAAACGGAGAATATCAGCTGCCATCAGGTACATGCTTGGTTTCAAAATCTGCCCCGCGTGGGCAAAAAGACCAGAAATGCCCCGGCTGCTGTATTCCAACCGACACTGCTGGCAACTGACACCGAATGACATGTTGCTCATCTGGGAGCGAATACCAAGCTCCTGCAACAGTTCTGTAAACCGAGGGTAAGTCGCCTCATTAAAAACGATGAAGCCAGTGTCAAGTGCCAACTCACGATCTTGATCTATCACCGTCACCGTGTGTGCATGACCACCTAGGCGCAAATCAGCCTCGTATAAGGTAATTTGCTGGCCTGAGGCGTGAAGCTTGTACGCCGCAACCAAACCGGCCACACCACTTCCCACGATCGCTATGCGGCGTTGCATATTCAATTATGAGCGTACTTTTTCAAGACTGATCACCCGTGCCAAACTCGAGCCATACAGTTTTATCCTGCATCAAATTTTCCGGATGAGATTTCTTCAAGATGCATCGCAATCGAAAGAACTCCTCTAGTTGGCTAATATTCGTGTAGGTTGAAAGAAGTGCTCTCTGTCCTGTTTCTTAATATGTCATATCGATAGGTACACACATTGGGATGATTTAATAAGTATGTTCATCTAGCACGAGACATTAAATGAACGAATCTGTAATGCATCCTGCCCGACTGACCTCCTCTCTAGACCGCGGGTTAAGACTTGTCTTCGAGCACAAATTGAACCAGTTTACCGATGGCCGACTCGAAGTCAGAGAAGGGCACTGGCGTAAGAACTTTGGTTGCTCGGATCAGCCTTCGCTAACCGCTCGATTGGAAATACATGACCCCCGGACTTACCGAGCGGTGTTGTTCAGCGGGAGCATCGGTGCCGCAGAAGCATACGCTCAAGGATGGTGGTCATCCGACGACTTGACCACACTTGTGCGTATCATGGCCCGCAACCGGCCCGCAGCCGAAAGTTTGGACGGATCCCTGACACGCCTGACTGCTGTGGCTCATCGAGCTATTCATCGATTACGCTCCAACAAAAAGGGGCAGAGCCGTCGAAATATTGCTGCTCATTACGACTTAGGAAACGACTTTTTTTCTTTGTTCCTCGATGCCAGCATGACTTACTCGTGTGCCGTCTTTCCAGACAGTAGTAGTAGTTTGGAGGAAGCCTCCACAAACAAACTCGATTTAATTTGCCGCAAACTGGCATTGTCACCCTCGGATGAACTGCTCGAAATAGGAACCGGATGGGGAAGCTTCGCCATTCACGCCGCTAAACACTACGGCTGTCGCATCACGACCACAACTATTTCCCGTGAGCAATACAATCACGTGACAGCCGCAATCGAGCGTGCCGGCCTCAGTCACCAAATCAACGTTTTAAACATCGACTATCGGGATTTACCAAAGGTTCTCAACCAACAGTTCGACAAGCTTGTCTCGATTGAGATGATCGAAGCAGTCGGGCAGCAGTTTTTAAATCAGTATTTCGAAACGTGTGAGCGCTTAGTAAAGCCGGGTGGTCTCATGTTACTACAATCAATCGTAATCGCTGACGAGTTGTATTCCAGTTATCGACGATCGGTTGATTTCATCCAGCGATACATTTTTCCTGGTGGATTCCTTCCGTCAGTTGGCAATATCCGGCAACGACTGAATGACGTAACCGAGTTTCAGGTTACCGATTTTCACGATATTACCGACCACTATCCGCGAACACTCCAACTTTGGCAAAGTCGTTTCCGGTCGAACTGGCGACAACTGGAATCGCGTGGCTACTCAACTCGTTTGCTCCGACTGTGGGACTATTACTTCTCGTACTGCGAGGGAGGTTTCCTTGA
>CAZUZW010000055.1:0-16030 GCA_964624855.1 uncultured Vicinamibacteraceae bacterium
GAGCCGTTGTGGGCGACGCAGTTTTCAGTCTCGCTTTGTGGGGCGGGCAGTTTGTAGTGATTTCGGTATTCCAGTCGGCGGTCGACGATATCGTAAAGCGCGTTTGCACCCCACTGTCGCGGATCGGACGCCCGACAGCGGGCACGGCCACCACCACCCCACTCGTCAGTAAAGATAACCTTGGTCCCGTCGTTGTTGAATGTGGCCGAGTGCCAATAGGCGAATCCTGGGTCGACCACCTCGTCGATGCGAACGGGGTTTACCGGGTCGGAGATGTCGATCAGGATACCGTTGCCAGAGCAGGCACCGGCGGCCAGTCCGATTTCTGGATAGGCGGTGATGTCGTGACAGCGAGTGGTTGCGCTTGTCCGTTGCGTCCCAGGACCGTGGTCGCCCCCCCGCCACAGGCCGTTGACATTACCGGTGTCGGGGTCCAGAAACAGAAACGGCCGGCTGACCACGCGAGCGGCCTCTGGGGTCGCTACGGGAATTTGGATGACGTCAATCCGAAAGAGCGCACTGTCCGGATTGTCTGCTGGCGATTCGTCTGAGCAGCCCTCAAGTTCTTCGCCTGAGCGAATCGGGGCGCTTCCCGACCCGTAGATATAGATGGTGCCGTCGCCAGTCGGGTCTCCGACCACCGTGTGCGTGTGCGAGCCACGGCACGTTTGCACGGCGGCAACTTGGCGTGGCAGGCGTCGGTCACTAATGTCAAAGATACGAAGTCCGCGGAATCGCTCTTGGCTTACCGGTTCAGCGACGCCCTGGAGTCCGCAGTCGAGGCGCCCTCGCGTCTGTTCCACCGACATGATGAGCAGATTACCGACGACCGACACGTCACCTTGGCCGCCGGGGCATACCACCGAGCTGACGAGTGTAGGTGAGGCTGGCACTTCAACCCGGTAGGTATTGAATCCATGGAAGTTTCCCTTAAACAACATATCGCCAGCAAAGGCCATGTCGGTGTTTGCGAAGTTGAGCAGACCGCGGCGGGGACGTTCCTCCGGCTCGTTTTCGTCCGCGTCATCAGACTCGTCGTTCTCTTCCTCTTCGGTCTCGGCGGTCATTGGGTCGTAGAAGCCTTCCGGTTTGCCGCGCGACGTTAGCAGTGCCATGTTCCAGATCGCTTGACCGGCGTCGTCGATACCGGCTGTGAGTTGTACCCGAGGGTCGGTTGACAGTTCGGCGAGCATTCTGTCCATACGGTCAATTTCGATCCCCTGGTCTGAGGTCACGTCGGACGTGAAGGCGTAGAGCTGTGCATCCTGCGCGGCGCCAGGCTGGTCGAGGAGGTTCTCGACCATGGTGACCGCACCTTCATGATGCGTGATCATGAACTCCAGGAACAGTCGGTCGAAGGTTACCCCGGAAGCGGCTTCGAGTTGCCCCATGTCTTCCTCGGTCAGCATGCCAGGCATGGACATGAAGTCCGGTTGATGATGAGTGTTGACATCCGGGACCGTCTGACCGCGTTCTCGTAGCCAGTCCTGCATCAGTGCAATCTCGTCCTCTTGCGAGATATCGATTCGTTCGGCCAGTTGCCGCATCACATCGCGCTCGGTGCGAGTCTCGAGAAGGGCGGTCATCTCAAGTGCCTGGGCATGATGCGAGATCATCCCCTGCATAAACTGGACGTCGCCGCCCGTGTAGCGAATAGCCGCTAAATTGGACGCTGCCTCGGCGGTAATTTCCCGACTCGGCTCACCCGGTGCGCCGGGTTGGATGATAGGAGGCTGCGCCCAACTGGAGGTCGCGACGCTCAGGAGAATCATGGCAAGAAGCAGGCGTTTAGTAGGTTTTCGTCTGGAATAAGTCAACGTAGGCATGGGGTTCATTACCTCGGAGTTGGAAACGTAGCTCGTCTCCGGTCACATGTGCCAGCCTCAGCGGGCCCGGCTACCGTGTTCCCTCGGCTTCTTGTTGCTCGATGTTGCGATATACCTCAAGGATGTGCCGGATGTCGTAATTCCCTTCATGGCAGGCATACTCGTACATCGGACCGGCGGTTGTGACCATTGGCACCGAAGCGCTCCATGGTCGGTCCCAAGTGGCCGGATCCTCGACTGTGAACTCGTAGTCGATCCGGTCCGCGGCCACAAGGGTAAAGCGTTCGACCACCTTGAGGTCACGGCTTGAGCCTTGCCACGCGGAGCGGTCATTGAAGTGACTACTCTCGACGACCAAGGTGTCGCCCTCCCACCGTCCACGTGAATCACCCGGATACTGGCGAATTTTGTTTGAGAGGGGCGGTCGGTCGTCAAGTGGGACGATCCGCGGCGGACTATTACTATGCTCGGTGAAGATTACGACGTGGTCTGGCGTTTGTAAGATCTGGTGAATGTCGTTGTAGGCCGGTGGTTGTAGCGGGGGACCGTTATAGCTGTAGTGGATACACCGTTCCCCCAGTGGGCGGAGCTCATGGCCATCAAAGGTGCCACGGTTACCACGCAAGGCACGCCGCGCGTCGGCCCGAGCTTGAGCGTGGGCGTTTCGCGCTGGAATCTGGCCATCCGGGGGATCCGTGACCAACGAGGTCCGGCGACTTGATAAGCCCTTGGGTACGGGGGTTGCCAGCCAGATGGCATTGTCGTAGTGAACGTAGGTTTCGTCGCGGTGCGTCTGGTCCAAGATCCGTGCGCGTTCCTCGGCGTCGCCGATGGTAATCACGTGGCGGGCGAGCGGGTCGGCGCCGTCGACGGTCAGTTGTGCTTGCAGTTGGGCCCATTGCTCTTCAGTGTAGAACGCTTGGTCACCCAAATATTCTGGCCGTTCCATCGGCGTGAACGTCTGGGTGGTCCAGTAGCCTTGCAGGTTCGGTTGACCGTTGGCGAGCCGGGGCATCTCCCAGTCAGTGGTGCTGTCGGTCTGGGATGAAACCTGTGCGGTTGCCAGAACCGGTACTAATATGCTGACAACCAGTAGAGTCACGACTGTGTGAAAACGATGATGCATGCTGACCCTCCCTACGAGGCTTCTGCCGCTCTTCGCAACGTCACTATGATTCTTTTCAACCGGTTCTTGCTCAACACCTCGACGTGTTTAACCGACCACCGTACACGAGGTTGTTGGTTAGCCTACCCCGAAGGCGCAGGCGGTTCAATGGGAGAACCGATTCACCTTTGATCTGGTTTTCGACACACTGTCCGAGATTGTGGCGACAGCCGGTAGTCTCGAGTGCACTCAAGTACAATATTGGGCACTCGAAACAGAAATAGGCAATCGGGTCCTGACATGTGAACATCATTGCCAATGGCAGATGATTGCAGGGGAATTCTAATGTCAATAAATCGCGTGGGGCGGTCTTTCGTGTCCAGTATTGTGGTCATGTGCCTGATGGGAATGGTCGGGTTCTTACCGACCATCTCAACCGCACAAACCGTGGAATGGTCATCCTATGGGGCGGATGTTGAAGGTTCAAAATATTCACCGCTCGATCAGATAAACGGCGACAATTTTGGTGACCTTGAGATTGTTTGGCGCCAATCGGTGCTGCCGGACGTCGTACGCGGTGATCGTGATATTCGGGCGTCGTTGGCAGCACAGAATACCCCACTCATGGTGGATGGTCGTCTCTATATCAGCACGGGACTCGGTACTGTGGCGGCCCTTGATGCCATAACGGGTGCTGTGTTGTGGCATGACCTGCCCCCTGATCGCGACGGCGAACCGTTTGAGCGAGTGCGTCAGACACGCGGTGTCGCGTATTGGGACGATCCAGAGAGTGACGATTGCCGGGTACTGGCCGTGGTGGGGGCCTATCTTGTTGCGCTGAACGCGCGAACCGGCGAACGCTATTCCGATTTTGGCACTGACGGCGAAGTGGATTTACGACTCGGGTATGACGACCGGACGGTCGAGTCGTTCAGTTGGGGCTCACCTCCAATCGTCGTGAATGGTGTCGTGATCATCGGCTCGGCGATTTCCGACGTGACGAATGCCACGATGCCCGCCATGAAGGAAATGCCACCGGGCGATGTCCGTGGTTTTGATGCGCGGACGGGGGCGCAACTCTGGAGTTTTCATACGATTCCTCGTGAGGGTGAACCTGGCAACGAGACCTGGCTCTCTGCGATCGACCAGGATCGTGCGTCGTGGGAATATACCGGGAATACCAATATGTGGGCCTGGGCCAGTGCGGATGAAGAGTTAGGGTATGTCTATATTCCGTTGTCCACGCCGACAAATGACTACTACGGTGGCTATCGACCCGGTGACAATTTGTTTGCCGAATCGATCGTGTGTCTCGACGCACGAACGGGCCGCAGGGTTTGGCACTTTCAAGCCGTCCATCATGGCATTTGGGATTACGATTTTCCTGCAGCGCCAAATGTCATCGATATCAATGTAAACGGCCGTGTAATTAAGGCTGTTGCCGCAGTCAGCAAACAAGCGTTTACGTATGTGTTTGACCGTGAAACAGGAGAACCGGTCTGGCCGATTGAGGAGCGTCCAGTACCGGCGGGAAACGTTCCCGGTGAATGGTATGCCCCCACGCAGCCCTTTCCAACCAAGCCACCGCCGTTCGACCAACAGGGCACGAGTGTCGACGACGTCATTGATTTCACGCCGGAGTTGCGAAGTGAGGCGATGGCGATTTTTGATCGCCATGTGACCGGGCCTTTATTTACGCCTCCCTCACTCGTTGATAACACCCCGGGCGGCACGCAGGGCACGCTCCAGATGCCAGGGGTGGTTGGCGGTGCTGATTGGGGCGGCGCGGCCGTGGATCCCGAGCATGGGATTCTCTACGTGCCGTCTGTCCATAGTGAATCGGTGATTGGGATTGTGCCGTCCGAGCATCCGCGGTCGGACATGAACCTTGTGAATCACACGCTCACGCCTGTAGAGGGTCCGCAAGAGCTCCCGCTGTTTAAACCGCCGTTTGGACGCTTAGTCGCCATTGATCTCAACCGGGGCGATATTCTGTGGTCCGTGGCGAATGGTGTCGGGCCGAGAGACCATCCGGCGCTGCGCGACCTTGACCTGCCACCGCTTGGGCAAACGGGGCGAGTTTCGCCGTTGGTGACGAAGTCGCTGGTGATACTAGGAGAGGGTGGCAACACAGGCGTGGTGGTTTTGCGGTCGATCTGGGGTGGTACTGGCGGAAAGCTATTGCGGGCATACGACAAGATGACCGGGGCAATTCTAGGGGAAGTTGAACTGCCTGGCGGTACCACCGCGGCGCCGATAACGTACATGCTCGAAGGGAAACAGTACATACTCGTGACGGTTGGATGGGACGATCTTCCGAGTGAGTATGTGGCACTGGCGTTGCCAGAGTGACGGGACGCCCTCTGCCGGTTCGTCTTGCCCCTGTGAAACACGCTGTTGCGACGCTGCTCCAGGATGTGATCTTAACGAGTAATGGATCCTTGAGCAGATGCTTCTACTGCCCGGCACGACCATCTTTCAGGAAACCAAACTTCTTATATGACTAATGGGTCACAAGCCCTGTATCCTGCCGGCTATCGCCGCTTTACTTGCCACACTAGCGACCGCTGGTGTCTTCCATCGCCGCTTCTTTTTCACGAGCGCCGGCGAGGATGTTGGTTAACCCATAGTTGCCTTCATGACAGGCGTATTCGAAGAGAGGCATGGGGTTCTGTTGCATCGGAATCCGATACGACCACGGCCGGTCCCAGGCGTTCGGATCTTCGATGGTCACGTCATACAGCAACGTTTCATTTGACACACGTGTGAAGCGTTCAATGAGGCGGAGGTCTGCCGTAGTGACACCACTGCGAAAGCTCGTCTCACGGAGGAAGTTAGTCGTTTCAACCACCAATGTGTTTTCTTCCCAATGACCGCGTGAATCACCCATCCACTGCCGAATGTTGTCCGGCAAATGTTCCTGACCGTCAAGAGGAATCACCCGAGAGCTATGGACCATTTCATTCATCAGTACCACGTAATCAGGTGTCTGAAATACCTGAACGTTCTGGTTGTAGCCTCCAGGTGTCATTGGCGGTCCTGAGTTGAACCCTAAGATGCAGCGGACTGCGAACATCCCAGCACCGAGATCATCGACAAAGCCGCCGTAGGTCGGTGCGTGGCGGTCAACTCCTTGGCGATGTTCGCGCAGCGCGTCGACCTTTGCTTGCGCGACGTCCGTCAATGCTGGAACCCGACCCGTCGGTGGGTCGATCACGATGGCCGTCTGGTTGGTTGCGCTGATTGTCTCGCCTGGGTCAAACCAGAACTGATTGTAGTTACCAACGATATCGGCTGGTTCCTGGTCATCACGGGCTGCCAGTTCGGCAAGTCTATTCGCTTCAAAGGCAGCGGCTTCTTCCTGGGTGAAAAATTCTTGCTCAGCTAATTCTTCGGGTCGCTCGAACGGGGTCAATGTTCGAAAGTCCCATACGCCATTCAGATCGGGATCCCCCCAGGTTGTGCGGGGCATGTCCTGTGCGTCAACCATCAGCGGGAAGGCTAATACAACAGCTGCGAGGACGATCACGGGCGGAGCAATCATTCGTCTAACCATACCGACCTCCTTAAATTGTTGAACCCGAAAATTACACCATTAGAGTTGCATCCTATCGCGATGCAGGAACCGGTTCAATACACAGGTTGCCGGCGCCTAGCGAAGTCCCAGGAGCTTGTGCTGTTGAAGACTCAATTGCCACTGAGGGTGTTGACGGCAATACTGGGCCGCTCGTGCTGTGTTGGCCACAGCAGCGGGGCCATCCATCGGCTGTAAGAAGAAGTGTTCAAAGTTGAGGTTGGTGAACTGTTCCGGCTCCGCGCCCGGTTGCGGGAAGACCAGTTTCAGTTCATTGCCTGACCGAAGCATGAGGTTTGTGCCTGCCTTCGGGCTGACACAAATCCAATCGATACCAGGTGGGGCTGTGTGTGTGCCGTTGGTTTCGATCGCGACGGTAAACCCTTCCGCGTGGAGGGCATCCACCAAATCACGGTCTAACTGTAACAGTGGTTCACCGCCTGTACAGACGACCAAGCGATGTCGACGGCCATCGTAGTTACTGGGCCATGTGGCTGCGACGGCGCGTGCAACTCCGTACGCATCCTGAAAGATGCCCCCGCCTGGGCCATCGGTGCCGACAAAGTCGGTGTCGCAAAACTGACAAATTGCCGAAGCGCGGTCGACTTCGTGACCAGACCACAGGTCGCAGCCTGTGAATCGGCAAAAGACCGCCGGACGTCCCGTATTCGCTCCTTCACCTTGCAACGTGAAATAGATTTCTTTGATCGTGTAGGACATGGTCGATGACGGGGCGTCGCTTACGTTTCGTATGTCGCTGGATCTGTGAGGTTGTTGGCGGCGAATCCCTGTAATCGGAGGAGACAGGCGTCACAGGCGCCACAGGCGTGGCCTGCAGGTGAGGGGTCATAACAACTTCTCGTAAGTCCATAGTCAATGCCGAGGGCTAGTCCACGCCGAATAATTTCGTCTTTACCCAAATCAATGAGTGGTGTGTGAATTCGAAACGGACTGTCGTCTTCTACTCCGGTTTTCGTCGCGAGATTGGCGGTTGTTTCAAACGCACGGATAAAGTCGGGGCGACAGTCGGGATAGCCGCTGTAATCTCTGGCATTCACCCCTATAAAAATGTCGCATGCAGGAATCACTTCAGCCCAGGCTAAGGCAATTGATAAAAACACCGTATTTCTCGCTGGGACGTAGGTGACGGGGATACCCTCACTGATCGCTTCAGCCGAGCGGAGTTTCGGAACAGCAATATTCGATGTCAAGGCGGACCCTCCGAAGAGGTCGAGCGAGAGAGGAAAGATCCTGTGTTCTTGCACATGATGGGTTGACGCGATGACTCGAGCTGCGTCGACCTCCCGTTGATGGCGTTGGCCGTATTCAAAGGTGAGTGCATATGGGTTGTACCCTTGTTCGATCGCAATTGCCAAGGTCGTCGTCGAATCGAGCCCGCCACTCAATAGCACAACCGCATTCGAAATCGTCATGTCTTCTGATTCGGTGCCATCTAACGATAGTAACCCGTGCCGTGAAGTGTCGACGGTCAGAACCGGAACAGGCGGTTGAACTTTACGATGAAAGCGCGATTCTCAAGAATGGGAACGCTGCGCATGGCGGTGTCTCGCTGATCCGTATAGACAACGAATAGCTCGCTACCGGGTTGGTATTCCCAGCGGAACCGAAGATTCGAACTGAGCGCGTCGGAACCGGAGTTGAATTGAACAAGACCGCCGAAGAACATCCGTGGCGTAAAGGTGTAGGTCACTCGGCTGCTGATGAGCTTGGCCGTGAATGCTCCTTGTGGAAGCGCGATACGATTGATGGAGACACTTGGTTCCAGTGAGAACTGCGGCGTAATTTCGATGCGGCCACTGGAATACCCGATCGCGGTGATATCTCCGTTGAAGAATGAACCTCGCTGAAGCGAAACATTTCCGGCAACTCGGCGCTGTGGTCCGAGGCTGTAGGCCACTTGGAAATCCTGAAAATCATAGGCGCCAACTGGGATGGTGACGTCTGAGGCGATCCGGAATGGTACGACCAGTAGTTCATGGTTTTCCATCACGTCCACACTGAAGAGGTCACTATTTTCGAACTCTGTATTGAATCGCAATTGCGCCGTTCGTGTTTCCACCTGACCGATGCCGTTCTCGATATAGTCCAGACTTCCCCCGAACGTAAATTGCCGTACCGCACGAATAGCTTGGGGCCTTGGTTTGAAGTCAAAGGATGTGAAGGTTCGTCTGAAATCGGCGCGCCGCATGAATCCCACTTCAGGATTGAAGTCACGGTCGACCAATAAGTGGTCGAGCTGAAAACTATAGAGGTCCCCTGTGTAATTGAAGGCCGCTTGATAGCTGGTGTTGTCATCGCTCAAATCCGACGTCCGAGACTGAGCGTAGTAGCCATTGAAGTTGACATTGTCGAAGAACGAAAACGCGGCGTCCAGACCGTACACCTCGTTTGAACCGCTACTTACCGTTGAAACGGAGCGTCCCGTAAAAATTACGCCGATCCGACTCCGTCGGAAGATGTCTCGCTTGACCCGAATTACCGTGAAGTTTGTAGCGAGCGCCTCGGCGTCACCTGATTCGTCGGTCTGAATGTTGAGTGTCCCGATGCTGAAATTGCCAACCTTTCCGGTGAGGCGGCCCCCACCCAGAATCGGGACGGTTTGCCCACTGCTCAATCCGATCCGACGACTGAAGAAGATTGTTGGGGCGTCACCGCCGCCACCGAATCCACCTCCACCGACGCGTCGTGGTCCACCGCCGCCAGGCCGCCCGTTGAGTGCGCCGGCAGCACTCCCGAAATCGAAGATGCCGCGTCCTTCCAGAAAAAACTCGCGTTTCTCAGGAAAGAAGAGACTGAATCTCGTTAGGTTCACCTGTTGTTGGTCGACCTCGACTTGGGCAAAGTCGGTGTTGTAGGTGAAGTCAGCTGTCAGAGACTGTGTGACGCCGTATTTGACGTCAAGACCGAAGTCACCAGCTCCTTGATTCAGAATGGTCGGTTGGGCAGTCATGTCAGTCGCCGAGGAGGCGATGGCATAGGGTTTGATTTCGAGAGTTCGGCCTTCACTAGGTGCCTCAAGACCGACCAGCGTTGCGGCAGCCGAGAGTCGAAACAGGCCCGGTCCGGCCGAAATAGCAACTGGCGTCACATGGGAGAATTCGTTTCTACGGGCTACCCGTCTTGACGCCTGGAATCCCCAGATTTGGTCTATACCGGACTGATATCGGATCGACTTGAACGGAATCCGCATCTCGACGGTCCATCCACCATCGAATCGGCCTGTCCGGACATCCCAGATCGGGTTCCAGTCACTGTTTGGATTCCCTTCATCCGTGATCTGGTAATCAAAGATGCCGGCAATAGGGTTTACCATGAAGGCGATGCCGTTACGACGGTCATAGAAGGTATCCAACGCGATCGCAAAATGGTCGTTGTCAATAATTTGAAACGCATCGCGCCGCATGGCGTTTGCCACCCATTCACGAGGTTCGGCGGTGTCCCAGGCACGTGCGGAGATGTAGACGTTATCGTCGTCGTAGAAGACCCAGACGTCGGTGCGTTCGCTGGCCGCAGCACCTTCATTTGGCATCTGCTGAACAAAGTCGCTGAAAGACGCTACCGTCTCGTAAATCGCTTCGTCCAGTGTTCCATCCAGTTGCCACGTTCCAGTCAGTCGGGTTGCTCGGATAGTGGCTTGTCCGGTCGTGTTGCGGGAAATTGTTTCAGGAGCAACGGGTGGAGGAGGGCCAGAAATACGGTCTGCCGATGGGGCACTAGTACTGGCCGCCTGTCCCACCGGTGGTGACTGAGTCTGATTCTGTTCATCTGGGGTTGGTGTTTCGAGCTCAAGAAGTTCACGCTGGACGGTTGTTTCCGTGGGAGATGGCGCCAACCTACTGGCTATGGCGACGGCCAATTGGTCTTCCAACGTGAAGAGTTCATCCCTAAGTCCGTCGATTCTGACGCTGTCCGTGACCTCGCCCGTTGTAAGGTCGATTACTCTGGCGGTCACACGAAGTTGGTTACCCACGCGCTGGAAGCCACCGGTGATTAGCAGGTCTAGGCTGAGCGGTGCAAAACCCGCGACAATCTCGGAGTCTCGGTCTGTGGAAATGCCCATGTCCTCAAGGGTTGCCTGCGTGCGGCTGGGATCGAGTACACGAAGATGCGCGTGCTGAGAGAGAGTGGTCACGATTGATTCCGTAATCCCCATGCTGAGCCAGTTGTCGGCCGGAATGTTGGAGGTGTTCGAAAACGGAACGACAACGACAGTCGTAGGCGCTCCCTCCGACTCGTTGCCGATAGTTTGGCCCAGAACGACCGAGGACACAGCATCAATCAGAAGGCATGCGGCGGCTAGTGCGAGTAACACGGCTCTCGAATGTTTCATGTTCCGATCTGACAGTGTACAGGTTTCTCTCGATCTATCACTCGTAGACGAACCTGGTGTGTTTGGCGGGATGACCGATCAAACTCTTGATGGAAATCAGAATGAGTCTGGCGGTGCAGTCTGAACTATTCTAACCAGTGCTTTAGTTACAGGCAGCGAAGGATCGAATTACAGTTCGTTGGCCGGAGAAGGAGAAGACACATGACTCGATTTGTGACCGTACTTTTGGTGATTAATCTTTCGGTTTTGTTTTCACCCCTTCTTGCCCAAGAACGACCGGCGTATGTGCTGACTGAGGTAACTATTCACGACCGTATCGCCTATCAAGAATACGAGGCAGAATTTATGCCGATTGTGGAGAGGTATGGAGGTGAACTTATTGCTGTCACGGACGACCCGACCGTGCTGGAAGGTCTATGGTCTGAGATGCGAGTTGTGTTGATAAGGTTTGAAACCCGGCAAGATGCTCTCGACTGGTATGACTCTCAGGAATATCAGCAATTGGCCGTCATCCGACGGGCAACGTCGACAGGGACGGACCTCTTGATTAATGGTCGACGGTGATGTTTTACAGTAGCTTAAGATTTTGCTCCGTCTATGATTGACATGTATAACAGGCTGAAGACACTCAGGAGGTGACGCAATGTTTCGTATAGGGTCGTTTGTCTTGGCGTTTCTAATTGTTTTTTCGGTCGCGCTGTCGGCGCAGAATGCATCGCAGGGTTTACGGACAGGGTGGGGCGACCCAGATCTACAGGGAGTCTGGGACTTTCGCACGTTGACCCCACTTGAGCGGCCGGATGAATTTGAAGGGAAAGCGTTCTTGACTGAAGAGGAGGCGGCTGTTTTCGAACAGCAGACGCTCGAAGAGCGCGATATGGATCGGCGGGATGGAGCTGAGATCCCGGCAGGCCTTGACGCTGACGTCGATCGAGCCTACAACCAATTTTGGTGGGATTTTGGTACGGAGATCTCTGAGAACCGTCGAACCTCACTCATTACCGATCCACCCGACGGGAAGATTCCATGGACACCGGAGGGGATTGAACGAAATGCAGCTCTCTTCGCAATTTTGTTCGGGAATGTACCGGAGGGGCCTGAGGACCGAGCGCTTTCTGAGCGGTGTATTCTTGGATTTAATTCCGGTCCGCCGATGTTGCCCAGTGCCTACAACAACAACGTGCAGTTACTCCAGACCCCTGATCATGTCGTGATTTACAACGAGATGGTTCATAACGTGCGTGTTGTTCCATTAAATGACGAACCTCACTTATCAGCCGACCTTCGACAATGGGTCGGTGATTCTCGAGGTCACTGGGAGGGGGAGACATTAGTCGTTGAAACGACAAATTTCCTTGGCGATACCCAGTTCCCGGGTTCCAGTGCCAATCTTCATCTGGTTGAGCGGTTTACGCGTATCGACGAAGACGCCTTGTTATACGAGTTCACGCCACGGGATCCGGAAATCTGGACGAAGCCGTGGACAGCCGCCGTGCCGATGAAGCGTTCTGATGCGCCCATGTTTGAGTACGCCTGCCACGAAGGGAACTACGGTATGACCAACCTCCTTGCCGGCGCTCGTGCCGAGGAGCGTGATGCCGACAGCTCGATCGGCTCTCGTTAGGTTAGGGATTTTGGTTGACTCGTTCTGAGACAGAGTGGGGCACTTCGATCAGTAGATTCGAAGTGCCCCAGAGTAAGCAGCCGTTTTAACGAGACGATCTGACGAATGCGCCACCTTGCGACACGACAGCGCCGTACACGTTTCCTGCGGCGTCTACGGACACACCTTCTGGATTGGACCCGTTCGGGTAGGCATCTACCGTCCCGTGAATTAGATAGTCGACGACACCGGTTCGTAGGCTACCAACTCGAATACCTGTGATCCACCCTGGATTCTGCGAGTTTGCGAACAGCGACTCAGAATCAGCAACATAGATGGTGTCGTCGTCCGTGATGTAGATGCCACTCGGACGCCCGAATTGTCTGAGTTCGCCGATGTACGTCCCGTCGAGTTGGAAGATCTGCAGGCGATTATTTCCACGATCTCCGACAATTAACCTATTCTGGGAATCAATATCAATTGCGTGTGGCGTTCGTAACTCTCCGGGACCCGAACCAAGCCGTCCCCAAGAAGTGATGAAGTTTCCATCGCGGTCGAATTTGGCGATTCTAGCAACGGTGTCTGGTGGAGCATCCCGGCCTTGTCCACTGTGACCGTCTCCAACATAAATATTGCCATCGGCGTCAGTCACTACATCGCACGGGGTGTTGAGCAGAGGTCCTCGACCGTCTCCTGGCGAGCCCGGTCGACCCAGTGTAAGGAGAACTTCGCCCTCGGGGCTAAGTTTGATCACTACATGCCCTTTGCCAGCGGTCGCCGGGTTCTCACGATTTGGACCCTGCGCATCCGTTACCCAGACGTTGCCATCTCGGTCGACATGCATGCCGTGGGGGAAGAGAAACAACCCAGCACCCATGGTTGCGACGACATTACCGTCAGGGTCAATCTTCAGAATGGGGTCAAGGTCTGAACCGGCGCAAGAGTTGGCGCCGCATCGATCAATTGCCCAGATATGTCGGCCATCGGGATCGATATCGGAGCCCGCCGTCGAACCCCAAGTACGGCCATCGGGTAATTTCACCCATCCATCTTCACTTGAATACGGATTAGGAAGTTCGTTCATGGGGTAAATGTTTGGCAGGCGGTCAAGTACTTGCCCGGAGGCTCCTAATGGCAGTGCTAGGAGCAGCGCCGCAGTGACGGCAATAACATGTCCTAGAGATAATTTCGAAAACATCATGGTCTTTCTCCTTGTAGCAAGCGTCCTATATTTTCAGTTTAAGACAGTGTGCGGTGCCAGAAAATGGGGTGAGTGACGGGGCTCGAACCCGCAACATCCGGCGCCACAGGCCGGCGCTCTACCATTGAGCTACACTCACCACACAAGCCACTCAGTCTACCATGCGAGGTGCCGCATTTTGGTTTACCCAGATTGGGTTTCCAGCCTTTACGCTCCGACTTTCTGCCCTTGGCATTGCCTTAATGGTTCACCGGGGGTTTTTCTAGATAGGAAGGTCAGTTCAGGCCACTGCTGAACCAAGGCTTTCACGTTGGCTACTGGCCAGCGACTTGATGAGGGGTGCGTTGGTAATGGGCGGCGAGTAGGTCTCGACCGAAGTCGCCATTAAAGTCTCGCCATACGCTATGAGCATGGTTGGCATCGTTTTGCACGTTGTCGTATTCAATCAAGAACGTCGCGCCTTGAATACGATAGTAATGACCTGTATCCGGTTCTGTTCCTCCCATCCAAGCAAAACGAACCGTGTCGATACCGGCCGAGTGTATGTTTTCCAGCCGCTCGGCCGCGATCGGATCAGGCTGCACGCCTGCGTATTCTTCGATTAGCGACCACAGGACTTCTTGCTGTTCTGTGGTCAATTGATCGAATGCCACACCGTCGTTGGTCTGCATCGCAGCTTGACGCTCGTTACTTGTCAAGATATCTCTGGGGGCTTCGTTGCTAATAATCGTTATTGCCCTCAACTCTGGTGAGAGAGAACGAAGCAATGTTCGCGCTAAATCTTCTTCGGTAGAGAGCACCCGCGTGCCGGCTCTATTGCCATCTTGAACATTCGCAGGATTTGTGCCGAAGAACTGCGGACTACTCGCGATTACGCGTCCATCGACAATTGTCCAGTTCTGCGAGATGTGATGTCCTTCGTATCGCCACCCCCATGTTCCGCTATTAGTAGGTTCACCGAAGATCATGAAGAAATACAGTTCACGATCTCGGATTGCCCGTCCTTCGCGTTCAAACAGAATCTGTTCGAGCTCTCGGATCATTTGTGACTTATCAAAGCCGTCAGTGCTCAGGCTTGCGCGCACTAGATTTAGTGCGGCTTCCTGTTGTGAGTCGGTCATTGATTTGAGCGCGAGACCTTTTCGCTCGCGTGGGATGAAATGCCAGTCGAATCGGTCTTCGCCATCAAACGGAAACATCACAGTTTCGTATTCGGTCGCAGTGAGTGTATTAAGGAAGGCGTTTG
Source organism: uncultured Vicinamibacteraceae bacterium (assembly GCA_964624855.1). Taxonomy (GTDB): domain Bacteria; phylum Acidobacteriota; class Vicinamibacteria; order Vicinamibacterales; family UBA8438; genus CAUZIB01. Next base: position 14,907 of record CAZUZW010000055.1, read on the forward strand.
CCGCGGTCGACATCTGTACCGCAGTTCGATTTGGTTGCGTAGCTGTGATTCCGATGGTCAAGATAACAGTCCCGGCAAAGATGATGAGCCAGAATCTAGCGTTCATGTCATTTCTCCCACGAGGATAGTAGCGGTGTCTAGTCGGGTGCAGCGAGACTACAGGCACCACAGAAACAGGTCAAGGCTGCATCTTGTGTTCGTTTCTCGATAGATTGATTCAGTCGCTATATGGCAACTAGCGGTCCGAAGTTCGGCGGCTGTCGGTTTTAGCGTGGTTGCGTATAATTGGTCGGCCAGCATGATCTACCAACGGTTCGTTGAAGCATTCTAAGCCAGGAGGAAAGACTTCTATGCGCAGTCAGAGGTTCTTCATTACGATGGGTATTGTCCTTCTACTATGTGTAATGTCGGTTAAGGCACAACAGTCGGTGATGACCGAGGAAGAGTACAGTGCAGCGATGACGGAGATTAACTTTCTTATCGGTGACGCCGAGTTACACATTGATTCGTTATATTGGCCTGAACTATTTGATGACTTGGGCAAGCTAAGGACGCAGTTTGAACAGGTTGAAGCTTTCTGGAGTGCGCGTGGTTCCGACGAGGCGGTGGGATTCGCACAGAAGATTTTGGAGGGACTGACCCCAATCGGGGCGGCTGGAGATGAAAAGGATACGCGGGCAGCCTCTTCGGCTCTCCAAGCATTACGGCCTACTTGCCAGTCATGTCATGACGCATTCCGCGAACAGGGGCCGGATGGTTACCGAATCAAAGAGTGATTAATAGTTACTGTGTGAGCACTGGGTTCAAAAAAGAAAGGCCGACTGAGCATTCAGCCCAGTCGGCCTTTTGTGTTTTATTGGTTCGTCGTCTTTAGCTTAGTTCGTCGGCCACAGGACACCTTGGCTGTTTGTGCCTTCCGCACCCGGGGGAACAGGACCCATGCCTGTATAGACGAATTTCTGAATCCGTGAACCCTCGTAGGTCTCGGTGGTGTAAATATTGCCATCACTGTCAACGGCGAGACTATGCACCGCGAAGAACATCCCTGGTTGGCGGCCACCGTCACCGAATGCTGTGAGTACTTCCATAGAAGCACGGTCCATGATGTAGACCTTCATGTTCTG
>CAZUZW010000056.1:0-15782 GCA_964624855.1 uncultured Vicinamibacteraceae bacterium
CAGATGTCCAAGCGGTGGGCACCGAGCGAGTGACGGCTTTACTTGAAGCTAAACTCCGCGAGAGGGACAGACTGAGAGCAGAGCGGAGCCAAAGATTTGTTCCCCTAGGAAGAAGTTTGGCCGAAAATGAGGACGAGTCCGCCTTAATTGCGATGTTGCTTGATGACTACTACCAAGAAACACTTCATGGGCCAGCCACACCAATAGCCCAGCCCCCAAAGCCTTCCGCCTCAAAAGTTACGCGTCCATCCAAACGTAAACAGACCCGGTCTTCTCACGGCGGAGCGGCAAGACGCCAGAAGTAAGACCGCAAGTAATCTTGAACCTACGTGCACCTCCAGCAAGTTCAATCCAAGATTTTTCCTGAACGTAAATGAAAAACGTTAGCTGTGGGCCTCACACGAGTCCTCAGCGTACAATGTAGGTAAGGAGAACAAAATGAGCGCACCGGCGGTTGAGAAAACCCATCCATTTGACGAAGCTGTCGCCAACGGCCGTCTACCCTACAAAGTTTCTGACCTCTCACTGGCTGAGCATGGGCGTGATGAAATACGACTGGCGGAGCAAGAAATGCCAGGACTGATGACAATCCGAAAGACAGAAGGGCACAAACAGCCTCTGGCTGGGACGAAAATTATGGGCAGTCTGCACATGACGGTTCAGACAGCCGTACTAATCGAGACCCTCACGGCGCTAGGTGCTGATGTGCGGTGGGTATCGTGCAATATTTTTTCGACCCAAGACCATGCGGCTAGTGCTGTCGTAGTCGGACGTCCGGAAACAGGCGGAACCTCGAACAACCCCAGGGGCATACCTGTTTTTGCTTGGAAGGGTGAGACTCTCACGGAGTACTGGTGGTGCACCAACCAAGCGCTTTTGTGGCTTGATGGTTCTGGACCGGACTTAGTAGTCGACGACGGTGGCGATGCAACACTTTTAATCCACAAGGGATATGAGTTTGAGGTGGCCGGGGCCGTCCCTGAGTTCGACCCTGAAACCGAACCTGAGGAATGGGGCGTTATTCTTGAATTGTTACGTGAGATAAAGACAGAGGATGATAATCAATGGCGCCGGATTAGCCCGGCGATTCGCGGCGTCAGCGAAGAGACGACCACCGGGGTGCACCGTCTCTATGAAATGATGCATGATGGTTCGCTATTGTTCCCCGCTATAAATGTCAACGACTCAGTAACCAAAAGCAAGTTTGACAACGTATACGGATGTCGACATTCACTACCTGACGGACTCGCGCGTGCCACTGACGTGATGTTGGGAGGAAAGGTGGCGGTCGTGTGCGGCTTTGGTGAAGTAGGGAAGGGTTGTGCCCAAGCGCTACGTGGTCAAGGATGCCGTGTCGTCGTAACGGAGATCGACCCAATTTGTGCCCTACAAGCCGCAATGGAAGGCTATGAAGTGAACACCCTCGAGAATATGCTCGAGCGAGCAGACATCTTTGTTACGGCTACCGGGAACAAAGACATCATTACAGCCGCGCAGATGGCCCGAATGAAGGATAAGGCAATCGTTGGAAACATAGGCCATTTTGACAACGAAATTGACATGGCCGGCCTGAAGAAGATCCCAGGAATCAAAACCATAAACATCAAACCCCAGTATGACGAGTGGCAGTTTCCAGACGGTCACAGCGTCTTGGTTTTGGCAGAGGGAAGACTTCTCAACCTAGGCTGTGCCACTGGTCATCCCAGTTTCGTGATGTCGGCGTCGTTTACTAACCAAGTGCTGGCCCAACTGGCCTTAAACTCCAACCAAGGCGAGTACGAAAAACGGGTTTATATGCTGCCCAAGGATCTTGATGAAAAAGTAGCGAGACTACACTTGGATCATCTAGGTGTTACCTTGACTCAGCTAACGGACGAACAAGCCAGTTACATTGGCGTTCCTTCGAACGGCCCGTATAAACCAGACCACTATCGATACTAAGGCTGGTAGCAGCGATCAACTTGAGGCATCGCCAAAAACATAGGATTGGGCTTTTGTAGAAATTACGGATCATCCACGCGCGGCAAGCCAACAGAGGCCGCACAGTATAGTAATTCCAGCTGAGTGCCATGCTCTCGTCAACCGCAGGCCAAGACCATGATCTTCTCATCACTACTTAACTTCGCAAGTTTTCGTCCAAGTCAACACCTTACCGGGCTGTTATTGCTATGCCTCGTCTCGCTAACGGCATGTGTATCAGAACCCGTAAGACCAATCCTTGACCCTCACCAAACAACCGAGCGTCAGCGACACCTGTTGATCGTAATGGACGGCCTCCGGCCGGATTATGTGACGCCAGAGCTAATGCCTAATCTGCACGCACTTGGTGAGCGCGGGGTGGTTTTTAAAGACCATCATGCCGTCTATCCGACAGTAACTCGTGTCAACGCGGCCTCAATTTCGACCGGTGCTTATCCAGAGACCCACGGTTTGTTGGGCAACTCAGTCTACTTCCCTGCAGTCAATGAGAGTCAGTTTCTTAACAGCGGCGACCGCGAAAACCTTCTTTCAGTCGAACAAACAGAACAACATGGGCTACTAACGGCACCAACTCTAGGAGAGCAGCTGCAAAACGCTGGCCTTTCACTCCTCGTTGTCAGTGCTGGTTCGACCGGGTCGTCGTATCTCCTGAATCACACAGTAGCCGGCGGCGGAATTATCCACTATGAATACACCCTCCCGAACGATCTGATGGAAGAGATTCTCAGCATCAATGGAAGGGTTCCACCTGCAGATACTCCCAATGACGCTCGTAATCGTTACGTCGTCGATTCTTTTTTTCAGGTCGGTCTCCCAAGAATTGACCCGGATGTCACGATTATGTGGTTGAGTGAACCCGATGCAAGCGCCCACGCACACGGTATTGGTCATCCGATCACTCACGACAGTTTGGTCAAACTAGACGACCAACTCAGGGAAATTCAGGACCGTTTGGACTCGATGGGGTTGTTAGAACACCTCAATATATGGGTCACCTCTGATCATGGATTTTCTACCCATACGGGCGGCGTTCAACTGGACCAGTTACTTGCGCCGTTCAACGGGACACTCGAGGATGGCACACCGCGAATTGTTGCGCGTAGCGGCGCAGTCTATGTTCGAGATAGAGACCCTGAAACGATTACACAGATCGTTTCCTTGTTACAGTCATCACCGGAAGTTGGAGCTATCTTCACAAAAGGCCTAGATCCGTCAAACCCTTACCAGGGTTCGGTTGCTGGGACCCTTTCCTTCGACCTGGCACGCTGGCAACACATACGAGGGAGCGACATTCTATTTTCCGGAAATTGGACTGACAGCGAGAACGAATTTAATTATCCTGGCACATCCGCCCAGAACGGTGTGGCGGGGCATGGCAGTTCAAGTCCCTTTGATATCCACAACACCCTGATAGCCGCGGGCCCACTCCTCAAGTCAGGCATCATTACCAACCTACCAAGCGGCAATGTCGACTTCTCCCCAACCTTCCTATCCCTCTTGGGTGTAAACATTCCTGATTCGATGCAAGGTCGGGTCCTCAGCGAAGCATTCCTAAACGGACCCGAACCGGAGGCAACCCAATCGACGGTCCACACGGTTCAAAGTCAAGACGGCCTGTACCAGCTGAAAGCCACCGTCTCAGACGTCAGCGGTCACAGCTACCTAGACTATACCGAGGTTGAACGAAAAGACTGATTCTCTTTTATCTAAATAAATATATAGTTGACCGGTCAATTTAATTTAAAGGCTTTTCTATGAGGCCCTAGCTTCAGCGTGTCGCCATCGGCTGTGTCTCGAAGAATAATTGAAAACTCAAAAGAACAAAGGTTTCTTAGCTCTATAGATTAAGGCAAAGAGCGTCTGGACCACTTGTATCTGAATCACCTTAACCCATTTCGTTTCATATATTAATAACGTCTGCGAGAAACCAAGAACGGCTACGTTTCCCGCGAAGTCATGGTCAGTATCTGGAAGGTCTTCGGAGAACAACTTTGACTCAAATGCCCAAGAATCATGCATTATAGGTACGCGCTCGAAGAATAGTTGAGGAAAATAAGATGATTTGCTGGTACAATTAGAGTAAGTTCTACCGAAAATATCCACTCCGAGCGGGCTTGTAAACTCAACAGACTGTTTTGTTTAGAAGCCGGTCACGACTCAGGAGTTGGCCGCCTCGCTGAACAATACCGAGAGGAGCAGGAAGTTTTGATAATTCAGGAAAAGCAGGACATCGTACGTGACCTCGTAGCACTTGGCCAGGAACGTGGGTTTGTGACACTTGACCAAGTACTTGAGCATGTGTCCTCGGAACTAGACCCAGAAGAGATCAGTGCGCTTCTTCAAGAAATTGAAGCTGCGGGCGTTGAAGTCGAAGGAGCAGCGGAATCGACTGAGGTAACCGCACCTCGTCATCCACAGTTGCGAGTAACACCAGAGCCAGAGGTCCATGCGCCAGGTGAAGACTCCGACCAAGGCCAGGATCTTGTCCGCACCTATCTGCGGCAAATGAGCCGTGTACCGTTGCTTACCCGTGAAGGTGAAGTCGCTATTGCCAAGCGGATCGAACGTGGCGAAAAGCGCGTTTGGGCTGCATTGTCCCGAAGTTTAATCATCGCCCGTCACATTGTTGAGCTCGGCGAACAACTGAAAAATGGTGACCGGCAAATTCAAGAACTTGTAGTACTACCCGATACGGACCTGACCGACAGGCAGCGAACAAATCGAACCAAGCGATTCGTGAAAAACGTGGGCGCCGTTAAAGATGCATTAGCTGAACTGGGCCGGCGGGAATCAAGGGCAGCTGCGGCACGGAAACGCTACCGCAAGACCTCGGTAAGGTCAAAATGGCGGGTACTCCGTGCCAGAATTGCATTGTCTCGAACAATCCGAGAAATCGATTTTCCTCGTGCGATAAGGCAGTCGTTTAGCGAAATGGTCGACACCTCTTGGTCAACACTTCGCAGGGCCGAACGAAAGGTAGAGCGTTTAACCAAAAAGAGTCCGGCGCCCCAGCGTGGTCGGAAGAAAAAAACAACTCGCCGTGTTGAAATACCTGGCCTTCGAGACGCCCGCAGGGAATTGAAGGAGTGTCGTGCTGAAATTGGCGAATCTGCCGAAGGCCTAAGTCAAGTCCAAAGAATCATTGCAAGAGGGTCAGCTCGTGCCGACCGTGCCAGAAAGGAACTGACTGAAGCCAATTTGCGGCTTGTTGTTTCAGTAGCTAAAAAGTATGCAAACAGGGGGTTGGCGTTTCTTGACTTAATTCAAGAAGGCAATATCGGCCTAATGCGCGCGGTCGACAAATTTGATTATCGCCGGGGCTTCAAGTTTTCCACTTATGCAACGTGGTGGATTCGTCAAGCAATCACCAGGGCAATTGCCGACCAAGCACGAACAATCCGTATTCCAGTGCACATGATTGAAACACTGAACAAACTGAACCGGGCCACACAAACATTGACTCGTGACCTTGGCCGTGAACCAACATCAAAAGAACTGGCAGAACGAGCCGACCTCCCAATTGCCGTAGTCCGCAAGGCTCGCCGAATTGCTCAGACAGTCGTTTCACTCGATTCACCGATTGGTGATGGCGAGGAAAGCCAGTTTGGCGATTTCATTGAGGACCGTCAGGCTGTAAATCCCGCTGAATCGACCATAGCGTATGACCTCCGCCGACAAACCGAGTCAGTCTTAGAAACTTTGAGCCCGAAAGAACGTGAAGTCATCCGAATGAGGTTTGGACTGACAGATGGAGCTGAGCCAACGTTGGCTGAATTAGGTGAAAAATTCTCTCTCACCCGCGAGCGTATTCGCCAGATTGAGGCAGCTGCATTACGGAAATTGAGGGAACCGTCACGTAGCCGACGTCTCAGTACATTTGTCGAACCGCGGAACCCAGCTCCGCCTCGACGAAGACGGCGTGATTCATCCAACGAGATTGAGCAGGGAGTCGCTTAGCTAGCTTGTCTGTTGCTCCCGTTTTCGGTCAGAGTTGTTGTCGTTTGCTGATAAAATCGTGAACGTCTTTCTTCTCGACGGCACCTACGAATTGTTCCGCCATTTCTTCGCGGTGCCATCGAAAAAAACGGCCGAAGGTTTCGAGGTCGGGGCTACCAGAGGCGTTATTGGCTCCGTCCTTGGGATGCTTGAAGACGATGTTACCCACCTCGGGGTAGCAACCGACCACGTCGTTCAGTCCTTCCGCAACAAACTTTACCCAGGCTACAAAACAGATGAAGGGGTCGACCCCAATCTCCTCGCTCAGTTTGAGACCCTCGAAGTAGCACTTCGGGCCTTGGGAGTCGTAGTCTGGCCGATGGTCGAATTTGAAGCCGACGACGCACTGGCTTCGGCTGCTCAACGTTCGGAAGCTGACAGTCGCGTTGAACAAGTCTTTGTCTGCACGCCAGATAAAGACTTGGCGCAATGCGTTCAAGGTCAGCGGATTGTACAATTCGACCGCCGGACCGGCGTAATACGCGATGAGGATGGAGTTCGCGAACGTTACGGTGTTCCTCCATCATCAATCACCGATTACTTGGCACTAGTCGGAGACTCAAGTGATGGGTATCCCGGATTGCCAGGGTGGGGTCCGAAGTCTGCTTCAAGAATCCTCGCAGAGTACTGTCACATAGATAAAATCCCACGCGATCCCGCCGAGTGGAGAGTTGGTCTCAGAGGCGCTGCACGTCTGGCGCGAACTCTCGAGAACAACCGGGGTGACGCTGCGGTATTTCGTGACCTTGCCACCCTCCGAAAAACAGTGCCCGTTTTTGATTCAATCGACGAGTTGCAATGGTCTGGTCCAACCTCTTCTTTCTTTGATATTTGCGCTAGTTTTAATGCTCCGGGCTACTTTAAACGAGCCAAAGCACTTGCCGCATCAAGACGGATCCATGCAAAATAAGGGCTGATGGGACCGGTGCTTGCCACTAAACAGGCAGAGCATTTAAACGACTCATTCTCCGCGGGTAACAAACAAATACAATTTAATTGCACTAAGATGCCGATTCAGTAGTTCGCGGTTAGTTTTTGTACAGTCTTGAATGCGAGTGGACACCTGAAATATTCTACGCTGTTTTTATCCGTTGAACTGTTCAGTTGAGGGAAGCCGAAATGAACAACGATCAGTCGCAATCGATGATCGAAGCGAAGGCGCTCAGTAAATATTACGGACCATTCGTAGCCGTAGAGAATATCTCGTTTGCTATCCCTAAAGGCCAAGTGGTTGCTTTTCTTGGCCCAAATGGCGCCGGCAAGACTACGATGATGCGGATGCTGACAGGCTATCTCGCGCCGAGTGTTGGAAATGCAACCGTTGCTGGTTTTGACGTCCGTAGTGACAGAATCGAGGCATCTCGACATTTAGGATATTTGCCTGAAAATGGTCCAATGTATCCCGAGATGACTCCGCTAGAATTTCTTTCATTTTTTGGTGAAGCTCGAGAAATGAACGCCGCCAGCCTCCGTTCGCGAATCGATGAGGTTGTTACATCATGCGCTCTCGAGCTGGTCATCGAGAAACCAATTGGTAAGCTTTCAAAAGGCCTTAGGCAACGAGTCGGACTGGCACAAGCTCTGCTGCACGACCCCGACGTTCTAGTTATGGACGAACCGACCGCTGGACTCGACCCAAACCAGATTCGGCAATTCCGAGAAAACATCCGGCAACTTGGTCGCACGAAAACACTATTGATTTCAACCCATATTCTTCACGAAGCCGAGGCTACAGCTGACCGCGTGCTGTTGGTGAACAATGGACAACTAGTATTCGATGGTACGGTGGACCAGCTTCGAGAAAACGGGTCACTGGAGGAACCATTTTATCGGTTAACCGACGGCAACTCTACTGAAGTTGCAAGAACTATGGCCACCTAAACCTCTCAAGTATTTACACTGCAATGATGAACGTTAACTGGAAGATCACATGGGCGCTGGCCAAGCGGGACCTTCTACTCTACTTTAGTAGTCCCACCGGCTACGTTTTTATCACATTGTTTATCTTTTTGAGTGCGGCAGCCGCATTCTGGCAAGACCAATTTTTTCTGCGCAACCTGGCCAATCTTGACCAACTTAATACACTGCTGCCATTACTCTTACTGTTTTTCATCCCAGCTCTCACGATGAGTGTCTGGTCTGAGGAAAAAAAACTCGGTACCGACGAACTCCTGTTAACCCTCCCGGCGAGCGACTTAGAAATCGTACTAGGTAAGTATCTCGCGACGCTTGTTATCTACGAAGCATCTCTTTTTCTTTCCGTTAGCTACGTGGCTGTCTTGTTCTATCTTGGCAGTCCAGACCTCGGTCTGATGTTCAGCAACTATTTAGGCTATTGGTTTGTCGGAGCCGCGTTGATCTCGGTGGGGATGCTCGCATCTCTAGTGACCAAAAATGCCACCATTGCATTCATCATTGGTGCGCTGTTCTGCGGAGCACTAATGCTGACCACATCAGCAGCCGGTGCCTTCAGCGTAAGTCTCGAGCGTTTCTTGCGACCGTTCGTCATGGAAACGTATTTTCAAGACTTCGCAAAAGGCATTCTTAGTCTGAGCGCAATATTCTATTTTGTTGCCGTTACTGCTTTTTTCCTATATCTCAATGTCTTGGTGCTAAGCCGACGACACTGGCCTAGTAGCGCCGACGGATATCCGCTCTGGGCACATCACACTGTTCGTGCTCTGGCTATCGTTATCATCCTCATCAGCACTGGGGCGGTACTGGCTCGTGGAAATAGTTTACGCCTCGATCTTACCGCTGAACGCCTGCACACCCTCAGTCCGGAGACCCGTGAATTAATCAACGCCTTGCCGCCTGATCGACCCGTGTTTATCCAAGCGTATATCAGTCCCGATGTGCCTGAACCGTTTGTTCAAACCAGGTCTAATTTAATCAGCATTCTCGAAGAGCTCGATTCCCTAGCAGGACCACGTGTAGAAGTGCTAATTGAAGACACCGACCCGTTTACCGACGCATCTCGAGATGCGCGGGAAACTTTTGGTATCGTGCCACGCGGCTTTCGGGATGTAGGTTCGGCCCGGGCTGAAGTAGCACAAATATTTCTTGGCCTTGCAATTACCTGCGGGGCCGAAGAACAGGTGATCGGGTTCTTAGACCGAGGTTTACCGGCGGAATACGAAATCATGCGAAGCATTCGTGTGGTCTCAGGATCCGACCGGCGGCGTGTTGGTGTGGTCAAGACCATGATAGACATGGTGGGTGGGGTGAACTATGAGCAGAACGAGTTCGCTCCCCAGTGGCCAGTCGTCGCAGAATTAAGAAAGCAATACGAGGTCTATCAAATCGACCCCGATTATCCAATCGATCCGGAACAACTCGATGCGATCTTAGTCCCGCTTCCGTCGTCTCTCCAGACCGACCAGATGCAAAACATCAGTGACTTCATCACGAGCGGAAAGCCCGCACTAATTCTGGTCGACCCACTTCCTGCAATCGACCCGACACTCTCGCCAACTGAATGGGTCGGCGACGGAAACCCGTTCACATATCCTGCGGGAACCGCACGTCCCGGACCACGTGGAAATGTTCGGCAATGGCTTTTGGATTTAGGTGTGGACTGGGAACCTACGCGTGTCGTCTGGGACTCGTATAACCCGCATCCCGACTTGGCAAATCTGCAAGCTGAATTTATTTTCCTTGGGCGGGGAAATGGTAACGAAGAGACCTTCAATCTTGATGATCCGATCACATCAGAACTTCAAGAGCTAATGTTGCCCTTTGTGGGCTCACTCCAACCAATCCCCAATTCAGAAGTGGAGTTCCTTCCGCTGATCCGAACAGGAACCGCTTCAGGCGTGAATGGATACTTTTCGCTCGTTCGTCCGTCTCCATTCGGACCACAACTCAATCCCTCGCCGCCCCGTGAACAAGACGACGAAGACTATGTCGTAGCAGCAAGAATTCGATCGAAGACGCTAGCGCCATCGCCCGACGAGGTCGAATTAGCTGCAGCAAGTTCTGACGAATTTACCGACGCCGCCACTTTGTCATCTGAATCTAATAACGAAAATGTGAATCCAGACAATACATCAACGTCGGACGTAGACGAGTCGGCTACATCATTCCCCCTGGACATGATTGTCGTGGCGGATCTGGATTTCGTTGGAGAACAGTTTTTTGCGATTCGTGCCCAAGCTCCGGGTGACCTCAATTTTGATAACGTGACGTTCTTCCTGAACGCGATCGACACATTGCTTGGAGACGAATCCTTCATAGACCTGAGAAGTCGACGGGCACAACATCGAACACTGGAACGCCTAGAGGCCCAGACCGCGGAATACATTGACCAACGCCGCCAAGATGAGCAGCAGGCTGAACAAGATGCTGAAGAGGCTTTGAGTCAAGCGCAGGCAAGACTCGACGATAGAGTGGCTGAGCTTGAAGGCCGCTCCGACATCGATGTCCAGACAATGCAAATTATGGTTCGAAACCTTCAGGAAGTTGAAAACCGACGTCTAGAAGTACTTTCCACCAATATCAACACCGAAAAAGAAACTAGAATTCAGGCCGGTCGCGAACGTATGGAAACACAAATTCGACGGATTCAGACAACCATCAAGACGTTCGCGATTTTGCTACCGCCGGTGCCCGTCTTCGTCGTCGGCATGGGAATTTTCTTTCGCCGCCAGCGGCGCGAAAGAGAAGGCGCCATAGCTGCGAATCGCCTGAAGGAGTAACCTATGACTGAGTCAAAAAGAACCATGAGTTTCGTAGGCATCGCCGTCGCGTTTTGCGTTGTGGCGCTTGTCAGCGCTCCGCGACGAACTGCTCCTGACGCGTTCTTCGATGTGGGAGACCCATTTTTCCCAGACTTCGCCGATGCTGAAATGGCCGCGACGCTAGAAGTGGTTGAGTGGGACGAACAGACCGCATCAGCCATCCCATTCGAAGTCACCAACCGGGGTGGGCTTTGGACTATTCCATCTCACCACAGTTACCCCGCTGATGGTGAGGAACGCCTGGCTACCGCCGCCGCAAACATGATCAACGTCGTCAAAGACGATTTCAGATCGGACAATATTGCCGATCACGAAGCGCTGGGGGTCATCGATCCGATCGACGATATGTCAACGAGTCTCGAAGGACGAGGCACCAGAGTGACGTTTAAGGATCCGAGTGAAACCGTTCTTGCCGAGCTCATCCTAGGAAACGAGTTGTTAGAACGCCCAGGATTTCGGTTTGTGCGAGTTCCTGACCAAAAGCGTGTTTATGCCGCACGGTTCGACGGCGCCATCTCAACGGATTTTGAAGATTGGATCGAAACAAATCTGCTTGAGGTCTCTCGGTCTCAAATAGACCACCTTGTGCTCAACGAATACTTCGTCGATGAAGGAACTCGGCAAGTTGTACGCCGCGGCGAATTCATTCTCGATAAGGTCGCAGAAGATAATTGGACAGCTAACCGTGTTCCCTCGGGTCAAGAAGTCGATTTCGTCCAAGTCAACCTGCTCGTAGGGGCCATCCTTGACCTAAAGATCGCAGGGGTTAGACCAAAGCCTGCGGGAATGACGGGAAACCTTCGTGATGCGGCAATTGCTGGCAACATCACACAGTCAGACATTCAAGCCCTCGTGGGGCGCGGGTTTTTTCCGACCCCCGATGGTGGCTTACTGTCTAACGAAGGAGAGGTTTTAGTCCGAACTACTGAAGGCGTGCTGTACACGCTGCGCTTTGGCGAAGTGGTCTATGGCAGTGGCGAAGCGGTGGCTGTAGGAAACGAAACAAGTGATGAAGCACAATCTGACACAGGGGAAAATCGGTACGTCTTCATTACCGCCGAGTTCGATCAAACCAGCTTGCCGGAACCACAAGCTTCAGACACCGATGCCCGTGCCTCGTGGCAACGTCGAGTACAGGAAGGTCAAGACAAAGCTGAACGCCTTGCCGCTCGTTTCGCTGACTGGTACTACGTCATTGCCAGTGATAGCTATGATCGAATTCACAAGCCCCGGGATGAATTTCTGAAGGACATTAACTCTTAATTTCTGACTCCAGCTCTCATCTCCATTTAGAATATCTTCATGGCCAAAAACCTCCTTGAGAAGGTTTGGGACGCTCATACCGTTCGCACGCTTCCAACAGGTCAAACGCAGTTGTTTGTTGGTTTACATCTCATTCATGAGGTGACTAGTCCCCAAGCGTTCGACATGCTTCGTACACGAAACGCAACTGTTGCGTTTCCTGATCGCACTTACGCTACTGTTGACCATATAGTTCCGACACTCAACCAAGCGCGTCCATTGGCCGATGAATTAGCTGAGCAGATGATGGTCGCACTCGAACGAAACTGTGCGCAGTACGGCATTCCCTTCTCCGATCTGACAACGGATACTCAGGGTATTGTGCACGTCATTGGTCCTGAACTTGGCTTAACTCAACCTGGCATGACCATCGCCTGTGGCGATAGCCATACGTCAACTCATGGAGCGTTTGGCGCTATAGCTTTCGGGATTGGAACATCGCAAGTCAGGGACGTCCTCGCATCCCAATGCCTTGCAATGGATCCCCTGAAGGTTCGACGAGTGACCATCAATGGCGTTCTAGAGCCGGGTGTCTATGCAAAAGACGTCGTTTTGGAAATCATTGCCCGTCTCGGTGTTACCGGAGGTGTGGGATACGCCTACGAGTACGCCGGTTCCACGGTCGATGCCATGACTATGGATGAGCGGATGACCATCTGTAACATGTCAATCGAGGGCGGGGCTCGCGTCGGATATGTCAATCCGGATGCCACAACATTTGAATATCTCAAGGGAAGGCCCTTTGCTCCTTCAGGTGCCGTCCTAAACCGAGCAGTGGACTGGTGGACGTCGATGGCGTCTGACTATGAAGCCTCCTACGACGACCAAGTCACACTTGATGGCACAACGATTGAGCCAAAAGTTACTTGGGGTATTAATCCGGGTCAGTCAGTAGGCATTGGAGGTCGAATTCCGAAACCCGCTGACGTCGTGGACACCGACCGCGACTCCGTCGCCGAAGCAATCGAATTTATGGGGTTCAAGGCCGGCTCCTTGATTAGAGGCACACCAATAGACGTAGCCTTTATTGGTTCGTGTACAAATTCAAGATTATCTGACCTAAGGGAAGCAGCCAAGGTTGTGCACGGCCACAAGGTCTCTGGCTCTGTGAAGGCACTAGTTGTACCGGGCTCAAAAAGTGTGCGCTTAGCTGCGGAACGCGAAGGACTGGACCAAACCTTCATGGACGCAGGGTTCGAGTGGCGGGGCGCCGGATGTTCCATGTGTCTCGCGATGAATCCGGACCGGCTAGACGGACAAGAAGTCTGTGCCTCATCATCTAACCGTAACTTTAAAGGCCGACAAGGCAGTCCCACGGGTCGGACGCTGTTGATGAGCCCAGCGATGGTTGCTGCGGCGGCGATTTCAGGAGAAGTGACCGACGTCCGCAAGATGCTTGGTTGAACAGAGGATTGCTTCGAAACAATGATCAACACCAACATTATCGACTTAACGACGGGCACTGCAGTTCCACTACGTGGGAACAACATAGATACTGACCGGATCATCCCGGCGCGCTATCTCAAAGCGATAACGTTCGATGGACTCGGTGATCATGTTTTTGAAGACGACCGCGTTTCGATGTCGAACCACCCATTTTCAAATTCCAGCTATCGTGAGGCTTCGATATTATTGGCCAACGAAAACTTTGGATCTGGGTCGTCCCGTGAACATGCTCCCCAAGCCCTTAAGCGCTGGGGCATCTGTGCGTGTATAGCAGAATCATTTTCAGACATTTTTCGAGGGAATTCACTATCCATTGGCTTGCCCAGCTTTACCGCTGCCCACTCTGACGTTGAGTTCCTGATGGACTACGTCGAAAAATCTCCAGAGACAATTCTGACTGTCTCTGTTTCAAATCTGACACTTAGTATTTCAGACAGGTCCATTGCGCTAACGATGCCGACTGGCATGCGAGACGCTTTACTGAATGGCCAATGGGATGCGACTGGAATGCTCCTCGATCGATTCGAAGAAGTTCGCGCTACCGGTTCTAGTCTCCCTTATGTGAAGGGGTTCTAGTGATCAGTCGACCACATAGCTAAAGAGTTTGTACTGATTTCCACGTTGAAGGGTCGAGCCAAAGAACGCTTCCGTCCATTCCGCACCTGTTTCTTGCGCTATCGCCATTGGGACAGTAACTGTCATACTGATCAAAAATCATCCCATCATGAAAAACCTTTGCATCAAGTTACTTCCTTACTTTCCTGCCAATAAATAGAGATCTAAAACCTGCAGTTTTCTGCACGGTTAACAAGGCGAAATTAAAAGATAGATGATTGGCACTTCTGTCTTATGAATCGAGGGTTAAATCCAGATAAGGGCTGAAAAAGACTCAAAACTCCACCAGTTATAATGATTTATTATTTTGTATTAAGTTATATAACTTTGACTTTAGCATTAACCAACGGCTTAATTAACCAGGGGTTTGGTTGTGATTCTTGAGGGAGGCTAGGGTGGAGAGCGAGAGCGAAAAACTCATCATTTTTGATACGACACTTCGCGACGGTGAACAATCCCCTGGGTTTTCAATGAACACGGCGGAGAAACTAGAGCTTGCGAAACAACTCGAGACACTCGGAGTCGACATCCTTGAAGCTGGTTTTCCGATTGCATCGGATGATGACGCTCACGCGGTCAGTCTGATCGCCGCCGAAATCAGAAAACCGGTTATTGCTGCGCTGGCAAGATGTAACCCGGCGGATATCGACCGAGCTGGAGAATCACTCAAGCCGGCAGAGCGGTTCCGTATTCATACGTTCATTGCCACCTCTGACCTGCATTTAGAGCGAAAACTGCGGATTAGTCGCGATCAATGCATCGAGTCTCTTAGTAAAGCCGTTCGGCAAGCACGGGATTATACCGACGATGTCGAATTCTCCGCCGAAGATGCAACGCGAACTGATATGGATTTCTTATGTCGCGTGGTCGAAACTGCCATTGATGCTGGTGCTAGCACCATTAATCTTCCCGACACGGTCGGTTACTGTACGCCACAGGAAATCGAAGATTTTTTCACTGAAATTCAATCTAGGGTCCCAACCGCGACGAGAGCAGTGTTCAGTACACACTGCCACGATGACCTTGGATTGGCCGTTGCCAATTCATTAGCGGCCCTCCGCGCGGGTGTTCGGCAAATTGAATGCACTATCAACGGTGTTGGTGAACGTGCAGGAAATGCCTCACTAGAAGAGGTGGTGATGGCTACTCGGGTTCGACCGGACCGACTGCCCTATACCACCACCATCGAATCCACCGAGTTATTCAAAACGAGTCAGTTGTTGTCATCGTTGACACAGGAACCGGTGCAGTCCAATAAAGCGATCGTTGGCCGGAATGCATTCGCTCACGAAGCAGGCATTCATCAGGATGGAGTCATTAAGGATCGGCGGACCTACGAAATTATGCGCCCCGAGGATGTAGGGTTGCAGTCGACCTTGGTTCTTGGGAAACATTCTGGACGCCACGCCGTCAAACAACGTTGCGAACATCTAGGTTACGAACTGACTCGATTCGAACTCGATCGAGTTTATCGTGAGGTTATTGCCCTAGCCGACAGCCAGAAAACCGTTGAAAATGACGATGTGGCGGAAATCGTCGCGCAGATTCAACACACTGATCAAACCGACGACGCTAACAAATCGGCCAAACTAACGGAACCTGCGGTAAACACTTAACTCTTGATCGGCGTCTAAGTCTAACGAACCCTCGAGTTATCATGTATTATGAGCTCCCGGTCGAAGTAGACACCCGTTGCTCATTCCT
>CAZUZW010000057.1:0-15652 GCA_964624855.1 uncultured Vicinamibacteraceae bacterium
CGGGGCCTAGCCATGAAACTGGTTAAGGTTGAGCAGCAGTTTGATAATCCAAAACTTGTATTCAACTTTACCGCCGAGGGGCGAGTTGACTTTCGTGAGTTAGTTCGGGAACTTGCGTCGGAGTTTCGTTGTCGAATTGAAATGAAGCAAATCGGAGCTAGAGACGAGGCACGTTTGTTAGGAGGCTATGGCACTTGTGGCCGTCCTCTCTGTTGTACGACTTGGCTGAATGGATTTGAGCCGATTTCTATCAAGATGGCCAAAAGTCAGAGTCTAAGTCTTAGCCCCTCACGACTTTCTGGTTTGTGTGGACGACTCAAATGTTGCCTTCGTTACGAATTGCCTAATGCTGCAGGGGAACAGTTTGCAGGATGTGCAAACGAAAGTAGTTGTAGTCGAGCCGAAGGCGGATGTGGATCCAATTGTAGTGGCAACTGTTCGACGTGTAATAACTGCTAGTAGAGCGATTCGCCACATTGCCGGCGGGCTGTACACGAATTTATAAGATGTCCTTTCCGCGAATCGGTCTAACCGTCGGTGATCCTTCAGGTATCGGTCCAGAGATCGCTGATAAAGCCGCAAGTGATCCTAGAGTCAAGTCAGTGTGTCAGCCCGTTCTGTATGGTCCATCTGAAGCCGAACGTCGAAAATTTTCGCCTGGTGTCGGCTGCCCTGAAGGGGGCCAAGCGTCTTATGAAGCGGTTAAATCTGCGACGATTGATGCGCTAGAGGGACGTCTGGATGCGATTACTACTGCTCCGATAAACAAGGCTTCTTGGGCGGCGGCTGGTTTGCCCTGGAGAGGTCACACCGAGTTACTCGCTGTCCTAACAGAGACATCATTCGTTGCTATGATGTTCTATTCACAGCGCCTGCGGGTAGTACTCGCGACGGTACACGTTCCAATTTGCGATGTACCAGTTTTGTTAACCACAGATCGATTGGAACAGACGATCGAACTAGCTGCGTCAGCGTTGCCCCGTTTTGGTTTCAAGAAACCACGACTTGCGTTAGCAGGTTTAAATCCGCATGCGGGTGAATGTGGTTTGATAGGACGGGAAGAGTTGGCGACATTAACCCCGGCTGTTTTGACGTGTCGCTCGCGCGGCATTGACGTGACTGGACCCCTGCCTGCAGACACGGTTTTCATTCGCGCTCTAAAAGGAGAATTTGACGCAGTTGTAGCCTGTTATCACGACCAAGGCCTTATCCCTGTCAAGATGATGGCGTTTGGTGAGGCCGTCAATGTGACACTGGGTCTTCCTATTGTGCGTACGTCGGTTGACCATGGGACAGCGTACGATATTGCGGGTACGGGTAGTGCTGACCCTTCGAGCATGGTCGAAGCGGTTTGTCTCGCTGCCCGCCTTACGAGTTCTAACCACGTGAGTCATGGCTGAGCATCTTATTGCTGACAATCGGAAGGCACGCCACGACTTTCACTTGTTTGATGCATATGAAGCGGGAGTGGTGTTGCTGGGGACTGAGGTTAAGGCAATTCGTGAAGGACGGGTAAACCTCAAGGACAGCTACGGACGTGTAGAAAACGGCGAAGTATTCCTCTATAACCTACACATTAGTCCCTACAGCCACCGAGGCTATGCTACCCATGAACCGCTTCGTCGGCGGAAACTTTTGCTTAACAAGATTGAAATCAGGAAATTGATTGGAAAAACTGTGGAGAGAGGTCTTACTCTCGTTCCTGTCCGGATGTATTTTAAGAATGGTAGGGTCAAGGTTTCTCTCTGCGTGGCGAAAGGAAAGAAGAACTACGACAAACGTGAAACGATCCGACGTCGTGAAATCGACCGAGAAACGCGGGCGCTCGTTAAGGAGAGGATGCGGTGAAAGTGCTTGTTACGGGAGCCGGCGGTCAATTAGCCCATGCGGTTACGGCACGGATGCAGGTAAAGCATCAAGTGATTTCTCTGACACGCAAAGAGCTCGACTTGACACGATATCTCGAGGTTATGGATGTTGTGCGAGAAGTGAAGCCTGATGCGATTATTAATGGTGCTGCCTACAATGACGTAGATGGCGCTGAAGATGACCCAGTGGCCGCAATGGCGGTCAATGCTTTTGGTGTGAGAGCATTGGCCCAGGCAGCGGTTGCCACTCGTGCGATTCTTGTGCATTTTAGTACCGATTTTGTCTTCGACGGTAACGCTGACCAACCTTACACGGAGCAGTCGATTCCAAATCCACAGAGTGCATATGCAATTTCAAAGCTTATCGGCGAGTGGTTTGCCGCCGAGGCTCAACATTACATTCTCCGTGTTGAAAGTTTATTCGGTGGTGGACTACTTCCCTTCCGAGAAGGTCGAAAACTAGGGAGTAGTCTCGATCGGATAGCGGACGCGATCTTGGCTGGTGAGGAGGTGCGAGCGTTTACAGATCGGACTGTAACGCCAAGTTATGTTGACGATGTTGCAGAAGCTACGGCGGTGCTTTTAGCTTCAACGCCGCCAGAGGGCATCTACCACTGTGTGGGCTCAGATATGGGTACGTGGATGGATCTGGCAGCGCATCTGGCGGCGGAACTGAAACGCCCGAGTCGCATCATTCCGGTGCAGATGGCAAGTGTGAAGCTCAAGGCCAAGCGACCTCAATTTTGTGCCCTGTCGAACGTCAAGCTTAGATCTCTTGGTATCGTAATGCCGACTTGGCAGGATGCTGTGAGGCGATATGCTAAGGCACGCTTGAACGTTGTGTAGTTTGATTTACTGCAGGATTTCATCAACTAGAGGAACAATGACCTCGGCGATTGCTAAACACGCAGTTAGTCCAGGGGAATCAATTCCGGCCGCATGGATGAGTCCTGTTACTTGCCTGTCGCAGCGTATGATGAAGTCAGCAAATATCTGGTCAGCTGGCGCGGGACGAGCTCTGATTCCAGTGCCGCCAGGTCGAAGGTCAGCTATGTTGAGTTCTGGAAGAAGGCTTCGGGCTGCCTCGTGGAAATATTCGATTGGCAGCCTGTTACTCTCATAGTCGTCTTTAGTGGTTTGGTACCTAGCAGTGGGGCCTAACATGACGCTGCCCCAAGTAGTCGGTGTGAGGTGAACGCCAAGACCATGGCCTGATTGGTCGGGTAGTGGGTAGACAGGTCTAGTAACTAGATGGCGTGATCGAGGGAGTAGTTCAGCGTACTCACCTCGGACGGGATAGATGGTGAATTTTTCACCGCCCAGCATGGCTGATACATCGTCGGCGTATAAACCAGCTGCATTCACGACTACTTTTGCCAGGATATGTTCTTGTTCCGTTTGGATTTCGATGCCGTCTACACAGGGAATGCCACCAATGACTGGAGTACCGGTAAGAATATAGACTTCGGTGGCGTTCTTGCTTAGTGTTCGAACAAGTGCCTCGGCTTCGACGATTCCGGTGGATGGTGACCAAAGAGCGGCGACACCATTGACGTTTGGTTCGAGTTTCTTAATAAAAGAGCGATCTACTATGTCTACATCCACACCGTTCTTTTTCGCTTGTTCTCCCAGGGTCTCGAGTGTCGATATGTCATCGGTGGTCATTCCCACAATTAATTTTCCGCACCGAGTATGTGGTACGTTGTGAGTTCGACAAAAACTATAGAGGCGTTCCCGACCTTCGACACACAGATTTGCCTTGAGTGAGCCTGTTGGATAGTAGATTCCAGCGTGTATTACACCACTGTTATGAGTACTTGCTTCAAGGCCAAGCCTTGGGCGGGATTCCAATAGGCAGGTGCTGTAACCCTGCTGGGATACAGCGTTGGCGGTGGCGAGACCAACAACCCCAGCACCGATGATAGCAACATCAATCCGTTCCACAGATGTCTTTGATCGTAGACTAGTGTGCTGTCTAGAGTGAATCATTAACTATGGGGCGGTGGTAGTCTGTCTGAATTCTAGTGTGATGACGAACGTTATGAGTAAAGCGCTGATTGAGAAGATTCGTACCCGTCAGGCGTGTGTGAGCGTAATTGGTTTGGGCTATGTTGGTCTTCCCTTGGCTGTTGAGTTTGCCAAGGCTGGTCTCAAAACAATTGCATTCGATGTTGATGTCGACAAAGTGGAAAAGCTCCGTCGAGGGAAGTCCTATATCGGTGATGTGCCGGATGGTGAGATCCAGGCAGTGACCACGAAAGGCTACTTGACGGCTACGACTGATTTTTCGCAACTTGCTGACGTTGACACGATTGATATCTGCGTTCCGACACCTTTAAGGAAGACCGGTGATCCCGATTTGTCATATGTAGTCTCTGCAGTTGATGAAATCGCGAAATATCTTCATGCCGGTCAACTTGTGGTTCTCGAGTCGACAACCTATCCGGGCACTGTCGAAGAGGTAGTACGTCCTAAACTTGAAGCAGGTGACCTTAAAGCCGGCGAGAACTTTTATCTTGCATTTTCACCGGAACGTGTAGACCCAGGTAATGTCGATTGGAATACTCGGAATATTCCGAAAGTTGTGGGAGGGGTCAATGAGATCTCAACTAAGGTGGCGGCCCTGTTATACGAACAGATTGTCGATTCAGTAGTGCCCGTGTCCTCAACCACCGTTGCGGAGACGGTTAAACTACTTGAGAACACGTTTCGGGCTGTCAACATAGGTCTCGCGAATGAACTGGCTCTGATGTGTGCGCGCTTGGATGTCGATGTATGGGAAGTTATTGAAGCGGCTAAAAGTAAGCCCTTTGGATTCATGCCCTTCTATCCTGGTCCTGGGCTCGGCGGACATTGTATTCCGATTGACCCGTTCTATTTAAGCTGGAAGGCACGGCAAAAAGGTTTTGAAAGTCGTTTCATCGAGCTCGCGGGACACGTCAACTCGGGGATGCCGAGGTATGTTGTCGAGCGTGTCGTTGATGCATTGAATACTCGGACTCTTCCAATCAGTGGGTCGCGTGTTCATTTGTTTGGCGTAGCTTACAAAGCGAATGTTAGTGACATTCGTGAATCACCAGCCATCGATATAGCCCTGTTACTCAAGGAGCGAGGGGCACTGGTGAGTTATAGCGATCCCTTTGTTCCGAGGCTTGCGGATAGTGGGCTGGTGTTGGACGCGATTGACCCAGACGAAGCGTTGAGTAATGGAATCGATTGCGCCGTAATTACGACTGACCACAGTGGATTCGATTATGAATCGATCGCACAACAAGCACCGATAGTTGTCGATACACGGAATGCACTAAAGGGTGTCAAACGGGACAACATCTTCCGGTTGTGACTCTATCTGCAACAAATCTGCCAAGGTAATTACGATAAATCGAGTTTGCGAATATCTAGAGAACAGCACTAGAATCCAGTCACTTGCCAATGTCTAAACGCGCCATCATTACAGGTATTTCTGGTCAAGACGGTTCATATCTCGCCGAGTTGCTTCTAGATAAAGGCTACGAGGTTGTGGGCGTGGCTCGTCGTTTGAGTGCTCCAAATCACTGGAGAATAGAGCACTTGCTGGACCGAGTTGTGATCCGTCCAGGTGATCTTTTGGACCAGCTTTCGCTTATCAGATTGATCGATGATGTACGACCGCACGAGGTCTATAACCTTGCGGCTATGTCGTTTGTTCCAGCATCTTGGGACCAGCCGATGCTCACTGCAGAGTACAACTCACAGGGTGTGACGCGAATGTTAGAGGCTGTTCGTCAGGTCGATACGTCGATTCGGTTTTATCAAGCGTCTTCGAGCGAGATGTTCGGAAAAGTGCGGGAAACACCGCAAACCGAAATGACACCTTTTTATCCCAGAAGTCCTTACGGGGTCTCGAAAGTATTTGCTCACTACATTACGGTGAACTACCGTGAAAGCTACGATCTGTTTGCGGTATCGGGCATTTTGTTCAACCATGAATCACCCCGGCGAGGATTGGAGTTCGTGACACGAAAGGTTAGTGACGGAGTTGCTCGTATCAAACTGGGGTTGACGGATTCCTTGTCGCTGGGAAATCTCGATGCTCATCGGGACTGGGGTTTTGCTGGTGATTATGTGCGGGCAATGTGGGCAATGCTACAACAGGAAAAACCAGCAGATTACGTGGTGTCGACTGGTGTGAGTCATTCTGTCCGCGACTTAGTGGAAGCCGCTTTCTCACACGTCGGATTAGATTGGCGCAGTCATGTTCGCACAGACACTAATCTTTTACGTCCTGCTGAGGTTGAACACCTTATAGGAGATTCTTCGAAGGCTCGTGTCGAGCTCGAATGGGAGCCGCAAGTGGATTTTCCTAAATTGGTCGAGATGATGGTGGATGCCGATCTGGATCGGTTGAGTGTTGCCTCGGAACGAGGTGACAGTATGCCGCCTGAGTTGCAGGCCTGACATTACCGGTTGCAGTTGAATATTTAAACTCGCCTTTGGGTAACAGTAAGCTGTCACTTCCGTTCGGCAATCACAGCGTAATCCTGATCCGAAAACAACAAACGATTTAACGTTTCGATATTCTGATTGACGACTGAAACAAATGAGGTCAGTTCAGTGTCGATAGCAGGAGTGGCAGCCGTTTGTTTTGGTGTAGGCAGCTCCAACATCTTCAGTTGATTCTCTTCGGGGTACGGGGATTGGTAGATTACTTCCGCTTTTTGGAAGCCGCTGGCAGTGACTAGGTATTTCAAGGTGTCGGGATGGATCGGGCGAACATGTGTGATGTCTCGAACGTAGCTCTGAAAGAAGGCTGACCAGGAAGCGACATTGATGGTTTCGAGTATCAATTTAGCTCCGGGACGGAGCTTAAGGAAGGCCGTGCCGAGGAATTTTAGAAGATATTCCGGTTCAAGGTGTTCCACAACTTGAGCAGCGAATAGCCCACCTAAAGAATCATCAGGAAGTGTACCTAAATATGAAACTGCATCTCCTTCTGAGACAAGTAAGTTGCGCGTGCGACAGACTTCGACCATGTCATGGTTAAGCTCGATACCGCTCGCGGTCACACCTCGTTCGCGCAGAAGGTCTAGAAACTCTCCACGACCACAACCTACGTCGAGCACGTTTGTGGCTCCTTCAAAATACGGTAAGTAACCGGCTACGCGAGATCGGATTTCAGCTTGGGACCCACGAAAGTTATCCTCAAACGCGACGTACTTATAACCATCGTAAGCCGAGGTAGGTGGTATGACTGACGCCTCGGAGTCCTTCTTTGTATCGTTAGAGTTTCGTGCTCTCAACCCGTCGAGTTCTCGCTTGAGCGATGCTGTTACCTCATGCCATACGGCCGTAGTTGAACGAACCTCGTCCACACTCGCTTGGTAGCGCCGCTCTCGGGCGACCATAGACTCCCAGCGTTTCTGCAACTCGTCCGATAGTCCTTCGAGAGAACCGATAACACCTGCTTGTAGAGCCCCAACCGCGTCACGGTCTTTGGTCTCTACATAACCTGTAATTTGCTGTGCAAACTGAATCAATTTATGTTCAAACTCGACAAGGTTATCTTGGCCTTGTCGTAGTAGCTCGATCACTTCGGTCACGGCTCTCGAAACGTCACGGTTCATCTTGGCGTTTCGGTTAATGTGGTCGACGAGCGCAGAGTTAAAAGCGTGTTGACGCTCGAACAGCGGTGCGAAGGTGTTCCACACAAGCCCGCGTAACTTGCCACGCCAACCCTCGGTGTTGGGAGTGAGATCGAGGAGATTCCACCGTTCATTGAGCTCTCTGATTTGTTGCTCGTCATGCCCGGGCGGAGCGTCTGGCATGTCGTGCAATCGGTGTAGTGCACTGTCAAGGGCAGTCAGGGCATCATTGTATAAACGATTGGCTTCTTCTTGCTCATCATGTAGGCGTTTCAAATCCGAGGGAGAAATACTGCTTTTAGACATGCCAGTGGTGGCCAATTGTAGTGTGTCCGGCCAGTCTGGACCAGTTCTTAGCGGTTACTGCTTCTTGGTGCTGGGCGCAGTCGTTAAGCCATACTTGGGAAGTCTAATTGTGCTTACTTGACCACTCCTTCCAAAGGACTGCTCGCCGTGGCGTACATCTTTAGAGGAATACGTCCCGCTAGAAATCCCGTTCGACCGGCCTGAACAGCTAGGCGCATAGCATGTGCCATGGCAACCGGATCTTGGGCCCCGGCGATACCAGTGTTCATCAGTACCGCGTCAACACCGAGTTCCATGGCGATCGCAGCATCTGATGGAGTGCCAACTCCAGCATCAACAATTACGGGAATCTTAGAAAACTTCTTAATGATTCGAATGTTGTTCGGGTTCTGAATACCAAGACCTGATCCGATTGGTGCTCCAAGTGGCATTACCGCCGCGGCTCCAGCGTCTTCAAGTTTGCGACACGTCACTGGGTCGTCATTCGTATAGGGTAGAACAACAAAATCGTCTTTGACTAAGGCTCGTGTAGCTTCGAGCAGTGCTTCGTTGTCCGGGAAGAGCGTTTCTTTGTCTCCAATTACCTCGAGTTTTATCCAATTTGAGAGACCGACCTCTCGAGCTAGGTGAGCAGTCCGAATAGCTTCGTCCGCGGAATAACATCCGGCCGTGTTTGGCAACAGAACGTAACGATCAGTGTCAATGTGATCGAGTAGTGACTCCTTAGAACGGTCGGTGACATTTACGCGTCTGACAGCCACTGTCACCATTTCGGCTCCGGAGGCTTCATGCGCTTGGGTCATGACCGAGTGGGAGGAGTATTTGCCCGTGCCAACGATCAGGCGGGAGTGAAATGTTGTTCCGCCAAGCGTTAGCTGATCATCCGCCATGCCTCCCCCGACAAAGTGAACAACTTCGATCTGGTCGCCTTCCGTAATGATTAGTGAGTCGTATGAATCGCGTTTCACGATCTCAAGGTTGTGTTCGACCGCGACACCTCGAGGATCGAGATCTATTTCCGTGAGGAGTTGGTTGACGGTGAGCGGACCTACAATCTCAAAGGGTTCGCCATTTAAACTGATCTTCAAGGTTCGGAGCGTAATCATCGTATTTCACGAAGTCAAGGATAAGTCATTGTTCGATTGAGAGTTATCTACCAAACAGCGTATTTGATGGCATGCCGACATCTTTTAGCAACGTGCGAAGCGTTTCTTTGCCGTCTTGAAGTAAATGAGGCGGTAGATTGTTTTTTCGGCCGTGGTCATACGCTGTTGCTAGTGCGGTCACTATGACCCTCTCGTAATTGGTGGCCATTCGCTCCAAAGTGAATCTATCAGACCAGAGTCTCCGGGCAGCCTTGCCAAGCGATGTGCGCAGGTTGAGGTCGACAGTCAGCCGAGCCAATGCGAGTGAGAGAGAATGTTCTTCGTCAATGATGTCAATACTTACGCAGGCAGCGTCTATAGGCAGTCCTTGACGAGTCCGTCCGCGAGGTCCGCTCACCTCCATCCAATTTCGCGGGTCGAGAGACGGTACGTCACTAGTATGGATGAGGTCAGTGATAATGGTCGGCTTTCCGGCACTCAGGCAACGTAGCCAAGATGCAGAGGTTTCTCGGGATGGCGGCCAATGTAAACATAGACATACATCGGCTGCGGAGAGGATGTTTGAGAGTTCTTTGTCCGCAACATTGTCGATGATACTGATCTGTTCGCTGATGCCTAAACGTTGGGCTTCGGCCCGAGCGTCGTATTGTTCGACCGTCTGGCCGCACAGGAGCAGGTGCCAAGGCGCCATTTCTGATTTGAGCGCAGCGAGACTCTTGAGAGTTTCAAAAATCCGTTTCTCTGGACTGATATCTCCAATGGCGACAAAAAGCGTCGATTCAACAGGAATGTTGTGGCGATGCCGTATCGATTGGTTGGTCTCGGTAATCGGTGGCAGACTGGGGATTCCCATTTCGACAGAAGTTACCGGCGTTCTTGGCGATTCTTCTTGGATCTCTTCTGCAAGCCATGAATTGTGCACAAGGACCACCCGTGCTGAATCGAGAACAACCCGTCTCATTGGCCAGAGATAATTCAGGGAACCAAGGGACCCGGTCCAAAGATAATCTTGGGACCACGGTGAACCTGAAATTCCAAGTTCTGCGATTCCACTGTTGGCAGCGGGATGGTTGTAAGCGAATTCAACCCGGTAGTCATTCGCTCGGTTTGCATTGAGCAGTGCTCGGCGTCTCGAGTGATGCAGTTGGCCGTCGTGCAGCGCAATTAGTCCTGGGTACTTTACGAGATAAGGCCACATGTAGTCGTGATGGGTAGAGGTTCCCAACTGGTAGACCACGAGATCATATGGATTCTGGTGCTGTTTCCACACGAAGTCATGAGCATTGAAGACGCCAGCCACACCATCGAGCGGTGTATCGCGAAGCGAATCTAGAAAAACATCAATGCGATGGGTTTTGGCAAGAAGCGGAAGAAGTTCGGCATTGAGCCTAGCGATGTCTGAGTGGATAGGCGGTAACGGTGTGAACCAGGCGACGTGTGTCATAAGAGCACCGTTAGTAGAAGTTTCCAGTATACCGTTTGGATTTTCAGTGTGACTGTTGGCCTACAAATGCCGCATCTTAATGTTAAGAGAGTTTAGTTGGTACGGTTAAATAGCGGCTCTAGCAATCCAACTGTGTTGCTGCGTAGAGCCCTTGGGCACGGTATTGACGTTGGGCGTGTCCATAGGCTAATCCACAACTGACAATGTTTCGGTGTCAAGCGAGACCACCACTTTATTAAGGGTCTTTGGGTATAGCTGACCAATTGACCAGTCGAAGGCCAGTTCGTCCTTGACAAGTGTGACGACCTCCAATGATTCTCCTGACCTTTCTTGAAAGCTGGTTGCTATCCAGCCAAGACGTTCTTTTTCATCTATTTTCAGCTGTTCGCCTTCTCCAAGTTTTATAAGAATGTCGCGAAGGGTGCCGTCAAGGTCGGTGTCCTCAAGTGCCGCCGTGATGTCAGACTCATCCTCACCGGAGTTCTTAAGGAACCTGTATGGTGTTTGAATTGATGCACGTGCGTCGAACGAGGCGGTGGAAGGATAGGTGCTCGAATACATCGGATAATTCGAGAACAAAGGTTGCTGTTCAATTTGAAATGCCGACGCAAAAAGTTGGAGAGCCAAAACTAGGAAGATAACCCAGTAATGAACGTGGCTCAGGGGGTTGTCCGTCCAGGGCCTCAAGACGTTAACTGCTTTATCTGCATATTTTTTATCTGACCAGGGGCGATGGAAGAATTTTGATGACAATTTGTCCCAAGGTATGAAGAAACTCGCCCAGAGCAACCACCACGCCCACCATACCTCAGCCTGAAAGAAGTAAAAACCTAGCAGGAGCGCGGCACTGCCAGCGCCGATGGCCATACGTGCTGCTGTTGAGCGCAGAAAAATCGCAACAATTAGTGAGCCTTCCATACCAACCGCGAATGCCGATGCTCCCACAGATGCCCAATGATGGCTCGCAACCCAGAGGCCCCAGTCTACCGGTGCATTGAGCGCATCGGTTACGAAGTGATATTTAACCGCCCCGCCGAGTATCCAATTCAAGCCACTGGAATAGATTTTTGCGAAGGCTGATGCCGCCATTGCTGAACCGAGTACGAGACCAGGGAGCCACACAGCAAACCCGTAGGCTTGACCAGCGGCTCTTGGCTCGGGTCGCTGTTGCCACCACCGTCGAATAGCTCGGTCCAGACTTAGTCCATCACCCCAGCGGATGGCGAGGAGGCACCAGAGCGTTACTAGTAACACTCCCCACGGATGGGTCCCGGTGTGCTGTAAGCGCACTAGCGTCCACAATGTTAAGTTTGCGACGATAATTCCATAGGAAAGCCGGGTTGCTAGACCGATCGCGAAAACAACTATCGTCCCGAAAGTAAGGCGTTCAAGCCAGGTAACAAGTTGTGGCTGATTGGCGATCCACCGGATTCCGTTCCAATCCGCCAACCAGGCCTGTTCCGGATGGACCTCCCCAGGGGCGGCCCATTCCGCCATTCTGAGTTCACTCAAGACGAAGGCGAGGCCGAACGCGAAGAAAATCCGATAAAGGCCGAGTGTTTGAGCGTTGATTGACGGGATTGCACGGGTCAGCATTTGTGGATCTCGGAGATAACCTGCACCGAAAAGCCAGAGGATGGCTGCGAAAGTTGTCAGTCCAGCCGATGCAACGACGAGGCTCTTGGCTACGCCACGTTGTTTAAACAGGGGAATCCGATCGCCAATCCAGGTTGTCGTAACACCTACAGGTGCATTTGGGACAACGGATGACGTTTCAGCATCGATAAAAGTGGTGTCAAGAACCCAAGAATTGGCGAGGAGAGCGGCAATGTTACTTGAGGACGTATCAGTGAGGTCATAAGCCCACGCGGCGTTGGCAATCGGTGTGGCGTTTACCAGCTGGAACCGTTGTTCAAGTACGACCCGATTCGAAACTGAGATTCCGGTCTCCCACAAGATTCCGATCCTCGGTGCGGGTGTACTTGTGAGTGTGTGTGCCAGAACCAATACCAGCAGGACGCTCATGCTTGGTATCCCGACCGCACGAGCGACGGTTTGCATACGATTAGCTGACAAACGAGCAAGAACTCTCATGGTCTGCAGGGATCACTCCGTCCTTCAAGACGGTATCGCCGCGGTGCCAGTTGTCCCTCCGAAGACAATTTAGACTATTGTTTCACTGAGCAGGGCATTGTGAGCAATCATACTGATCACTTTCTGAATTGTGCACAGCTGGTTTTGGCGAGGCTTGACCGCGTGGCTGTTGAGCGTTTAGCCGAGGCTCTTGTTGCGCTCCGGTCGAGATCGGGACGTCTATTCGTGCTCGGTGTCGGCGGCAGTGCGGCCAATGCCGGTCATGCTGTTAATGACTTTCGCAAGCTTGCTGGTATTGAAGCCTACGCGCCGACGGATAACGTATCGGAGTTAACTGCGCGAACTAACGACGATGGCTGGGAGACAGTTTTCGAAGCCTATCTTGAAGTGAGCCGTGCGACCGATCAAGACGCGATTTTTGTTCTGTCAGTAGGTGGGGGCGACGCTGAACGGAATGTTAGTCCAAATCTCGTTCGAGCAGTTGATGAGGCCAAGCGTCGTGGTATGACAATCCTTGGTATCGTTGGTCGTGATGGTGGACATACGACCCGTCATGGTCACGAGGTGATCGTTGTTCCGATGGTAGATTCGAAGCTTATAACGCCACTTAGTGAGGCGTTTCAGGCTGTCGTTTGGCATTCTCTTGTGTCACACCCAGCGCTGCAGCAGCAGCCAACGAAATGGGAGTCGGTCCCAACCAAAAGCAGTTCGTGAGCCGGCGGGCGGTGTTCGTCGATCGTGACGGTACACTGAATCGTGCCGTTGTCGTCGACGGGAAGCCTTATCCGCCGTCTACGATTGGTGAGTTCAAATTACTACCCGGCGTGCGTGAAGGCTTGGTGTCCCTGAAGGCCGCCGGCTACCTAGTGGTGGTGGTGACTAATCAGCCCGATGTAGCGACTGGCCGCCAATCCGGCGAAGTCGTTGACGCTATGCATGCGAAATTAAGAAGCAAGGCTCCAATAGACGACATTCGTGTCTGTTTTCACACCGATGAAGACGGTTGTGGCTGTCGCAAACCGCTTCCAGGGATGTTGTTGGCTGCCGCGGAGGAACTTGGTATAGATTTGTCGAATTCCTATATGGTCGGCGATCGATGGCGAGATATTGAAGCTGGGCAAGCCGCCGGATGTCGGACAATCTTCATCCGCAGTGGATATACTGAACGCCAACCCGAGCAATATGATCTTGGTGTTGACTCATTCGCCGCCGCCAGCCTGGCCATTATTGGTCAGGTGACCCAGTAAAAACGCCCTCATTTATTTAATTTTTACGGCTCGTGTTCGGTCAGCACGCCGTTGTCGTGAAAAGTACCGTCCTTGTCCACATAACAAACACCGGATACCGAAGCGGTCTCGTTTCCTTCTCTGACGCTCTCGATGAGTTCGAAGAACGTATGCTCGCCCTCTTTTCTTCACGACCGCATCATAGGACGGGACAATCGCGCAGGATGAACTCTGGCACCGCGTCGAAGAGGATCGAAAAATTGGATTCATCTGGATAAGCACCCCCGCATCGTGCCGGACGTCTGGAAGTACTTCGACTTAGCCGCTAATCGCCGGGTGGCGGATCTCATACATGCGCGTGCAACACCGACGTAAGACCGTCCTTCAACTCCACGATTGGCCGTTTGTTTTATGGAAATGATGAATTTCTTGGAGCCTCGCGGTTACTCAGGGTCAGATAGAGATGTTTTACGGTCCAAGAATCAGCATTGTTGGGTGGAGAATATTGACAGGTGGGCTAGTTTCGTTGAAAATTTTAGTGTTCATTTTATGAACAAGACGTTCTTGATATCTGAACGTTTTACCGGGTTTTGAGGCTAGCGGTCCTGTGACTGACGGGGCGGGAGCGTCTCTGCAGCCTTTTTTCAGTCGTCCAGAAAATTAATCCATGGATATTGATTCGCAGCGAGTTTTACGCCTGCTTGACGTTGTTGAGCAAGAGTCTACTTTGACTCAGCGGACGCTTTCCGCTCGGTTGGGTATCGCATTAGGGTTGACCAACCTCTATATCAAGCGTCTCATTCGAAAGGGTTACATTAAGTGTGTGACCATACGAGCAAACCGACTGGCTTATGTAATTACACCACGTGGACTCGCACAGAAGGCCAGGCTGACACTGAAGTTTATGGAATACTCCCTTGATCTGTATCGGGATGCTCGGCGGCATCTCCACCGGGTCCTGACGAGTCAGGTCCAGAGCCCGATGCGAGTGGCAATCTATGGAACTGGCGAGGCAGCCGAGGTCGCCTTCTTGGTTCTGCGCGAACTGGGTCTTGATCTTGAAGCCGTCTTTGATAAAGAAGGGGGCCAGAAATTTCTGGGCTTTTCTGTACGTAGTGTGAAAGAACACAGGGAAGTCGAATACGATCTTCTGATTGTTGCTAGGCTCGATGAATCTTCTGAGGTAATAACACGCCTGATTGCTCTTGGTGTTGCCAAGGACAAACTACTGCCTCTGAGAGCCAGCGTGCAGTCAACCATGAGCCAATCTAAGAAACAACGTAATCGAAAGACGAAAATGGTAAAAGCCGATATCAACGGTCGACAAATTCGAAATGACCATAAGGAGACAATTCATGGCAAGCGTCGCTGAGCTGCGTGTAAAGCTATTTGCTGACGGAGCTGATCTATCGGCGATTAGAGATTTGGCGTCGAATCCCCTCATCAAAGGATTCACAACCAATCCAACATTGATGCGAAAAGCGCATGTTGATGACTATGCGACTTTTGCCAAAGAGTTGTTAGAGGTGGTTCCTGACCGGCCTATCTCGTTTGAAGTTTTCTCAGACGATTTTCCTGAGATGGAAGAACAGGCCTTGGAGATTGCATCGTGGGGCTCTAATGTCTACGTTAAGATTCCGGTGACCGACACGCGGGGCAATTTTGCTGGGTCTTTGATTAACCGGTTGGTTGAGGCGACAGTTCAAGTGAACGTCACCGCAGTGATGACAACGCAACAAGTCAAAAGTATCGCGGAATGTCTGTCGAGCGATGTGCCTAGTTGTATTTCAGTCTTTGCCGGGCGGGTGGCTGATACGGGTGTTGATCCCGTGCCGGTTGTCGCTGAGGCAGTCCGACTCGTGGGGTCTCTCAATCGAACGGAAATCATATGGGCGAGTCCACGAGAACTGTTTAATGTGTTTCAAGCTGAGGCGGTCGGTTGTCACATCATTACGGCAACCACGAATGTTCTCGACAAGCTGAATCT
>CAZUZW010000058.1:0-15543 GCA_964624855.1 uncultured Vicinamibacteraceae bacterium
GCCCGGGTTCCTTTGAGAGGATGCAGGAAGTGGCTTGCACAGATATGCGTGCGGTACACCTCGTTGATGGCGCAGGTCACTGGGTTCAGCAGGAACAGGCTGAAATCACCAGTGATTTACTCCTAGAGTTTCTCGGAGGCCTTGGCTAGCTCACCGTTTCAAATCGTTTGGTGTTTCGCGGTCGAAATGAACCTGTTTCACTCAGTCTTGGGCGGCCTTTAGTCGGCTCTCTCTTCGGGGGGCGGTTGGTCTCCATCATCGTCAGCTTTGTCCGAAAGATCCTTTTCGGCTAGCCGGGCCAAAGAGACGACACGGTCATCTTCGTCGATTTCGATTAGCCGCACACCTTGCGTCACGCGACCAATAGGCCGAATATCACCCGTTACCATCCTGATAATCTTTCCCTGCTCAGTAATGAGCATCATTTCGTCATCCTGTTCGACATAGGCAACGCCGGTGACACGACCGTTCCTCTCACTCGTTTGGATGTTTTTAAGGCCGAGTCCGCCCCGAGTCTGCACGCGATATTCGTCTAACTCGGTTCGTTTTCCGTAGCCTCGCGCCGTAACTGTTAAGAGCATACCGCTCGGCTTTACGACCGTCATCGCGACCACTTCATCGCCACCGCGTAACCTAATGCCCCGGACACCTCGCGCGGTTCGACCCATAGCTCGGACATCAGCTTCTTTAAAGCGGATCGCCTTCCCCGCCCGCGTGCCTATGAACAATTCCTCTTTTCCATCGGTCAGCTCGGCACCGATCACGGCA
This sequence comes from uncultured Vicinamibacteraceae bacterium, assembly GCA_964624855.1. Taxonomy (GTDB): domain Bacteria; phylum Acidobacteriota; class Vicinamibacteria; order Vicinamibacterales; family UBA8438; genus CAUZIB01. The sequence continues at coordinate 769 of CAZUZW010000058.1, forward strand.
TCTCCAGATTCGACCGACATCGCTATAATCCCGCTCGCCAACGGTCGCCGATACGCCCGAAGGTCCGTTTTTTTCACGATCCCTCGCTTTGTTCCCATGGTTACAAACTGCTCACCGTCATTCTCGGGCCAATGCCGAACAGCCTGAAGGGTGGCAATCCGCTCGTCCGGAGCCATCCTGACTAAATTGGCAATCGCTTTGCCTTTTCCGGCGGGACCTACATCCGGAATTTCGTGTACCTTCAACCAGTAGACGCGCCCTCGGTCAGAAAAGATCAAGATATATGCATGCGTAGAGGCTACGAACAACTGAGTAAGAAAATCCTCGTCGCGGGTCCGCATTCCCAGCCGTCCCTTTCCTCCGCGACGCTGGTTTCGGTATTCAGTTAAGGCCGTCCGCTTAACATAACCTGTGTTGCTGACCGTAATTGCCATATCCTCCTCGGCAATCAGGTCTTCCACGCGAAAATCACCAGCCGCTTCAACAATTTCAGTACGCCGTTCGTCTCCATGACTCGCAGAAATAGTTTGAAGTTCGCTGACTACCAAATCCATCAACTCCTGCTCACTCTCCAAGATTGCCCTGAGTCGCTCAATCGTTTTCAACAGCTCCGTGAGTTCATCGTTGATTTTCTGTCGTTCCAAACCGGTTAGACGTTGGAGTTGCATGTCTAGAATGGCTTGAGCTTGAATCTTGGTCAGGAAAAACTGTTCAATCAGACCCGTTCTTGCTTCAGGTGGACTCTTGGCACCACGAATTAGTCGGATAACAGCATCCAGCTGATCCAAGGCAATTTTCAGACCCTCAAGAATATGGGCACGGGCCTCGGCCTTACGTAATTCGAATTCCGTTCGGCGCCTCACCACCTCCCGGCGGAACTGGACAAAGTGTTCAATTACCTCAACTAACGGCAGCACACGCGGTCGCCCTGCGACAATCGCGAGTAGAATGATGCCAAATGACGTCTGAAGAGCTGAGTGCTTAAACAGATTGTTGAGGACCACCTCCGGCACTTCCCCGCGGCGGAGTTCGATAACAATCCGCATTCCTTGCCGGTCTGATTCGTCGCGCAAGTCCGATATGCCCTCGATCACTTTGCTGTGCTTGAGCTCAGCGATCTTCTCAAGCAACCTCGCTTTGTTTACTTGATACGGAATCTCCGTCACTACGATCGATTGTCTGCCTCCCTTTTTGGGGTGGTCTTCGATCGATGTACGAGCACGCATCAGCACACTACCCCGACCGGTTTTATAAGCCTGGGCAATTCCCGCTCGACCAACGATGAATCCCCCAGTCGGAAAATCTGGTCCGGCCACCAGCCGGAGCACGGTACGCGTGCGCTCCTCGGTCGATTCATCGGGATGTTCCGCGACCCAAACAGCAGCCTCAACTACCTCCCGCATGTTGTGCGGTGGAATATTGGTCGCCATCCCAACCGCGATACCTGCCGATCCATTCACCAACAGGTTAGGGTATGGAGCCGGCAAAACGGTCGGCTCTTCCGTGGTTTCGTCGTAGTTGGGAACAAAGTCAACAGTCTCCTTGTCCAGGTCTGCCATCAACTCGTCAGCCAAGCGCTGCAGTTTGGCCTCCGTATATCGCATGGCTGCGGCAGGATCGCCATCGACCGACCCGAAGTTGCCTTGTCCGTCCACCAACATGTACCGCATGTTGAAGTCTTGGGCCATGCGAACTAGGGTGTCGTAAATGCTGGCATCTCCGTGGGGGTGGTAGTTCCCCATCACTTCGCCAACAATCTTCGCGCATTTACGATAAGCCCGGTTCGACGTCAAGCCCATCAGGCGCATCCCATAAATAACGCGCCGGTGCGCTGGCTTTAATCCGTCCCGCACGTCAGGCAGTGCTCGCCCAATGATTACGCTCATGGCGTAATCCATGTACGAGTTCCGCATCTCGTCTTCGATGTTGACCGGGATAGTTTGAATTTCAGTGTTGGGCATAGGGTGACGGCAGGAAATGCCTATACGTCAAGATTCTTGACGTCCAGCGCGTTATCCTGGATAAATTTACGCCGGGGTTCGACGTGGTCTCCCATCAAGGTGGTAAACATCAGGTCAGCCTCAGCATCATCCTCGGCCCTTACTTGAAGAAGGGTTCTTGTCTCTGGCTTCATTGTGGTTTCCCAGAGTTGATCGGGGTTCATTTCTCCCAGACCTTTGTAACGATTCACTGCTACGCCACGTTTTCCAGCAGTGATAAAAAAGTCGATCAGTTCGTCAACCGACCCAATCTCAACATCCTGGGTTTTGTCTTCCTCGACCGGACCGCCCTCAACATCCCGCGTTGGAACAGTCGACACAATCAACGGGCCCTCCAACGCGCGCACGTCACTGTCGTTGAAACTGTCGAGCAGAGCTCGGTATTCAACAGACGTCACAAAGTCAACGCCGACAGTATGGCTACTCGGATATCCACCTGTTCGGTCTTCAACCTGCACAACGAATGCGTTATGCTCTTCATCCGTTCCCACTGATACAGTCCGGTCGGCTGACCTTAATTCACTAGCCAGACCTTCAGTCGCGGCTTTATCAGCGAAAAACCCTCGATCTCGAGCTCCTCTCGATAGCAGCGCGGTAACCACGTCCCGGCTAACGCCACGACGTTCAACCACATGCATCAACCTGCGAAACGCCATAACCTTGTGAAGGACGTCTTCCAATTGGGACCCAGAAAATTCCCTCTTTTGTTGTGGAAGACGTAGGGTTCTCGATTCACTTGCCCGGCGTATTAGCCAGCTCTCCAACGCCCGGTCATCCTTGATATAGGTCTCCGATCGACCCCGTTTTGCGCGATAGAGAGGGGGTTGCGCGATATAGATATGCCCATGCTCAATCAACGCGCGCATCTGCCTGTAAAAAAAGGTCAGCAGTAGCGTCCTAATGTGTGACCCGTCAACATCTGCATCGGTCATTACGATAACCCGGTGATACCGAAGCTTGGAGAGATCAAAACCACCTGCAGGCTCACCCTCAACGGCGTCCTTCCCAATCCCACAACCCAACGCAGCAATCATTGTTCGAATTTCATCACTGCTCAGCATTTTGTCCGGGCGGGCTTTCTCTACGTTCAAAATCTTACCCTTGATCGGAAGAATTGCCTGAAAACGGCGGTCACGCCCTTGCTTCGCAGAACCACCTGCAGACTCACCCTCAACAATATAGATTTCGCTCTGTGCGGGGTCTCGTTCCTGGCAATCGGCCAGTTTACCAGGCAAAGAATTACTGTCGAGAGCCCCTTTACGTATGGTGTCACGGGCCCGTCTTGCTGCTTCCCGCGCTCGCGCCGCATCGATCGCCTTACTCACTATTTTCTTCGTTACAGCGGGATTTTCCTCACAAAAAGCACCAAGCTTGTCGTTGATAATTGCCTCTACAATGCCCTTGACTGCCGTGTTTCCAAGTTTTGTCTTCGTCTGCCCCTCAAACTGAGGTTCCGGAATCTTCACACTGACAACCGCAACTAGGCCCTCTCGAATATCGTCGCCGCTAACACTGTCTTTAAGATCTTTCGACAACTGGTTCTTGTTGGCATACGCATTAAGGGTGCGGGTCAGCGCAGACCGAAATCCCGAGAGATGGGTTCCACCTTCTTGTGTGTTGATGTTGTTGGCAAATGAATACACTGTCTCCGCGTAGCCATCGTTCCACTGCAAAGCTATCTCCGCCGCAATTCCGTCCCGGTTACCCTGCATATAAATCGGTGTTGGGTTTACAGCAGTCTTGTTTTCATTGAGGTGTTTGATGAACTCTTTGATTCCACCCTCATACTGGAACCGATGACTCTTTCCTGTGCGTTCATCGTCAATCGTGATCGTGACACCTGCATTAAGAAACGCCAGCTCCCGCAGCCGACGAGAAAGAACATCGAAGCTAAACTCAACAGTTTCAAAGATATCCTCGTCTGGCTTAAAGGTGACCTTGGTTCCACGACGTTTAGTTGTGCCGGTTACCTCCAAGGCAGATGTAGGAGTTCCCCGTTTGTAGCTTTGGCCAAACACCTGGCCATTTCTCCTAATCTCCAATTCCACGGACGCCGACAGGGCATTAACAACTGAGACTCCTACACCGTGCAACCCCCCCGAAACCTTGTAGGTCTCACTGTCAAACTTTCCTCCGGCATGGAGGACCGTCATTACGACCTCTGCTGCTGTTTTACCACTCTCGTGTTGGTCGGTAGGAATTCCACGACCGTTATCACTCACTGTGACTGAATTATCAATGTGGACTACCACGGCGACATTGTCACAGTGTCCAGCAAGGGCCTCATCAATGGAGTTGTCGACAACCTCATACACAAGGTGGTGGAGGCCAGCGGCGCCAGTCGAACCAATATACATGGCCGGCCGTGTTCGGACAGCTTCAAGACCTTCAAGGACTTTAATGTTGTCGGCGCGATATTCGTTTCCGTCGGTTGTCGGAGGATTCACAGCAGGTTCTGTGGACGCACCGGTTGTCTGAATGTTCTGGTTTTCCAGTTGGGTCATCCCTTCGCTCTGTTAGGTGATCGTGTTGTTTTCGTGTGGTGAATTTCCTGGTTACACACGCATTGGCATAATCACGTAGGTGTAATCACACCCCTCTGACCCCACTGGCTTCATCACTGCCTGACTCATTTCATCTTTAAGTTGAAGTTGCACGGTGTCTGAATCAGTTACAGCCAGAAAATCAAGGACATATTGGGCGTTAAAACAAATTTCAACATCGTCACCAGAATATTCAACAGCAAAGCTTTCGGTGGCCTCGCCAACCTCAGGGCTGCTAGAGGTGATTCCAAGTTGATTACTACTAATTTGAAGCTTCACGGCTCTAGACCGATCACTGGATAACAATGCAACACGCTTAACAACACTTGTTAGTCGGTCCCGATCAAACTCGACCGTTTTATCGTTTCCCGTTGGCACCACTCGCTCGTAAGCAGGAAATTGTGCATCTATGACGCGGGAGATGAGTTGCCTCTCACCAACATTAAAAAATAGGTGGTTTTCTCCGGCCACATACTCAATCGGTTCATCGCCCTCGGTTAAAAGTCTAGAGAGTTCCCATAATGTTTTTTTAGGAAGAATCGCCTGTATTTTTTCTACTTCATTAGCAGCATTCTCCCGTTCTGTCTCAACAAGTGCTAAGCGATGGCCATCAGTTGCAACAAGTTGCATCTTACCTGGTTGCAATAAAAATAAAGCGCCATTCAAAAAATAACGAGTGTCCTCTCCTGTAATCGCAAATTGTGTTTTATTAACCATCTCGCGAAACTCAGCGCGAGGTAATTTAACCGGTGTTTCTTTGGGTGTCTCAGGAAGTGTTGGAAAATCTTCCTTTGGTAAAGTTTGCATCCTTGATTCAAACCGGTCGGCTAAAATTGTGACAGATCCTTTTACTCCCTCTTTAATTTGAATCTCCGTCTCTGGTAGAGACTTAACAATTTCGTAGAGCTTCTTCGCTGGTATGGTTATTGAACCAGCTTTGGTGACCGTAGCGGTACTTTGACTGCGAAGACCAACCTCGAGGTCGGTTGCCAATAATTGAACAACACCATTTTCTTCGGACCTAATTAGAATATTTCCTAAGATCGGGATGGTATTTTTCCGTTCAATAATTCCCTGAAACAACTGTAGCTCTGGTAGTAGATCGTTCTTACGAACAGTCAGTTCCATGTAACTGATGACCTCGGTAGAGGGGGACCCTAATAGGGCGTTCACATTAAAACTATGAACGCTAAAGTTAGTACTCTTTAATGTTTTAAAGCTATATTAATTATAACAAGAATATAGGTCTGTTTAAAAGTCACCAAGTGAATATAAAGCTATATTTATCAATATCTTACAGTTTTAAATAAATGTTAATAATCTTATGGATGTTTACAACGTCCTGTTGAGAACAATCCATAGACAGAGACACCAACAGAATGACACTGTTGATAGTGTGGATAAACTAAAAATGAAGCTTTCTTTTAATTATAAGTCTTAATTAAAAGACTCAAGGAAACTGTTAATTAATGTGTGGAAATCCCGATCATTTTTTCGGCGTTCTTCGATCTTTTTAATTGAATGAATAACTGTGGAATGGTGTTTTCCGCCGAAGCTTTTTCCTATTTGGGGTAAAGAATTGTTCGTTAGCGACTTTGAAAGATACATCGCGATTTGTCGTGGCAGGGTGACAGTTTTTGAATTATTACGAGACTTTAAATCAGTAACTTTAAGTTGGTAGTAATTCGCAACAAACTTTTGAATCATCTCAATCGTTACATTTTGATCCTCTCGGTCAAGGATATCGCGAAGGACATCCTGGGCAAGATGTAACGAGATCTCGCTACCAGTTAAAGACGCATACGCCAACAAGCGGATCAGAGAGCCTTCAAGTTCCCTGATGTTAGAACGTATCCGGCCGGCAATATAAAGTGCGACCCCGTCAGCCAGGGGCACACCCTCGGCAGCAGCTTTTTTCTTAAGAATCGCAACTTTGGTTTCAAGATCTGGGGGCTGAATATCAGCAATCAGGCCCCATTTAAACCGTGAGCGAAGGCGCTCTTCAAGTGAAGGAATCTCATTGGGGGGGCAATCACTACTAAGAATAATTTGTTTTTGCGCATCATAAAGGGAGTTAAAGGTATGAAAAAACTCCGTTTGTGTGCCCTCTTTCCCAGCTAGAAACTGGATATCATCAACAAGAAGAACATCAATGGTTCGATAACGCTCTCTAAACTCTAAAATCCTGTCGTACCGAACAGCGTTAATCATTTCGTTCATAAAGCGTTCTGAAGAGATATAGGTTAATTTCAGCTGATTGTTTTGGTCTAAGAGATATTGGCCGATAGCGTGCATTAGGTGTGTTTTTCCAAGTCCCACACCCCCATACAAAAATAGCGGGTTATAGGACCGAGAGGGAGCCTCGGCGACCGCTAAAGCCGCAGCGTGTGCGAATTGGTTGGAGGAACCAACGACAAAAGTGTCAAAACTATATCGAGGATTTAACCCTCGCGGCCTAGAGGCCTGTTTTTCTGGCTCCTCACGCAAAGGGTTTACTGGTATTTCGTTGGGTTGGCTGGAACCAGTCTTGCCCTCGGTTGAAAAAGCAATTTTGAGGTTTTCTCGACCAAGTTCTGCAAGAGCCTCTTTAATCACGCTGCCATAATGTTTTGTGAGCCAATCACGGGAAAGACTATTTGGTACACGAATTTGTAGCTCTTCACCCGTGTCTTCAATGAAACTTGTTGGTTTGAACCAGGTAATAAAACTGTGTCGGTTAACTTTTGTTTCAACCCTCGACAGTATTTCGTTCCAGATGTTTGTTGTCATATCAATTGGCGAGAAACGGTCAATCTTCGCCCCTTTTAAACAGAAGGAAACCCTAAAGCACGCTAAAACGTGAAACTAAAACTGCTTTAAACCCCTTAAAAACAAAGGTTTTTACAGATCTGCACACCAAACAACACTAAATTGGGGCGAAAACCCTGAAATTTCCACAATTTCTTCCACAGTTGTGGAAAACCACCGAAAACTGTCTGATCGCCATGATTTAGGTCGGCGAATGTAACACACCATTCAAAGTCAGGCAATTGACAGAAAAACCAACCTCTAAAGTTTGAAACTTGGCCAGTTAAGTCAATGTTGAGAGCGTCATCGTTGACACTCGAGAGACGGCTTCGATATCATGGTAAGTTCCCGTTCGGTGTCTGAACTGAGTGGTTTCACCGGCGTAGGAAATGGAGATCGGACCGAATGAAGCGCACTTATCAACCAAACAGCCGCCGGAGGAAACGGACTCACGGATTTAGGAAAAGAATGAGTACAAAGAACGGCCGCCGGATTTTAAATAGTCGCCGCGCTAAGGGGCGCAAGCGGCTGGCAGTCTCGTAAACTGTTATAATTAAACAACTTAATATCAGTGGAAAGAACCCTGTCTAGCCGAGAGCGCGTTCGGCAGAGGCCAGAGTTTCTGCGGATACAACAGCAAGGCGTTCGGGTGCGCGGAAGACACCTCACGCTTTTTGTGCTTCCTAATGACTTGGAGGTCACCCGGCTTGGAATTATTGCTACGCGCCGCCTTGGTGGTGCGACAAGTCGGAATCGTTCAAAACGTGTAATCCGTGAAATATTTCGTCTAAATAAAGGTGAACACGAGGGGTTCAGTTTGGACATCGTTGTGTTGCCACGACCTGGATTCTCCGAGAAAACGTTTGACATTCTTCAGGCTGACTATCTCAATACACTGAGACGATATGCACGTTCCCAATAGAGATTCAGACACTGCGGAAACCAAGACGAACACGTCTACACAGGTATTACTTTGGCTACTGAGAATATATAAACTCTTTTTTTCACAACTATTTACAGGGTCTTGCCGGTTTGTGCCGTCTTGCTCGTCGTATGCTGAAGAGGCGCTGATTAAACACGGAACCTTGAGAGGGAGTTGGTTGGCTGTGCTGCGACTTGCGCGCTGTCACCCATTCTGTGAGTCCGGTCTTGACCAGGTGCCGGAACCTCGCCGGCCCCACCAACGTTAGATAACGAGGCCAGCATCGTATGGAGAAAAGAGTTCTCCTTGCCGTTTTTTTGTCGTTTCTGGTGCTTTATGGCTACCAGAGCTTTCTTGTGCCACCCCCTCCCCCGCTTGAGCCGACACCAATGGGGGAAGAAACGCAGGAGGGGGAGGTCTCCAGTCCGCCCACAGCTCGCTCTTTGCCGCAGACCGCGGCTCGGGCGGGACAGTCACCCCGTTCTCAGGAGGGCCGGATAACCCCGGTCAATCCAGCCGTGCCAGAACCGGTTATTTCTGACGGTGAGCCACGGGATATAACTGTTGAAAGTGATTTTTTTCGGGCTGTCTTTTCTAATCGGGGTGGAGAACTGGTTAGTTGGCAGCTTAAGGAGTATCTCACTGGAGGCCAACCCGTTGAACTGGTTTCCGGCGATCTTCCGGCAGAAGAGGTGTGGCCTTTCACGGTTAAGTTTGACGATGAAACATTGACCGATTTGGCCGACCAGGCTCTTTATCGATCAAGTTCTCCTGGGTTGAGACTGAGTGGCCAAACGGAGGCTCTGACCTTTGAATATCAGGATGCTGGTGGATTTACGATCCGGAAGACCTACGCTTTCGACCCGACGGTAAGCCCCTACGTAGTCAGACTCACAGTTGACGCCAAGCTGGGACAGGCAAATCTTCAACCGACCATCCAGTGGGGGCCCGCCCTGGGTGGAGCAGAAGCCCCGGCAAGTCAGTTTGTGTACCAACAACCCAACGGTGGGGTTATGTACGGGCGTATTTCCGAAGCGGGTGTCTTCTCAGAACCGTCGATCGAAAGGTTTGATCGAGCGGATGTTGTAGAACGACCCTTGCGAGAGGGCCTGCTTGATTTCGTTGGTGTTGATAATCATTACTTCATCGCGGCGGCCTTGCCTCAACAACGACAGGTAGCTGTTACTTACCGCCCCGTTCAGCTGTTACCAGACTTGCCGGACGGAGAGGTCCGGGACCTAATGGCTTTTGACTTACAAGTGCCGGATGGAGTCAATGACCTCACGTTCTTTATAGGCCCAAAGGATTTCGATCTTCTTGAGCAGGCTTCGGGTCCGTTGGTGAGGTCGATCGATTTTGGTTTTCTTTCCGTTCTTGTCGTGCCGCTGCACCGCTCCCTGAAATGGGTATATGGCTGGGTGGGCAACTACGGGTTCTCGATCATTTTGTTAACGATTCTAGTCAATATCATCATCTTTCCGCTGCGGCACAAGAGCGTCGTGTCCATGCGGAAAATGGCGGAGCTCGGGCCCGACATGAAGGCGATTCAGAATCGCTATGGGTCTCTAAAAGCGACTGATCCAAAAAAACAACAAATGCAAAAGGAAATTATGGAGCTGTACAGCAAAAACGGAGTGAATCCCGTTGCAGGCTGTCTGCCCATGATTCTGACGATGCCGATTCTCTTTGCGTTCTATCGGCTCTTGTCTATGGCGATTGAAATCCGAGGAGCGCCTTTTACTCTTTGGATCACCGACCTGTCGGTTCATGATCCACTGTATGTCACACCGGTCATCATGGGAGCCTCGATGTTGTTTCAGCAACGGCTCACGCCGATGAACACCGCTGATCCAATGCAGCAAAAGATCATGATGTTTATGCCTGTGATGTTTACGTTTTTCTTTCTCTGGGCGCCAAGTGGCTTGGTGATCTACTGGCTGACGAGCAATTTATTTGGAATCGGTCAACAGATCGTCACCAATCGTATTATTGGACAGCCGACCACGCGAACTGTCCGGCCACCAGCGGAAGGGCGGGCCAAGAATAAGAAGGGATCAGCGAAGAAGGCTGACAAACCCATAGAGCCGAAGTGAGGATGATGTGACAGACAATCTCAGCACTAGGATGATCGAGTTTGTTGAAGAGGTTACCCGCGCGATGGGACTCTCGGCGGAAGTCTCGGTTGAGCCGCTCGAAGACGGGACTAGGATTGTGATTGACGGCGAGGATTGTGAGGTTTTGGTGAAGCGTAAAGCTGCGGCACTTGATGCTTTACAGCATGTGGTCAACGCGGGTTTTCGACGTGACCATCCCGGCCGCCACATAGTTGTTGACTGCCTGGATTATCGTAAAACGAAGGATGCTGAATTGCGAGAGACAGCAAAATTGCTCGCTGAACGCGCCCGGGAAACAGGTCTCCCTCAGGAGATTGGTCCATTAAATCCGTATGCCCGCCGAATTGTGCACTTGGCGCTTGCGGAAGACCCGCACGCAGCGTCCGAGAGCATCGGTGACGCATTCATGAAAACCGTCGTCATTACGTCGGAGGAGTGAGTCGAAAAAGACCCTCGGAATTGGTCTTGTAGTTTTACGCACAGGTCCATCATGTACGTGCCGGACGACACGATCGTGGCTGTGGCTACGCCTCCAGGGCCCGGAGGGATTGGTGTCGTCCGTATTAGCGGGCCTGATGCGGCCACGACAGCTCAGGCGATCCTGCAACGCACTTCTCCGTTAGAGCCTAGGCTTGCGACGGTGACTGTGGTTGTCGCTGGGGAAGAAAGCCAGCCGGTTGACCGTGTCCTAGCCACGTATTTTCCTGCCCCCAAATCGTACACCGGAGAAGGCGTGGTCGAAATCAGCGCCCATGGTAGTCCTGTCCTACTCCGCCGCATTGTCGAACTGGCGGTGGGTGCGGGGGCACGGCTTGCTGAGGCTGGAGAGTTTACCCTGCGTGCTTTCGTGAACGGACGAATCGACCTTGTGCAGGCTGAAGCCGTCCGCGATCTTATTAACGCCGTAACACCCCTCCAAGCTCGGGCGGCTTTCGATCAACTTGAGGGAACAATTACTGCACCGATTTCGGAAATCGAGAGTGCGTTGTTCGACCTTGTTGTTCGACTGGAAGCGTCGATCGATTTTCCTGAAGAGGGGTATCACTTTGTGGACGTTGATGAGGCTGGAAGCTCCATTCGCCAACTCATAGAGCGGACGGAACAACTCTTAGTCGACGCACAGCGCGGTCGTCTGATTCGTGAGGGTGGTCAAGTGGTGGTTCTTGGAAAGCCGAATGTCGGCAAGTCCACGCTATTCAACCGACTGCTAGGAAGTCCACGCGCTATTGTGACGAAGGTGGCTGGAACGACACGGGATCTCTTGGCCGAAACGCTTGACTTGAACGGCATCCCAATAACCTTGGTCGATACCGCTGGTATTCGTGCCACTGGCGACGCTATCGAATCCGAAGGAGTGCGCCGTGCGAAGGCGGCGTTGAAAGTGGCGCGCATGGTCATCGTCGTTCTTGACCGGTCTCGACCGCTGGAGAAAGAGGATGCAGAGCTGATGGCAGAGACTGCCACTCTTACCCGCCTTTTGGTGATCAATAAGACTGATTTGCCGGCGGCGTGGACTGAGGTCGACGGAAACAGAAAAGAAAATTTAGATAACGCACTTCCCGTTTCCCTGCTTGAGGACTCGCCGGCCGCAGCGGCGAGGGTATCCGCTGCCATCACGAAGATGTTGCTGGCCGGTGAAGAACTTCGCGATCCACCCGCGATAACGAATCTGAGACACATAGAGTTACTTGAGCAAGCTCAAGGTGCGTTGCTTCGGGCTGCGAATGCAGCAGATGCAAAATCTCCTGAGGAATTTCTGCTCTCTGATTTGGGTGATGCGCAACGGGCGCTAGGTGCTGTGACGGGCCAGCGGACTCCGGATGATGTGCTGAATCGAATTTTTTCGGAATTTTGCATAGGAAAGTAAGCTGTATTGAATCGCCGGTGGGGCGGATTCCTATGCAAGGACCAAACTCAAGAGAGTTCAAAGGGTTGCGCCTTGGGGGCAAGCCTTTGACTTTGTAAATGGTGTTGATGCGGTTATGAAGGATTACGATGTCATTGTTATCGGCGCGGGACATGCGGGCTGTGAAGCAGCGTATGCCTCAGCGCGGGTCGGGCTCAGCGTGGGACTCTGCACTCTTTCACCCGATACGGTAGCTCACATGCCCTGTAACCCAGCGGTGGGAGGCACGGCCAAGGGTCACCTTGTGCGCGAGATCGATGCACTCGGAGGTCTGATGGGTCGAGCGATCGACGCGACCGGCATTCAATTCAAACTTTTAAACCGAAGTCGAGGGCCTGCTGTTTGGTCTCCTCGTGCGCAAGCCGACAAACGACGCTACGGTAACTGGATGAAGGAAGAGTTAGACCGTGAGTCTGGAATCGAGTGGATCATCGGTAGAGCTGGCTCGATACTGATCAAGGATGATGCAGTTGCTGGGCTCAGCCTTGAGGGTGATAAAGACGCCGAAAGATTTAGCTGTCGCGCTCTAATCGTCACCACGGGAACCTTTCTCAATGGCCTAATTCATATTGGTCCCGAAACGCATTCAGCCGGGCGACACGGAGAGCCTGCATCCCGAGACTTGGCTGAGTCGCTGAAATCACTTGGTTTGCGGTGGGGGCGACTCAAAACCGGTACGCCACCGCGGCTGGACCGACGCAGTATCGATTTTGACCAATTTGAAAAGGCTCCCGGGGACGATCCCCCCACTCCCTTCTCGTTTCTGACAGATGGTCTTGACCAACCGCAGATCCTATGTCACGCGTTGCACACGACTGACAAAATTCATTCTTTGGTGCGGTCACATATCGAGGAGTCGCCACTCTACAACGGAAAAATTAAAGGCATTGGCCCACGCTACTGTCCTTCGCTGGAAGATAAAGTGATGCGTTTCCCGGAGCGAGAAAGACACCATATTTTCTTGGAGCCGGAAGGCCTGGACGTCGATGAGATCTATGTCAATGGATTTTCAATGAGTCTTCCTCGTGAAGTTCAGGCGGACATAGTTCACGCGGTTCCTGGTTTGGAAGATGCCGTCATGATGCGTCCAGGTTATGCTGTCGAGTACGATTTTGTACAGCCAACAGAACTCCACCCTACTCTCGAAACAAAAAAGATTGGCGGCCTGTTCCTTGCTGGCCAGATCAACGGCACATCAGGTTATGAAGAGGCGGCCGCCCAAGGAATTCTTTCGGGCATCAATGCATCATGCTTGGTCCGGAGACGTGCACCGATTGTTTTAGGGCGAGCTCAGGCCTATATTGGGATTCTCGCTGATGATTTGACAACAAAAGGATGTCTTGAACCATATCGCATGTTCACGTCGCGTGCTGAGCATAGACTACTTCTTCGGATTGACAATGCTGACTTGCGACTGACAGAGATTGGACGGGGTGAAGGCCTTGTTGATGACGACAGGTGGTTGCGGTTTAGGGATCGTCAAGCGCGATTTAGACGCAACATGGCGACTGTCAGGAAAACTGTTGTCACCGTGAGTGGTGGTAAGCGTGTGCGAGCCGATCAGGCCTTACGTCGACCGGGACTTCGACTCCAAACCCTTGTCGATCAGCAAGAACTCGCTTTGGAGTCCGACGGTAGTCAATCGGGGATTGACTTTGCAACGATTGAGACCGAATTTAAATACGCGGGTTACCTCGAGCGCCAGCAGGCAACGGTGGAACGGAGCCGACGACAGGAGACCCGGTCAATCCCAGACGACTTTGCCTATTCTGGTATCCCTGGTCTTTCCAACGAAGTGGTCGAACGACTTTCGGAGATTCGCCCAAGAACACTGGGTCACGCTCTACGCGTCCCGGGCGTGACGCCGGCTGCTGTGGCAGTGATTGGGAGTTATCTTGGTCGGCAAAGAAAAAAATCCGCGTGATCGAGAGAACTAGTCTTCAGTATGACAAAAAGCATCACTGTCATTAGAGACCGAATTGAGAGACGTGCGGAGCGAGCCGGACTTAAGTTGCCCGGCGAAATTGTTCTTAGGCTCAGTGAGTACGTAGAACTTCTGCGGAAGTGGAACGCACGCATCAATCTGACCGGGCTAGACGACAAGGACCGCGGTCTCGACAGATTGATTATTGAGCCGTTGGTGGCGGCTAAACACCTGCCGGAACAGGGAGCGGCGATAGATATCGGTTCGGGTGGGGGGTCGCCGGCAATACCGTTGAAGCTGGTTTCTCCGGGGTTGTTTGTTCGGATGGTGGAATCAAAGATCCGAAAGGCGGCTTTTCTCCGCGAGGCATGTCGCCATCTTGAAATCTCAAATGTTGAAGTTGAGACGGGCAGATACGAAGGGCTGTTGTCTCGCCCTGAATTACACGAAGCCCACGACATATTGACAGTGCGGGCGGTTCGAATGAGTCCTGCTTCACTTCGCAACCTGCAGGCGTTTGTAAAGCCACAAGGTCTATTGGGTTTGTTTCGTAGGAGTTCTGCGAAGGATGAAGCGGTG
>CAZUZW010000059.1:0-15444 GCA_964624855.1 uncultured Vicinamibacteraceae bacterium
TTCGATCAAGACGGAAATTTTCTGGCGCAGTGGACGCAGTTCGGACGCCCTAGTGGAATCTTCTTCGACAATGCCGGCAGGGTCTATGTGGCCGATTCCGAGTCAGACGATGTTCAGAACCCAGGGTGGGAAATGGGTATTCGGATAGGCGATGTTGCAACGGGATGGGTTGAAGAGTTCATCCTCTATCAGTGGGGTGACCCGCGCTCTACCGCCGGGAACGGTGCCGAGTTTGTGGCAGTGGACAACGAAGGCAGCATTTATGGCGGCGAACCGTCACCGCGGAAGCTGCAGAAGTACGTTCGAGTCCGGCCATAGGAACTCTCGGTTTTTTCTCCAGAACAGCAGTGAATGAGGTGCCCGATATGTTTCGAGGTGGAACTTGTTGTTTTTTGTTGATCATGTGCGGAGTCTTGATTGGGACGTCGATGGTGGTGGTAGCCCAACAGGGGGCCCCCGTAAGTGGTGAGTGGCCAACTTATGGCGGTGACTTGGGGAGTAGTAAGTATTCACCGCTTGACCAGATCGACAGGACAAATTTTGGTGAACTTGAGGTCGCATGGCGGTGGCGGTCAGTCGACGGCTTCCTTAGTGTGAGTACCTCACGTGGGGGCGAGTGGCGCACTGATTCCCGAGTGATATTCGAAGAACTCAACAGGCGCGATCCAGATCGCTGGCGGGATGCCCTTCCACCGACGACAACGAATTTTAAGGCGACGCCGCTCATGGTGGGTGGGCGCATATTTATCAATATGCCGACGTCGGCGGTCGCGGCGATCGATGCCGTGACTGGAGCAACACTTTGGGTTTTCAACCCTAAGAGTTACGAAGAAGGCACTACTACGATGAGTGCCCGTTGGAATCAGCGGGGTGTGGCCTATTGGTCAAGTGGTCCGGACCGTCGTGAAGAGCGGATTCTTTTTGGCACAGGCAATGGGTATCTGGTGTGTGTCGACGCTAAAACAGGTCGGCCGTGTGCTGATTTTGGAGAGAACGGCCGTCGTGACCTCATGGCCGATATTCCACGGGCCAACCGTGATGAGCGAGATTGGTTGAACGCTTTGCTTTACTCGGTACAGTCACCGCCTATCGTCTATGGGGACACGGTGGTCACACCGATGTCAATTTCCACTTACAACATTCGTAAGGAAATGCCACCTGGATGGATGAGGGGCTTCGATGTCAGAACTGGCGAAACGAAGTGGGTGTTTCACACGATTCCGCAAGGCGACGAATATGGCAATGACACTTGGGGAGGTGATTCGTGGCGGGAAACTGGCAAGGTTGGCGTCTGGACGATGATGAGTGTGGATCCTGAACTTGGCTACATCTATCTTCCGCTGAATACTGCCGCTCCTGACTATTATGGCGGTCATCGTCCAGGCAGAAATCTATTTTCTGAAAGCTTAGTGGTTCTAGACATCGAAACCGGTGAACGAGTGTGGCATTTCCAGGTTGTCCACCATGGACTCTGGGATTACGACTTACCTGCCGCACCCAATTTGATCGACATTACTGTTGAGGGACGGCCAGTCAAGGCGGTTGCACAAATTACCAAGCAAGGGTTCATTTTTGTCTTCGATCGGGTAACTGGAGAGCCCGTGTGGCCGATTGAAGAACGGCCTGTTCCAACAGATACCGACATTGAGGGTGAAATTCCGTGGCCGACCCAACCGTTCCCGACTCGACCAGCTCCGTTCGACTATCAGGGTGTCACGATTGATGACCTTGTCGACTTTACTCCAGAGATACGAACCATGGCGATTGAGGCGATCGAACCGTTCCGAATTGGTCCAATGTACACGCCCCATAGCCAGCGTGGGACCATATTCCGCCCGGGTAGTAGCGCCGGAAGTTGGTCTGGGGCGGCGGTTGATCCAGAAACCGGGGTACTCTACGTTCCGTCGACGAATCAGTTTGCTGTTAAGCAATTTCGAGAACCGGGACCTGGCGAAGATGCCTCGCTGCGCTTCATCGAGCGGCGTGGCAGTGCCCGTCCCCAGATGCCACAAGGACTCCCGTTGTTTAAACCGCCGTATTCCAGAATGACGGCAATCGATATGAATACTGGTGACCATGTCTGGATGCAGCCGATGGGTAACGGCGATCGAATTCGAAATCTTCCGATGTTGCAAGATCTTGATCTTCCTCCGCTTGGTGGTGACAGCACTCGGGCGGGTCCTTTACTCACGAAGACACTCTTGATTTACGCTCTAACTGCCGGTGGCACGGATGATGGTCCGCGGTTGGTGGCGCTTGACAAGGCTACGGGTGACGAGATTGCGTCAGTTGATTTACCCGGTGGTGCAATCGGTGCACCGATGACGTATATGGTGGGAGACAGACAGTACATTGCATTAACAGTTGGAGGGTCACGCGTGCCTGAGTTGATTGCGTTGGCACTGCCTTAAATAGCTGCGTGAGTAAATTTAAAGGAGGGAAGGCGGATGGCATCGACACGACGACGTTTCCTGTTAAAGGCAGCCGCGATCGGTGGAGCGGCGATCGGGTCATCGACAAGATGGAAGTTCCCGCGAACTTATTCGTCTACTCTGACGGCTGCAGAAGTGACCGGCTCAACTTCTGGGCTACAGGACCAGGAGAGACGCGTTCCGACGCAATCTGAAGTTGAGGAGTGGTATACCGAACGTCGGAATTGGGCACGTTGGGGCTCGGATGACCAACGAGGAGCCATTAACCTAATCACGCCTGACAAACGGATGGCAGCAGCTACGGCTGTCAGGTCGGGACGTACGGTGTCTCTGAGTCGAGTGTTTGAACCGACGCAGCAGTTCATCCGGAAGAATGACCGTGGTCGCGGTGGGCGTGCTGGTTCCGTCGTGGATTATTACGGGTTTATTTATCATGGTCAGACGGTGACTCACATTGATGCGCTATGTCACATGTGGGATGTCGACGGCATGTGGCAAGGCCGAGACCCATCCACTGAAATTGATACCCAAGGTGCTCATTTCGGCGATATCACGGCATGGAGTGATGGGATTATCACCCGTGGCGTGTTGCTAGATGTTCCTCGGCACCGTGGCGAGCCCTTTGTGACGAGTGATCGCCCCGTTCACGGCTGGGAACTCGAGGATATTGCCAGGGCGGAGGGAGTTGAACTTCAGTCTGGAGATGCGCTCATGGTTCACAGTGGTCGTGGCGCGTTCGAACAGGCTGGGAATACTTTCGGAGGAGGTGATCGACCTGGTCTCCATGTCTCTTGTGCCAAGTTTATCCGCGACCACGATGTCGCGTTGTTGGGATGGGACATGATGGACGCGAGGCCCAATGATTACGGCCTTCCGTTTCCGGTGCATGGGGTGCTGTTCAACTACGGAGTAGCGCTTCTGGATAACGCACTTCTTGAACCGCTGGCTGTTGCGTGTGCTGAAGAATCACGATATGAATTTATGTTCATGGCGCTCCCACTGAAAGTTGCTCGCGGCACAGGCAGTCCTGCCAACCCAATCGCGATGTTCTAGAGAGGCCTGATTCTTAGTGAAATGATCAAGGGCTTAGGCCCTTAGATTTAGGACCTAAACCCTTGTGGTCTTGCGGTAGCTAATTTGATGGCCAGACGACGCCCTGATATCCACCTCTGGTCACGGACCCGATTCCTTTGTATACGAATTTTTGAACTCGTCGTCCTTGAAAGGTTTCGGTTGTGAATATATTGCCTTGGGAATCGGTGGCGATGCTGTGCGCCCCGTAGAACTGCCCCGGCTGGCGGCCACCATCCCCGAAGCTGGTGACGACCTCGAGGGTCTCCCGATTCAGGATGTGCACTCGCTCGTTCATGCCGTCTGCGACATATAAATACGTCTGCCATTGGTCACGGGAGAACGCAATGTCCCAAGTGACGCCGCTGCCTAGAGTCTCCCTTTCAATGAATGCTTCTGTCACAAATGTGCCGTCTGCCTGAAATACCTGAATCCGATTACTGGTTCGGTCACACACATAGAGAAGACGGTCATGTGACAACTCAGCGCAGTGGACTGGACCCCGAAATTGTTGAGCAGGAGGGGCACTCGGATCGAAACGCCCAAGGTCTGCATCATCTGGTTCATTTCCATAGGCTCCCCAGAATCGTTTAAATTCACCAGACTCTGCATCGATAACGACGACCCGTTTATTGCCGTAACCATCTGCGACGTAGACTTCATTTTCAAGAGGGTCGACAAAGACCTTGGCAACCCGGCTGAAGTTTTCATTGTCGAGGCTGCCGGTACTCGCTCCAGAGCGCCCTACCTGTTTAAGAAATCGTCCGTCGCTGGTGAACTGGAGAATGTGTGCATCATTTCCGCCATTGCCGCCGATCCACAGGTTGCCATGTTGGTCAAATGCGAGGCCATGGTTCGATTCTGGCCATTCATATCCCTGACCTGGGCCACCCCATGAACCAACGAGGTCGCCGGCCGGATTAAATTCGAGAATCGGTGGTGCAGGTACACAGCACTCTCGAGCATTACCGTTTGCGGCTGGCGCTTCGCCGGCCGAAACTGAGTCAGGTCGATGAATGATAAATACGTGGTCCTTCGCGTCAATCGCTATGCCGATGGTAGTACCAATCACCCAGTGATTCGGCAAGGGCTTCGGCCACAGTGGGTCGACCTCGAACAAGGGCGCTTCCGCGCCACCCTGGGCTTGTGCGACCGCGGTTCGATCGACTAGTGACTGTCCTAGACCGAGCGTGGCGATCAGAGCAGTGAACGTTAGGCCAATAAAAAGGTTGCGCTTGCGCTTAAGCATTCCGGTCGTCTCCTAAAGCCAGACAGGCCGTGGCGTTTAGCCACGGGCTCCCCGATAAGCTAATGAAGCTCAAAGACTGCCATGACTTGACGGAAACTGCAAAATTTATTTGCGTTCTCTTTGGAAAGAAGTCTTGAAGGTCAGTGTTTCATGGAAGAATATTTGCGCACGTCTACGTGTGTTTGATAGCGTCAGGCGATTCTTTGGGGGGACATGATGCAGCGTGTAATTACCGTTCAAATAATGGCAACGTGGTTGGGGTTGGTAGCGTGTTCTCTTTTGTTTGGGCCAGTCCAGACTGTTTTAACTGGTGCGGAGCAAGAGGCGAACGTCGAGGAGCATCGGTTTGTCGCTCACACGATTACCACAGAGATGCAGGGGGGTTACCAAAGCGTGATCGCGGATTTGAATCGTGATGGTCGGCCAGATGTGATTGCCGTCTCTTTGGGTTTGGATGAACTGGCATGGTACGAGAACCCAGGTTGGCAGAAGCACGTCCTTGTGCGGGGGTTGAATCGACCAATTAATCTTGCTGCACAGGACCTCGATGGTGACGGCATACCGGAACTCGCGGTTGCTCATGAATTTGGTACGTCACATGAAGGAAGTCTTGGGATTGTGTCCCTTTTAACGCATACGGGAGACCCAACGACACCGTGGTCGCTGCAGGAAATAGACCGGACCCCAACGGCTCACCGTGTTCGGTGGGCTGACATCGACGGAAGTGGAAATAAAGTGTTGCTGAACTCGCCATTGGTGGGGCCGGCAGCTAGTTCACCTGAGTATCGTGACGACGTCCCCATCTATTGGTACCGTCCTGACGATTGGACGCGGCGAGTTGTAACGGATTCTGAAGAGGGTGTGGTCCACGGAATTTTGGCGACGCCTTGGGGAGACTCAACTCGGGACTCCGTCTTGAGCGCGAGTTTTCTGGGTGTGCACGCTCATCGATTTATCGACGGCGAATGGATTCGATCGGAAGTGACCAACGGCGATCCAAATTCGTGGCCGCTGAGTGGTTCAAGTGAGGTTGGTGTGGGACGGCTCGGAGGAGCAACGAACTTTCTTACAACAATTGAACCATGGCATGGTGGACAGGTTGTTGTGTATCGAGAAGACGGCGATGCTTGGAAACGCCACGTCATCGATACTGAGATCGACAGCGGTCATACGATTGCAACCGGTGATTTTGACGGCGACGGTCTTGATGAAGTTGTGGCCGGGGACCGAGGCGATACACGGAGCGTCTATTTGTACTCGTCAACCGATTCAACTGGTGAGCGATGGTCGCGTCAAGTGATTGATGATGGCGACATGGCCGCGTCGGGATGTGCGGTGGATGATCTAAATGGGGATGGGCGACTGGACCTCGTGTGTATTGGTAGTAGCACGGCAAACTTGAAGTGGTATGAGAATGTCGCGCCGTAAACGCACCACCTCGATTCAAAAGGGTGTTTTGTGAAGAATTCTCGTGCAGTAGTCACGAGTGCGCTCGCGGCGGCATTCAGTTTGGCAGTCGTTGGTTTCGGACAGGGCCAAGGGAACCGGTTTGAAGGCGTTGAATTATCGATTGAGCCTGTGGCTGGCAATGTCTACATGATCCAACGGCCCGGCGGAGGTGGCAACGTCGGTGTGTTCGTCGGACCGGATGGCGTACTGCTGGTCGACTCACTGTTTGCGCCGCTCTCAGACAAACTGGTCGACGCGGTTCGACAGGTAACCTCTGGTGAGATCCGTTTCTTGGTCAATACGCATATCCACGGTGACCATATAGGCGGCAATGCCCCCCTTGCGGCACAGGGTGTGTTGATCTTTGCGCATGACAACACGCGACTTCGTTTCTTGGCTGAAGAGACGAGGATTCCTCGGCAAGGCGGGCGCTTTGGCCCGCCACCGCCCGCAGCGGCTCGACCAGTCGTGACGTACAACGACGAGATTAGCTTTCACCTCAACGGGGAAGACATTCGAGCCTTTCTGGCGCCTCCTGCACATACCGATGGGGATACGTTTGTTTACTTTCCAGTTTCGGACGTCTTGCATCTTGGGGATGTGTTCAGAACTACCAGCTATCCGATCATCGACCGGTATAACGGTGGGACACTGGCGGGCACCATTGCGGCGCTGGAACTGGCCCTAGAGATAGCGGGGCCAGAGACGAAAGTGATTCCTGGTCATGGCGTGAATGTAGTTGGTCGAGACGAAATCCGAGAGTTTTTGGACATGATTCTCGATGTTCGCGGGACCGTCCTCGAACTAATCGAGCAACAGCAAAACCTAGAGGGCGTCCTGCTCGCCCGCCCGACTGAGGCCTATGACGCGACCTGGGGCCAAGAAGCCGGTTGGACAGCCGAGGATTTTGTGCCAATCATCTATTCTGAGTTGGGCGGCTCGGGACGACTGGTTGACCGCTAGCTAGTTGCCAGACTGGCGATATGGGCCGCATTGTTCTTGCTTGTCAAAAAAAGCTCAATACGGCAGCTAATACTTGTTTGCATTGACGGCGAGACCTATCATTCACATAATTAGCAAGGAGCCTTGCGGCTTCTGTAGGGTTTAGAGCGGAGGATCTTGTGAAGACTGTATTTTTGTGGCTAGCAGTCGGGTTGGTGGTGCTTGTTCCGTTTGCGGTCGAGGCAAACGAGGTCACCATTACCGATTGGCGAGGTGCGTCGGTCAACGTGACAGAAGGTTCGGTTGATTCGGACGGCGTCAAGATTGTGTACCACACGGTTGGTGAGGGACCGTTGGTCATTTTTGTCCATAGTATTAGCGGCCCGTGGTTCGATTTTCGGCATCAGATGGTGATGTTGTCCGAAAAGTATCGGGTGGTTTCGATGTCGACTCGAGGGACTGACCAGAGCGACAAGCCGGTGGGGTATGAGCACTATGCCTCAGCCAAGATTTCTGACGACATTAACGCGATTATCGATCATTTTAGTGAAGACAAGGCCACGCTGATTGGCCAGGATAGTGGAGGTCTTCATGCGTGGCACTTCGCGATGACTCATCCGGAACGGACGGAGCGGCTTGTGTCTCTGGGGTCCATTCATCCGGCTGGATTGATTCGTGAATTGATTGATAACGCTGATCAGCAGGAGGCGAGTACATTCCAGCGCGGCATGCAGGAGAATCCTGAAGCCGGGAAGCAGTATGGCGAGCGATTGCGGAGTCGACCTGCGAATCCTGATGAGGCGCCTGAATTGGCCGCGTTACGCAAACGGGCGTATGAAAGCACGGACCCCGAGTCAGTTGTTGGTTTCTATAAGGCGAACTGGCCGACAACTCCGGTGACGATGGATACCGAAGGGTTTGGGTTTAAAATTGGCGACTTTCCACCTGTGAAGGCACCGACCTTGTTTTTGTACGGGAAGGACAGCGGGCCGTTCCAGAATCCGACGCTGAATAATATGTGGGACTACATCGATGGGCCGCTGACAATTCATGTCCTGCCCGGCGTTGGGCACGGACCGCACACTCAGGTGCCCGAGATTGTGACGCCCCGTATTATGGAGTGGCTTGAAACTGGTCGGTAGGTTGGTTCATGGATAGGCAGTTGAATTGTGCTTGTGACCATAAGGGAGAACACTTGATGACAAAGCAGAGTGTTGTGAGTTCGGTAATGGTTGGCGCAATGGTCATGGTTGTGCCGATGCTGGCAGCTGCCAACGAAAATCCTGCCGGTGACAGTGTGCCGACGTTCAATAGTGATGTCGCGTCCATTGTGTTTGAGAACTGTTCGAGTTGTCACAGAGATGGCCAGGTGGCCCCCATGTCACTGACTTCCTACGCGGAGGTCAGACCGTGGGCCCGGGCGATTAAGGCCAAAGTGGTGTCTCGAGAGATGCCGCCATGGTTTGCTGATCCTCAGTTTGGACATTTCAAGGACGTGCCGACGCTTACTCAGGCTGAAATTGACACGATAGTGGCGTGGGCTGACGGTGGCGCGCCCTTGGGTGAAGGTGTTATGCCGGACATTCCGGACTTTTCGCAGGAGTGGCGCCACAATCGTCCACCCGATTACGTCATTTCGATGCCCCTCGAAATTGAAGTCCCTGCCCAGGGTGAGATCGAGTACGTGAAGATGTGGGTTGAGAATCCGTGGAAGGAAGACGTGTTTTTGGAGGCGGTGCAAATGCGGCCCGGCAACTATGCGCTGGTGCATCACGCGGGTGTGCATACCCGGGCGTTGCCACCTGGCACCAAGATTGGGCAAACCGAATTTTATCCGGGCAGTCAGTTGATTCCGGCGCCAGTCCCGATTGATGAGAACGAAACAGTTGAAGCTAAGCAGCAGCGGGCGGTAGCAACGGCGACTGCTAATTTTGGTAAAGACGAGCTGCTCTTGTTCTACGCGGGTCGCAAGGGATTCGCAAAATATCCTGAAGGCACAGGTAAGCGGGTTTATGGCGACCGCTATATCGTGTTTGACCAGCACTATCAGATGACTGGCCGCCCGGAAAAAGACCGGTCCGAACTGGGCGTCTGGTTCCCTGAGAAGCGTCCGCATCATCAGGTGATCACTACCAGTGGCGCCGGGACCGTGCGAATCGTCGAGGGTGTTGAGCAAACAGCCAGACCCGTGGCTGTGCCGGTGCATCGCTTCAGCGGCGATATAGAAGGGAATGAAACGCGGGGCGCGAATCTTCCACATCAACCGTTGATTCCGGCCGGGGCTGGCGATTTTAGAGTTACCAGCATGTGGCCACTGAGCGAAGACATTACGTTGTATGGTTTGTGGCCGCATATGCATTTTCGGGGCAAGGACATGGCCTACCTCGTGTCGTATCCGGACGGAGCGGAAGAAATTCTGTTGAGCGTGCCGAACTACGACTCTGGTTGGCAGTTGGCCTACGACTTTGTTGAGCCAAAGAAGATTCCGGCTGGAAGCACCCTAAAAACCATTGCGCATTATGACAACAGCGTGAGAAATCGTAATAATCCGGCTCCAGATAAAGAGGTGTACTGGAGCGAACAAACCTGGGACGAAATGCTTATTCCTTGGGTGAAGTTTTCGGTTGATAAACGCGACCTTCGGTTGGAAGACGAAGCTGGCACACAGAACTAGGGCGGGTATTGGGTAATTTGTTTTCAGGGCTGAGCAGCGATGCTCAGCCCTTTTTTATTTAAGGCTGTTCGGTCTATTTGGGGGTTTGAGATGGTGATACAGACACGTAAGGTGTCGTCTTTCTTGTTAGTTTCAGCCGTGGCCGCTACGTCGCTCATGGGAATGATGTCCTGTGGCGGAGAGGGTTCCACCAGTGACGAGATGCTAATGGCGGAGGATGTGCCGGTGATGTTGCTAGAGAGTTCGACTGACCCCAATGCGATACGGCCATTGACGATTCAGGTGCCCGACGAGGTTCTGGCGGACCTGCAGGCAAGGCTCTCTCGTACACGGTTGCCAGACCAGATTCCCGGCACCGGTTGGGACTATGGTACCGACCGCGCGTATCTTGAAGAACTACTGAGCTATTGGCAGGATGAGTTCGACTGGAGAGCCCAAGAGCGAACGTTGAATGAATTCGATCACTTTAGAACGATGGTGGATGGTATTGATGTCCACTTTATCCATCAGCGTTCCCCGGTCGAAGATGCGACGCCTCTGCTTTTGACTCATGGTTGGCCTGGATCGTTCACGGAGTTCACACAGATTATCGGTCCTCTGACGGACCCGGAGTCCCACGGTGGTGATCCAAGTGACGCCTTTCATCTGGTGATTCCTTCTATCCCGGGATTCGGTCTGTCAGATAAGCCAACAGAGCGCGGATACAGCCCTGAACGCATGGCCGATGTTTTAGCTGGGTTAATGGACCGGCTAGGCTATGAGACGTATGGTGCACAAGGGGGTGATTGGGGAGCCATTATCAGTCGTGTCTTGGCCTTTAAATACAGCGATCGATTGATAGGACTGCACTCGAATTTTGTTACTGGCGGAGTTCCGTCCGACATGGAAAATCCTGAAGAGGGTGTGCCAGCAGAAGAGTTGGCCTTACGAGAAGAACGACTGAGAATTCGGTCGACTGGGCGCGGGTATTCTGAAATTCAGGGAACAAAGCCACAAACGGTCGGTGTTGGCCTGAACGATTCTCCTGCGGGATTGGCTGCGTGGATCGTTGAAAAGTTTCATGGCTGGAGTGATCATGGCGGAGACATCGAACGGTCGTTTACGAAGGATGAATTGCTCACGAATGTGACGTTGTACTGGGTTACCGGCACCGCGAC
Organism: uncultured Vicinamibacteraceae bacterium; assembly: GCA_964624855.1. Taxonomy (GTDB): domain Bacteria; phylum Acidobacteriota; class Vicinamibacteria; order Vicinamibacterales; family UBA8438; genus CAUZIB01. Next base: position 10,975 of record CAZUZW010000059.1, read on the forward strand.
ATCGTCGGCCCGCATCTATTACGAATCTCGTCAAGCGCGGAATTCGGTAGGGTATGTGGACGTACCAACTGCAGGTGCGATATTTCCCGAAGAAATTTCCTTTACTCCCCGGAAGTGGGCGGAAGCGAACTACAACATTGTGCGCTGGACGCGGATGCCGGAAGGTGGCCATTTTGCGGCACTTGAACAGCCAGACCTCTTGATCGATGACATTCGAACATTCTTTCGTGAGTTGGATCAGTGACGTTTCTTGAACGGCAATAGGCGATGCGCCGCCAGGTCTTCGTTCGAGGCAGCGGATGAGACCTGGTCTCTTGCCTCCGGGATTTGCCGATAGAGGGTGGCGCCGTTTGGAACGCCGAACACTGACGCAATTCGGTCGAGCACGCCCCATTGGGCGACAGATACATGTTCAACCTCTGGACCCTGCTGTTCTAACAAGAGAACGTCTGATACGTCGACACCAGCTTTGCGGGCTAGAGATATCGCGGTGAACCCCTGTTGTTCACGAATTTTCCGAATGACATCCCCGAGATGCCATGAATTAACCAACCTAGTGTTTTTCTTCATATGAGCTCTACGACCGATTGCAACGCTGTGTATTTTGGTGAATTAGTAACAGTAGGAACTGTTTCCAGGCGCGGGGCGTGACTGTTTTATTCATCTGGTTCTAAATGGTTTTATCGGAATTGCAGGCGGTTCTCTTCATCGCACCGCGGTATACTTTTTCTCACAATGACGCTCAAAAATGTTTTTGGCACCTCATTTTTTGCCAGCATGCTCTTTGTAGCGACTGTTCCGATTGCAGCTGGGCAAGATTGGACGCAATTTCGTGGACCGAACCGTGATGGGGCGGTGGCCGCATTTGACCTTCCAGACACGTGGCCGGAAGGGTTACAGGAACAGTGGAAGATTGATGTTGGCCTCGGTTATGCGACTCCGGTGATTGTTGGTGACCGTCTATATATGTACACACGGCAAGACGGTGATGAGGTGATGTTAGCCATTGAGATGGATACGGGTGAGGTTATCTGGCGGTCCGAATATGCGGCGCCGTTTGAGTTGACACCGGCGGCAGCCCGACACGGTGCCGGTCCTAAATCAACACCAACCTATGCTGACGGGCGGCTGTTTACTTTGGGCATGAGTGGCATTGTGACAGCGTGGGATGCTGAGACAGGCGAGCAACTGTGGCAGATGGACGCACCTGCAGTACAGCCGCTGTATCACACGTCCATGTCGCCACTGGTCGATGGAGACCTAATGATTGTCCACATTGGAGGTCAGGATGACGGCGCGTTGACGGCGTTTGAGGTCGCTACTGGGGCGGTTCGATGGAACTGGGATGGAGATGGCCCAGCATATGGATCTCCGATTGTGGTCGACCTTGAGGGAGTGCGCCAGGTTGTAACATTTACGCAGGAGCACATGGTCGGTGTGGCGCTGGAGACTGGAGCCTTGTTGTGGAGTCGTCCTTTCGTCACACAGTCTACGACGACCTCACAGACACCATTGGTCCACAATGGTCAGATTGTTCAGGCAGGTCGTGGCAACGGCATCACCTTGTTTCGCGTTGTGCGTGAGGGTAACGCATGGACCACTGAAGATATTTGGCACAACGACGAGGTGTCGCTACATATGACTAATGGCGTGGTTGTGGAGAATGTGTTGTATGGTCTCTCGCATCTGAATAGCGGACAATATTTTGGTTTAGACCTCGAAACAGGAGAGGTGTTGTGGACGAGTGATCCTCGTCAGGCAGATAATGCGTCGATTCTGGGTGTGGGCAACACAATCGTCTCATTAGAAGACGACGCCGAACTGCTTGTGTTGCGTGGGAGCCGTAGCCGGTTCGATCCGGTGACACGATACGATGTGGCAACAAGTGCAACCTGGGCACAACCGACGTTACAGGGTAATCGTATCTACATAAAAGATGTATCTTCGTTGACGCTATGGACACTCAATTGACACTAGGCAAGACTTATTGATGTTACGAACTTAGCCTTAAGTTGGAGTTAATTGGTCCGCAGGAGGAATCATGCGAGTGGGCGTATGGATGTTGTTGGTCGGAAGTGTTCTAGTAACGGGCTGTGCCGGTGAGCCTGCCCCTCCGGAATCGCCATTTCGGCCGGTGGCTGATGTCGGTCAACTTATGCGAACAATCATAGATCCAGCAGCAGACGTAGTTTGGGATTCGGTTGGGACGATTGTCAGCGAAGAAGACGGCGAGATAGTCACTGATAGTTGGCAGCCGGAATCCGATGAAGAGTGGGCAGCTGTGGTGAGTGGTGCGATGATGCTGACGGAGTCAGCGAATCTGCTTATGATGGACGGACGCGCGAGAGACCAGGATACTTGGATGCAGATGTCTCAAGGCATGGTTGCGGCGGGTATGCTCGCAGTTGAGGCTGCCGAGAGCCAGAACGTTGACGCGATTTATGAGGTTTCGGCGACGGTCTACAATTCTTGTGATAGCTGTCACCAGTTATATTGGGTAGGCGATGCAGATCGTGGCCGTGTGCAAGAGGCTGGTCCTTAGCGGAACGCTGCTGTTTTCTGCGGGCGGTCCCCTAAGGGAATCGTATTTTGCCTAGTGCAAAATTGAGCAACGAGAGAACGTGAAAAGTTGGAACGGGTAAACTAGTTAGATAGAAGTTGCTTTTAAAGCGTTTATTTGCGGTATACTGCTGCGCGTCCAGGAGCTTTGATCACAAGTCTGAAGGAGGGGTGGTTGTAATGAGCACGAGGACACAAGGATTTTTTCGATACGGAATTTTGGCGGTTGTGGCGGCTGTGCTGGCGACCACTTTCATGATCGTAGCTCAGCCGGCTTCCGGTCAGTCCACTGACTATCGAGCTGAGCGAACAGCTGACGGTCGCCCGAATTTGAATGGGATTTGGCAGGCGATTGGAGCATCGCACCATGATATCGAAGGGCATGCCGCGAGGCCGGGCCCGGTCGTTGAAATGGCAGCGCTTGGCGCGATCCCAGGTGGCTTAGGGATCGTGGTTGGTGGCGAAATTCCCTACACTGCAGCAGCACGTGCACAGCAGCAGGAAAATTTGGAATATTGGCTCGACAGGGATCCCGCGGTGAAATGTTATATGCCGGGTGTTCCTCGTGCGAACTACATGCCGTATCCATTTCAGATTGTCCAGACGCCTGAATACGTTTTGATGGCGTACGAGTTTGCAAGTTCTAGTCGCATTGTTTACATGGACCGACCTGACATGGAGAGCCCTGTCAACACTTGGATGGGACACTCGCGTGGTAGCTGGGACGGGGAAACTCTCGTCATTGACGTTACTGACCAGGTGCCCGATACATGGTTGGATAGCTCCGGTAATCATCATAGTGACCAGCTTCAAGTTGTCGAACGATACACCGCGCTCAGTGAGAATCACCTGATGTATGAGGCGACCATTGAGGATCCTGAGGTCTATACCCGGCCGTGGCAGATTCGTTTCCCGCTATATCGACGGATTGACGAAAACATGCAATTGTTGGAGTTCAAGTGTGTCGAATTTGCAGAGGAACTGATGTATGGGCACCTTCGTAAGGACCCAGATTTGACGCCAAGTTATCGTGCGAGTGGCTACGGTTCAAATAGGGATTCTGTGCCGGAAGCTCCTCAATAAAGTAGAAAAGTTGGTTTTGAGGATTGTAGAAATTTTGTAAATGCTGGTGTAAAATAAGTGAACTTGATTTTGTCTGTATGCAGGAGGCCAGACTGATGAAGACGAAAGTAACGATCGTGGTTGTGGGCTTGGGGCTGGTGTTGGGCGGTGCGTTGGCGGTTCCAGCGATAGCGCATCATGCGTTTTCGGCTGAATTTGATGCCAATCGACCTCTCCACATGGAAGGCACCGTGGTGAAAATGGAGTGGATTAATCCGCATTCATGGGTTCACGTCGAAGTGACTAACGACGATGGTTCCACGACAGTGTGGATGGTGGAAGGTGGAACACCGAACACTCTGTTCCGTCGTGGATTCACTCAGGACTCGCTCGCTCCAGGCACGGAGATCGTCATTGACGGGTATCAGGCGAAAGACGGTTCTGACAAAATGAACGGTCGAGACCTGACATTCCCTGATGGGCGGAAACTGTTTCTTGGTTCTTCCGGAACGGGTGCTCCGTCTGACGGGCGCGATCCGACCGAGCCCGGACAGTAGTCGGTTCTTAGTTTACGAATTTCGTAAAAGGGATCCTTCCTTTGCCTGCGTGAGTGGGAAAGGTGAGGATCCCTTTTTTGTTGACTGCCAAACGACTTTGTAAGAGAGCAATATCACCGAATCTTCCTGGGAGGGATTTATGTCATCGTTGCGTCTCCTGATCTTTGTCTTTGCGAGCACTGCCATGCTCGCGTCATGCGCTGGGGAATCTGAAGCACCGGCCGAGATGGCCTCTGAGGAGAGTAGCTCGGCCATGGGCGTGAATCCGATTACGGGTGAGGGGCTTCCGAAT
>CAZUZW010000060.1:0-10745 GCA_964624855.1 uncultured Vicinamibacteraceae bacterium
CGAGTGACAGCTGAACAGGAGTTGGCGTCGAACCAAACACAGATCGACGCATTACAAGCTGACCTTGAAGTAATCGAGGCCGACCTGTTTCGAGTTAATCAGGATTATATTTTTACTAAGGCTGAATATGACGTAGAGCGTTATGAGTTCGAGGAATTACAAGAAGCGGACCCGGAGGGTGCAGCTGAAGTTCGTCCTGAAATCGATGAGATGTATCAACACTGGCTGGATCTTGGCCTCCAGGTTGAGCAGCTGACTGCGAGTCGAGATGGAGTGAGAGCTCAAATTGGTGAATTTACGAGGCGAGTTGGCGAGATAGACGGGGAAATCGGCACGATGACGTTCGAAACGGGCCGACTCCAAACCCGATTGGATGACTTGGCGCCAAGCGTTATCAATGATTACGTGTTAAACGCGCCTCTCTTGGATTTTATGGCGCCGACGATCACGGTTCAGCAGGTTCTGACACCAGGGATCGTCGACGACGTGAATTTTACGCGTGTGGCGAAGATGGATCGTTGTACGAGCTGTCATTTGGCTATCGATCGTGAAGGTTATGAGGAGTACCCGCAGCCATTCACGACCCACCCGAATTTGTCGGCTTACGTCGGTAGCGCGTCTTCCCATCCGTTGGGAGAATTCGGCTGCACGGTCTGCCACGAGGGAATGGGGCAGTCGATTAATTTTGAATATTCTTCGCACACACCGGTCGATTCCGATCAAATGCACGCGTGGGAAGAGGAGCATGATTGGCATGTGCCTCACTTGTGGGACTATCCAATGCTGCCGGCCGATATGACGGAGGCATCGTGTGCGAAATGTCATCAAGAGTCGGTATTTATTCCTGAGGGTCCAAAGCTCAGTCTGGCCTACGGGTTGTACGAACGAGCCGGCTGTTATGCCTGTCACAATACGGAGGGATTTACTGACCTGCGTAAGCCTGGTCCTGACCTGTCAAGGATCGATGCAAAACTAGACGAAGATTGGGTAGCGAACTGGATTCGAGAGCCTCGTGAAATGAAACCTAGTACCTGGATGCCGCGCATCTGGTACAACGGGAACACGAACGCGCCGGAGGATGCACCGAGGAACGAGGCTGAGATCGATGCTGTAGTGGCGTACCTATTTGCAAATTCAGAGGACCATGAATTTGTGGTCGACTCACCTCCACGTGGCGACGCGGCGAGGGGACAAGAGATTGTCGAGTCAGTGGGATGCCTGGCATGTCATATCAATGGCGATGAAGGACGTTTGGAGGCTGGTCCGCGCCGGACCTTCGGGCAACCACTTCAGAATATCGCCGGCAAAACCAGTTACGAGTGGCTGTTTGACTGGGTCCGTGACCCGACACACTTCAGCCCAGATACATATATGCCGGATATGCGCCTTACCGACGGAGAAGTCGCGGACGTGGCCGCCTATCTTGCCGGCTTGGATGGTCCGGCCGGTTCTGGTCCTCGCGCCTCCTACGACCAGAGTGTCGTGACCGACACTTTAACGGATTATCTCCGGTCAGTGGTACCGACGGAAGAGGCTGTAGCGACGGTGGCTGCAATGACACCAGAAGAGCAGCAACTCGAGCTTGGCCGGCGAGCGATTGGTCGTTACGGTTGCTACAGTTGCCACACCATCGCCGGATTTGAGGACACCCAGCCAATCGGAATCGAATTGTCCGAGGAGGGCAGCAAACTCGTCCAGCGACTCGATTTCGCATTTGTACACGAAATTCCGCACACGAAGGTTGACTGGTTTAAGCAAAAGTTGCGCGCGCCGCGGATATTTGATCGTAGTAGAGTGCTGCAGCCACTCGAGAGACTACGGATGCCGAATTTTGGTTTCAGTGAAGAAGAGACGACACTGTTGGCGACGGCGATCATGAGTTTTCAAGCGGAGGTCCAACCAGTTGGTTCGCATTGGCCTGGCTCAGCACGCAATGACGCTCTACGAGAGGGGCGAAATCTAGTTCGTCGACGGAACTGTGTGGGTTGTCATGAGATTGAGGGCGACGGTGGAGATTATGTTGATGTAGTCGGTGATCCATCCTTGGCTCCGCCGACGTTGACACCGGAGGGAGCCAAGGTGCGCCCAGAATGGTTATACGCTTTCGTTCGTGAGCCAATTACCATACGGCCGTGGCTGGATGTCAGGATGCCGACGTTTGGTTTGGACGATCCGCATTGGAACACGACGATAGATTACTTTGCTGCCATTTCAGAAAGTGTGGGACCGTTTAGGACCCACGATCTGACTCCGTCTGCAAACGTGGTTAATACGGGGGAAGAGTTATTTGATCTTCTTCGGTGCCAGCAGTGTCATGTTCTAGACACGATACCCGATGATCAGCCGACAGATAATTTAGCTCCAGACCTTCGGATGGCCCGAGAGAGACTGCAGCCAGACTGGGTGGTTGATTGGCTTCGTGCTCCTCTTGAAATTCAACCGGGGACAAGGATGCCGATGTTTTGGACAGAGTATCCGGGTTCGTTTTATCCGCAGTTTGATACAGATGCGGTGCGTCAGATCGAGTCTATTCGAGACTATTTATACACATTTAGCGGCGGCCCGAGTCCCTTCACAGGGAATTAAACTGAGCTGTCTTGGCCTGGATTTCAGCCGCAGTGGTGAAATGTGCGCCGGCTGCGGTCATCTCGCTTAAAGCTCGCTCTACGTCACCAGGGTTTCGGTCAACCCCGGCTATTAGATCCGTTACAAGAGTCACTTTCAAGCCTATTCCAAGAGCGTCCAATACGGATTGGCGGACACAGTAGTCCGTGGCTAGGCCAGCCACGTAGATCTTTCCAATCTCGCGGTTGGCCAATTCGTTGCGGAATCGCACACCGGTCGAAGTACGCCCATTAAAAGCGGAATAGCCGTCTGACAGACGGGATTGCCCCTTGGACACGATGACGGTATCTGCCGGTAGCTCTAGATGTGGATGAAATTCGGCCCCCGGTGTGCCGGCTACACAGTGAACAGGCCACATGCCCCCGCATTTAAGAAAATGCTGCGAGTCGGCGGGGTGCCAGTCTCTAGTTGCGAAGACGGAATATCCGAGTTGAGAACATAGGGCAATTAGTCGGTTCAGAGAAGGCAGAATTAAATCTCCGTCCGGCACAGCAAGTGTGCCGCCTTGACAGAAATCGTTTTGGACGTCAACGACTAGAAGAGCAGGACGAGAGTTACTATTCATGGAACTAAGAAGAGCGATAATTTGAGACTAACAGCTTATTTGTTTCAAAGTACCTTCCGAATCTCAATGATTGTTTGAGCCAACTTCTAGGGTCTGATGTTACATTTAATAACCGATGCCAACGTCTTTATCCACCGATTTTTATGAAGTCTTGATGGTAGCCGGTTATCAAGCGCTCGGGAAAGATGAGCCTGCCTGTTTCGAACTTTCACTGCGTGAACTTCCGAGCAGCCGAGGTTATGCCGTCGCCGCTGGCCTAGAACAGGTATTAGATTACCTAGAAGAGCTCAAGTTTAATAGAGACGAGATTGATTATCTTCGCCAGTTGCCGGTCCTGGCGTCGGCACCGGACAGTTTTTTTGACGAGTATTTACCTGAATTCCGTTTCAGGGGCGAGGTGTGGGCCATTCCGGAGGGGCAAGTGGTGTTCGGTATGGAGCCGCTGCTGCAGGTGATTGGGTCGCTCCCAGAGGCGCAGTTGATTGAGACGACTCTCTTGTCGGTTGTCCTATTTCAATCCATGATCGCTACGAAGGCTCGACGGATTGTGGACGCCGCTGCAGGACGGCCCGTTATGGAATTTGGAGCGCGCCGAGCTCACGGTGCTGAAGCGGGAAAGTTGGGAGCCAGGGCAGGGTTTATTGGAGGTTGTTCAGGTAGTTCTCAACTTGAGTGCGGAATGGATTACGGCATTCCAGTATCTGGAACGATGGCTCATTCTTGGGTCTTAGCCCATGAGACCGAGCGAGATGCATTCCATCGATATTCAGAGCTTTATGGGAAGACGAGTGTGTTATTAGTAGATACCTACGACACATTGAAGGCCGTGAGGATGATTGTCTCTGAAGAGCTGGTGCCCTCAGCCATTCGGCTCGATAGTGGAGATTTAGCTCAGCTTAGCCGTGAATCCAGAAGGTTACTTGATGCAGGAGGCAAGCAGGAGGTCAAAATTATTGCGAGCGGTGATTTGGATGAATATCGAATTTCAGACTTGATCGCCGCGAACGCCCCGATCGATGCATTCGGGGTTGGTGCGGCATTGAGTGCATCGCCGGATGCCGCTTCACTGTCCGGTGTCTACAAGTTGGTAGAGGTAGTTCGAAACGGTCGACCATTGCCCAGAGCGAAGTACAGTTCGAAAAAGGCGACCTGGCCTGGTCGAAAACAGGTCTGGCGGGTCTACCGTGACGATTATGCTGCCTACGATGTTCTGAGTCTGTTTGATGAGCCGCCGCCCAAGGGAGGAGTACCCCTGTTGGAATGTGTGATGAAGGATGGGCAGAAAGTTAAACCTGGTGAGTCCGTTAGAACAGTCCAGGAGAGATGTCGAAAGTCTGTGGAGGCACTGAAGAAAGGCGTGAGAAGTTTTCACTATCCAGATCGATTCGATGTTCGCCTGAGTGATGGACTTGCTGAACTGAACCGAATGATAAAGCGATCCTCTGTGGACTAACTTTCGACTTCGTCTTCCTTTAAAAGCTAACTACTACTCTTGATGTTTTCTATGTCGGTAAGCATTTGGACGGCAGAACCTTTAAATCTCGCATCGACAATTTCAGTAAGCGGGGTATCTTCAGGATTGATCTCAATGGTCAGTGCTCCATGGAGCTTAGCCTCTTTTGTTAGAGATGCAGCAGGATAAACTAGCCCGGCCGTTCCGATTGTGAGGAACACGTCACAATCTGTGGAAGCGTGACTACGGGTTAATACATTTCTGTCGATGGATTCACCAAACCAAACGACGCCAGGTCTGGCAAGGTGTCCGCACGATGGACATAGGGGTGGAATGGGCGACAGCGGAACTTGTTCGTCGGTCCAACGTTCCGGCGAAGATGAGCAGCGATTCCAGCAGCATAATTCCCAGATAGAACCGTGAAATCTGATTGTAGTGTTTGTCCCGGCTCGTTCATGAAGGCCGTCGACATTTTGCGTAATTAGGCTGAATTTAGGGTAGGTCCGACTCCACGCGGCGAGTGTAATGTGGGCGGCATTCGGCTGACATTTCGCAACCAGACGTCTTCGCGAGTCGTACCACTCCCAGATGAGTTCAGGGTCACGCATAAAAGCTTCCGGCGTGGCTAATTCTTCTGGACGGTGGGTTTTCCATAGGCCTTCTGGGCCACGAAAAGTCGGAACACCACTTTCGGCGGAAACGCCCGCGCCGGTGAGTACCGTGATGTTCTGGGCCGTTTTGAGGTATTTGGCTAGCTCAATAACTGTCAAGAAATGTCTCGCATGAACGATCTATTCTAATGTGGTTCAGAATGCCGGCAGCGATAGATTGTTATGGTATGTGTTTGAGGCGCCTGTCGGGCTCCAGGAGTTGGGCAGAAGTTAGTATGCAGGCATATTGCGTCGGATAGGATGGTTCTTGTTTGAACGTTTCAGGGGTAGGTGAATACGGAATGTGGCCGACGGATTTGACAGAAGATATTGAGCGGAAGCTTGGTGAATGGAAGAGAGAGGAGAAACTTCGCCGTCTCTGGTCAGGCGACCCGTCTCTGTGGACCGGGGAGGATGAAGCTGACTGGGTTGGGTGGCTGAAGATTCCTAGTGACGCGGAGGTTGAGAAAAACCTCGCTTTAGTTCCATCACGGATTGGTGGACAAGCAGTGGAGAATGTCGTGCTGCTGGGCATGGGGGGGTCCAGCATGGGTGCGGAAGCTATGGCTCGTAGCATCGACATTGATGTTTCGTATCCGAAGCTCCATGTCTTGGATTCAACAAACCCTTGCCAGATTCGTTCTGTCAGAGACCGGTTGGCGTTAAGCCAAACACTTTTCATTGTTTCGAGTAAATCGGGAAGAACGTTTGAGACGCATAGCCTCATGCAATACTTTCTTCAGCTCGTCTGTTCTTCGAGTGGCAACTCTGATCCTGGAAGTCAATTTCTTGCGATCACTGACCCTGGTTCCGAACTTGACCAATTCTCAATAGCCCAAAGGTTCGCACACGTCTTTCACGGTTTGCCAAAAGTCGGCGGGCGATTTTCAGCCCTCTCGAGTTTTGGATTGGTTCCAGCCGCGGCCGCAGGTATAGATGTTCTTCAGATCTTAGGGCGGGCGAGAGGTATGAGGGATCGTTGCACGGCGGAGATTCCAGTAGACGAGAATCCGGGAGTTGTGCTCGGCATCACAATGGCAATTGCTGCTGAAAATGAGCTTGATAAGTTGACCTTGGTGACGTCAGAGCGCTTTCATGGACTTGGTGCTTGGATAGAGCAAATGTTGGCAGAGTCGACTGGAAAGGAAGGGACGGGACTCGTTCCGGTTGGAGAGGAAATCCTGGGCGACCCTTCGGTGTATGGGCATGATCGACTGTTCGTGTACCTGAGGGACACACTGTCACCTGAGCTTGATCTAGATGAGCGAATAACGTCTCTACGGAGGGCAGGTAAACCAGTAGTTGAGATGCACCTTCGGGACGGCTATGACGTAGGATCGGAGTTCTTTCGCTGGGAATTTGGTACGGCCGTTGCTGCGTCAATATTGGGTGTGAATCCTTTTAATCAACCCGATGTTGAGGCGACTAAACAGGAGACCCTTCGTTTCACTGAAAGCTACACAAAGGATGGCACTTTTCCAGAGAACAAGTTGAAGTGCGTGGATACGCTTGGTGGTTTGTCAGTGTTTGTTGACGAAGGTAATGCCGAAGCTCTGGGAATTGATTCTATTGACAACGCCAGTATAGAGGACGTGCTTGCTTTGCATCTTGACAGAATTGGCGCGGGAGATTATTTCGCAGTTCTGGCGTATGTGGAAATGAACAGAGAGAATCAAGAGATTCTGCAGGTCCTAAGACATGCTATACGTGACGCGAAACTCATAGCAACCTCCCTTCAATTCGGTCCCAGATTTCTTCATTCTACGGGTCAGTCTCACAAAGGGGGTGCAAATTCTGGGGTCTTTTTGGAGATAACGTCTGATTCGCCACGGGATCTAATGATTCCGGGTCGGAGTTACAGTTTTGGACAAGCTGGAACTGCTCAAGCGCTCGGTGACTTAGCAGTCCTGAATCGCCTGGAACGACGGGTAATTCGCGTGCATCTGTCGGGGGATGTGAGAGTGGAGACTGAGCGACTGAGAAGCCTGGTGGAGGGCGTCCTTCGTAGGGATTCTGGTAAGGGGCATTAGGTTAAATAGAACGCGTCAGGCTTAAAAGTTATGACCCCGTCCAATGCGGTTTACGTTTTGTGAGAAATGAATCAACGCCCTCTTTAAAATCATTACTGGTGTAACACATCGTAATCAAGTCTTGAGTGGCGTTTGAAGATAGGTGGTCATTAGCTTGAATTCGTCGAATCATTTCCTTGGTCGCTCTGATTGTCAGAGGAGCGTTCGCGGTAATGCTGGTAGCCAATTCTCGGGTTGCTATATCCAATTGTTCGGCATCGACAATTCTGTTTACCATGCCAATAGCCAGAGCCTCTTCAGCGTCGACGATGCGACCGGTGAAGATGAGATCTTTGAGTCTGGCTGGTCCAATGAGGTTCAGAAACCGACTATGGTTAGCCGCGGACAAGCAATTCCCGAGAGTGCGAGCAATTGGTACGCCAAACCGAGAGGTCGGCGTACATATTCGAAGATCACAAGCAGCGGCCAACGCGCAACCTCCTCCAGTCGTAACGCCATCAATTTGAGCGATTGTTGGTTTACTGACCGACTCGAGCCGATTGATTACTTCGTCGAGGCGATGTTCATATTCAAGACCCGCCTCGGGAGAAGTGAAGGTTCGAAATTGACTAATATCGGTGCCAGCCACGAACGCCTTTCCTCCAGCTCCACGGAGAATCAAGAGTTTGACAGCGGTATCATTTTCGATGGTTTTACAGCATTCGACCACAGCCTGATACATGTCCCACGTCATGGCGTTACGCGCTTCGGGCCGATTGAAGGTTAGAAATGCGAGAGGTCCATCTTGTTCATAGATCGTATGAGGGCTAGACACGGGTTCTCCTTATTGCAGAGTTAACGATGAAACATTCACTACATGGAATCAAGGTTTTGGACGTGACACAGGTGATGGCTGGGCCATTCTGTGCAATGTTACTGTGTGATATGGGCGCTGATGTGATCAAGATCGAGCCGCCGGGTGGAGACACGACCCGGCATTGGGGTGAGCACCCAGGAACTGACTCGGCCGCGTTTAACGCGGTTAATCGAGGGAAGCGTGGCGTGGTGGTCGATTTAAAAAAACCCGAAGGTGCTGAAATCGTAAAACGTCTGGCTTTAAGCTGCGACATTTTCATTGAGAACTATAGACCAGGAGTAATGAAACGATTCGGTCTCGATTACCCGAGTCTTCGAGCTGAGAACGCAGATGTAATATACGCATCAATCTCTGGATATGGCCAAACGGGACCTGCGGCTCATAAGGGTGGGTTCGACCTGATTGCTCAGGGCGTTTCTGGAATCATGTCAGTAACCGGTGAATCAGGGAGGTCTCCGGTGAAGGCGGGAGTGCCGTTGACAGATTTAGGTGCTGGATTGTTTGCGTTAGGAGGTGTGCTCGCAGCCCTCCACCATCGAACAAAGACTGGTGTCGGGCAACAAATTGACACATCTTTGGTGGAATCAGGTCTGGCTTTGTCAATCTGGGAGGCAACCGAGTACTTTGAAACTGGACGGACACCGCAACCCTTCGGATCGGCTCATCGAATGAGTGCCCCATATCAAGCCTTTCGCTGCGCCGATGGATTCATAACGATTGGCGCGGCAAACGACAGGCTTTTTCTGCGTCTGTGTGAATTGTTGGAACATCCTGAGTGGGCAAACGATCCAAAGTACGGTAGTAACGCTGACAGAGTAAAGAATCATCGAGTACTTGCCGACAAGGTCGAGGCAATTACGGTGCGCCGAGACAGCTCCGAGTGGCTGGAACTACTGGATGCCAATGGTATACCTTGTGGCCCCATCAATTCTTACGCGGATGTGGTAGACGACCCTCATATGAAGGCTCGTGAAATGGTCGTAGCCACGGAACACGAGACACTAGGTGAGATTCGGACCCTAGGGACACCCTTAAAACTTTCAGAGACGCCTCTTCGCCCTGGTCGTCCTGCTCCGTTACTGGGACAGCATACAGACGAAATATTGACTGAGGCCGGTGTCCCAGAAGAGTTGATTAAACAATTGAAGCAGAGTGGCGTCGTCTCATAAGCCCTTCCGTTACGCTGTGTTGCGTAGGATTCCAAACAAATGGGCGCACAATGGGCGCACTTTTCCCAATAACGATCGCCCGATCGCTGTTTTCTCCAATGTTTATAAGGGTTGGTTGCGGGGGGGGGATTTGAACCCCCGACCTTTGGGTTATGAGCCCAACGAGCTACCGGACTGCTCCACCCCGCGTCATTGTAACCGCACGAACCAACGATGGTACCATGTGAGTTAAATAATGGTCAACGAGCTACGTCGCTAAGGACCTATTTCCTCGGGTTCAGGGTGCGCTCTTCTTAGCGATATTTGAATGTTTGGGGTGATCATTTGTGAATATTAGTAGTCGTTCACCCGGTTTAATTAGGCCTAGTTCGTCTCTTGCAATTTCTTCGATAGCTCGCGGATCCTCTTGAAGTCGTTTTGCCGTCTGTCGAAGAGAGTCGTTTTCTGCTCGTAGTCTAGACAAATCTGCAAGTAGAACGGCGTGATTGTTCTTGGTGCTTAACAAGTCAAAGAGGCCGTTGTTACCAGCGAGGGTATTCATGATCAGAATGGCCCCGATAGAACAGAGAACCAAGTGAACGACCCGACGAAACCACAGAGGTGGTTCTGAGAGAAACGTGGGATGTTGCCGTTTAAGTCGAATTCTAGAGCGTTTCATAACCGATTAGGCCTTTGTTTACGGAGATTGATTCCTGTCTAGCGGCACGGCCATAGTTTCGGCGTGAAGGATTGAAATGATTAGAGACAATCGAAATGAACTCGTCGTGGTTTTGACCACATTTCCTGGCGATGGGGACGTTGCGGCGTTCTGCAGGACACTGGTTGAAGAGCGGTTAGCAGCGTGTGTTCAAAGATACTCGGCGTGTCGGTCTACATATGAATGGCAGGGTCGAATCGAAGAAACCGTTGAAATTCCTGTGGTGATTAAGACAATGAGCGACTGTCTTACGAGGCTCAAAGAACGAATTGGGTCACTGCATCCTTATGAGTTACCAGAGTTAGTAGTGTTGGAGACTAGGGACAGTTTTGACGAATACAGAAGGTGGGTGAGCGGAACAGTCGATAGAAGCGCACGAGAGACTAGGAATTAGAGAAACCGTCATCGGTTAGAAGAGTCGTAGTGCGAGAAAGCCGCCGACGAAGAGCACAAAGAACAATAGCGCGGCCAGGTCGAAATGTTTCTCCAGTGCATGTCGAACAGGTGGTCCTAATATTCGCAACGTGGTACCTACGAGGAAGAACCGTGTGGCCCGACCAAATAGGCTAATCGTGAGGAATGGAGCAAATGGCATTTCTATTGCTCCAGAGGCGATTGTGGCAACTTTGAATGGAATAGGTGTGAAGGCAGCGGCCGCGAGGAACCAGCTGCCCCAAGTGTCAGCAAGTGAGACAAATTG